>NZ_CAJQUM010000001.1:945207-1260277 GCF_907163265.1 Georgfuchsia toluolica
GGGTTCACGGGGGTCAGGACGCTCATCAGCGCCTTGACCTCGGCATCTTCGAGCTCGCGATACTGACCGCGCTTGAGTTGGGGCGGCAGCCCCACCGGGCCGTAGCGCACCCGCATCAGGCGGCTGACCATCACCCCCACTGCGGCGAACATGCGCCGCACTTCGCGGTTTTTGCCTTCGTTGAGCACGACGTGGTACCAATGGTTGGCGCCCTCGCCACCCGCCGGTGAGATACGGATGAAACGGGCCATGCCATCTTCCAGTTCGATACCCGCTTGTAACAGATAAATCGATTCCTGGCTCACCTCGCCCATCACGCGCACGGCATATTCGCGTTCCAGTTCGTAACGCGGGTGCATCAGGCGGTTGGCCAGTTCGCCGCTGTCGGTGACCAGCAGCAGGCCGCAGGAATTGAAGTCGAGCCGGCCCACCGCAATCCAGCGGCTGCCGCGAAGACGCGGCAATTTCTCGAACACGCTGGGCCGCCCTTCGGGATCGTCGCGCGAGACGATCTCGCCTTCCGGCTTGTGGTAGATCAGCACGCGCGGCAGGCGTTCGGCGTTCTTCAGGTAGACCAGGCGGCCGTTGAGCTTGACCTTGTCGTTGGTGGTGACGCGCTGGCCGATATGGGCCGGCTCGTCGTTGACACTGACGCGCCCCTCCGCGATCCAGGTCTCGATCTCGCGCCGCGAGCCGTGACCGGCATCGGCCAGTGCCTTCTGCAGCTTGATCGCGGGCAGTTCGACCGGGGCGCCACGCCTGGCATGGCCGCCAGTCGCTCCCCTACTCGGAGGCTGGGCTGGCCGAGCCGTCCGGGTTCGGCGCTCCGATGAGATTGACGTCGGGGTCAGGGTCGATGCCGCTTTGCGCGGCGGGGTAGCCGTCGTCGACGGCTTCTGTGGCTGCCGGAGCGGGCTGCGCTTGCGGGAACGCGGTATTGTCGGCAAGATTCATCACCCTTTCAATTTCGGTCAATGGCGGCAGTTCGGACAGGCTGCGCAAACCGAGGTCATCGAGAAACTTGCGCGTCGTGGCATACAGGGCCGGACGGCCCGGCGTATCGCGATGGCCGACGGCATCGACCCAGCCGCGCCCTTCGAGTACCTTGAGTATATTCGGTGACACGGCCACACCGCGAATATCCTCGATATCGCCGCGCGTCACCGGCTGACGATAAGCGATGATGGACAAGGTTTCCAGCACGGCACGCGAATAGCGCGGCGGCTTCTCGTTCTTCAGGCGTTCGATGAAACCTTGATACTCGGGCCGGGTCTGGAAACGCCAACCGCCCGCCAGTTGCACCAGTTCGATGCCGCGGTCGGCCCAGTCGCGGCGCAGGTCGTCGAGCAGCGTGCGCCAGGTATCGTCGTCGAACTCCTCGTCGAAGAGCTTCTTCAGATCGACCAGCTGGACCGGCTCGGTGGCCACCAGCAGCGCGGTTTCGAGGACGCGCTTGTAGTCCTCAGGCTTGTACAACTGCATCATGGTCATTGGCTGTTCTCACGTAAATGGGTGCCAGCGCCTCGTTCTGGGTGATTTCGATCAGGCTCTCGCGGGCCAGTTCGAGAATGGCGATAAAACTCACCACCAGCGCCGGCGCGCCGGTCGCAACATCGAACAGGTCCTCGAAGACCATGAAGCCGCGGCCCTGGAGTTTGCGCAGGATGCCTGTCATGTATTCGCGCACCGACAATTCCTCGCGCTTGATCCTGTGGTGCTGCATCACGCGCGCCTGCTTCATAAGACCGAGCCAGGCCAGTTGCAGGTCGTGCAGCGAGACATCGGGCTGCCGCTCCGCCACCTCGCTGGCAATCCATACCGTCACGGTTTCGTAATCGCGCCCGGCCTGCGGCAGGGCATCAATGCGCGCAGCGGCGGCTTTTATCTGTTCGTATTCGAGCAAACGCCGCACCAGTTCGGCGCGCGGATCCTCGGGCTCGCCGTTTTCCAGCTTGGGTGGCCGCGGCAGCAGCATGCGCGATTTGATGTCGATCAGCATCGCTGCCATCAGCAGGTATTCGGCGGCGAGTTCAAGATTCTTCCTCTGCATCGCCTCGACATAAACCAGATATTGCGCAGTCAGCGGCGCCATCGGAATGTCGAGCACATTGAGGTTGGCCTTGCGGATCAGATACAGCAGCAGGTCGAGCGGGCCTTCGAAAGCATCGAGAAAAACCTCCAGCGCATCGGGCGGGATGTAGAGGTCCGTCGGCAGCGCCGCCAGCGGCTCGCCATAGAGCTTGGGCACATGGTCGGCCAGGATGGTAGCGGCATCCAGGCCCGCTCCCGCGCCGGGTGGTGGCGGATTCTGGTTATCGACGGTCGACTCGGACATGGCCATATCGATCAGTTGAAATCGAGACCCATCGCCTCGCGCACGTCGCGCATGGTCTCCTGCGCCAGCTTGCGCGCGCGCTCGCAACCGTCGGCGATGATATTACGTACCAACTGCGGGTCATCCTCGTAAGCCTTGGCGCGTTCGCGCATCGGCTCCTGTTCCTTGAGTATGCCGTCAATCACCGGCTGCTTGCATTCGATGCAGCCGATGCCGGCGCTGCGGCAGCCCTTCTGCACCCAGTCTTGCACTTCGCCGCTCGAATAGATGACATGGAACTGCCAGACCGGGCATTTGTCCGGATTGCCCGGATCGGTGCGGCGCACGCGCTGCGGGTCGGTCTGCATGGTGCGGATTTTTTTCGTAATGCTTTCCTCATCCTCGCGCAAGGCGATGGTGTTGGCGTAGGACTTGGACATTTTCTGTCCGTCGAGGCCGGGCATGCGACGGGCTTCGGTGAGCAGCGCATCGGGCTCCACCAGGATCATCTTGCCGCCGCCCTCGAGGTAGCCGAACAGGCGCTCGCGATCGCCGTGCGGGAGATGCTGGACATCGTCGAGCAGCGCATGCGCCTGCTCGATGGCCGCCTCGTCGCCTTTTTCCAGAAAGCGCGTGCGCAGCTCCTCATATTGCTTGGCCCGCTTGGAACCGAGTTTCTTCACCGATTCGCGCGCCTTGTCCTCGAAACCGGGCTCGCGGCCGTACATGTGATTGAAGCGGCGCGCCAGCTCGCGCGTGAATTCGATATGCGGAATCTGGTCCTCGCCGACCGGCACCTTGTCGGCACGGTAGATCAGGATGTCGGCGCTCATCAGCAGCGGATAGCCGAGGAAGCCGTACGTGGTCAGGTCCTTGTGCGATAGCTTCTCCTGCTGGTCCTTGTAGGTCGGCACGCGCTCGAGCCAGCCCAGCGGCGTCATCATCGACAGCAGCAGGTGCAACTCGGCATGCTCCGGCACGCGCGACTGGATGAACAGCGTCGCCTGCGACGGATCGACCCCCGCAGCCAGCCAGTCGATGATCATGTCGTGGGTGCTGGCGGCAATCGTCCCCGGCTCGTCATAATCCGTGGTCAACGCATGCCAGTCGGCGACAAAAAACAGGCAGGGGTATTCGTGCTGGAGGCGAATCCAGTTCTTCAGCACGCCATGATAGTGGCCAAGGTGCAGCCGTCCCGTGGGACGCATGCCGGAAAGTACTTTTTCTGCGTACATATTGGAAACTAAAATCCAAAAAGCGATTCAATCAAGGTCAGGAACAGGCCGATCATGGGACGCAGTATCGCGTCGAGCACATGAGTCAGCAACAGCAGAATCAGAATCCACATGCCATAGCGTTCGGTCTGGGCGAACGTCCACGCCGCCCGCTGCGGCAACAGGCTGACCAGGATACGTCCGCCATCGAGGGGCAGCAGTGGCAGCAAATTGAGCACCATGAACATGCCATTCACCGCAATGCCGGCCAGCGCCATCTGCCGCAACGCCTCCGAATAGTGGAACTCGGCCGTACCCAGCACCAGCTTCAGCAGCAGCGCCCAAGCCAGCGCCATCAGCAGATTCGCCCCCGGCCCCGCCGCGGCAACCCAGAGCATATCGCGCTTGGGGCGGTGCAATTTACCGAAATCCACCGGCACCGGCTTGGCCCAGCCAAACATGAAACCGCTCAACAGATAGGTCACCGCCGGCAGCAATATCGTTCCCAACGGATCAATATGGCGCAGCGGATTGAGGCTGACGCGGCCGAGTTTCCATGCCGTCGGATCGCCAAACATGCGGGCCACATAACCATGGGCGGCCTCGTGCAGGGTAATGGCGAAAAGAATCGGCAAGGCGGAAATCGCCAGAGCTTGAATCGAGTTTTCCATGAGTCGAATGATTTTACCAGAGCGTTATTCCAGCCCCAGCGGCGCCAGCGGCCCGCAGCCGGAGCGGATCAGTCTGGCCGGCATTTCGCTCAGATCGACGACAGTGGTCATGCCGATGCTGCAACGCCCGCTTTCGATCACCAGATCGACGCGCCGCTCCAGCTTGCGGCGAATATCGCCGGTATCGGTGAGCGGCAAATCACTGTCGGGCAGCAGCAGGGTCGACACCAGCAGGGGTTCGTCCAGCGCTTCGAGCAACGCCAGCGAGAGCGCGTGATCGGGCACGCGAATGCCGATGGTCTTGCGTTTGGGATGCAACACGCGGCGGGGCAACTGGCGCGAACCTTCGAGAATGAAGGTGTAGCCGCCCGGCGTGAAGGACTTGAGAAAACGGTACTGCGCATTGTCAACGCGGGCATAGTTTGCAATCTCGGAAAGATCGCGGCACATCAGCGTAAAAAGATGATGATCATCGACGCCACGAATGCGGCGAATGCGTTCCAGCAGTTGCGCATCGCCAGTGTGGCCGCCCAGCGCATAGGCGGCATCGGTGGGGAACACAATAAGGCCGCCGCTGCGCACGATTTCCGCCGCCTGCCGGACCAGGCGCGGCTGCGGATGCTCGGGATGGATGTCGAAAAACTGAGCCATAGAACCTTAAAGGCTTTTTGCCACAGAGGACACAGAGATCACAGAGGAAAACAAAATCAAGAAATCGAGATCCGCAATAGGCATTATTTCAGCCTTTGCCTTTCTCTGTGAACTCTGTGTCCTCTGTGGCTAATGATTTTTTGCTTGAGATTTGAAACCTGCTCCATACCGGCGTCAGGTCGTCGGGCAGCGGCGGCATTTTGCCGAGATCGATCCAGCTCTCGCCGGGGCCGTGAAAATCCGAGCCGCATGAAGCGAGCAGCTTGAATTCGCGCGCCAGGCGCAACACTTCACGCGCCTGGCCCGGCGTATGCGAGCTGGACAGCACTTCTATGCCCTCACCTCCCGCCGCCATGAATTCCACAGTCAGTTCGCGCATCTCGGCCCGGCTGACGCGGTAGCGGCCCGGATGCGCCATCACGGCGATGCCACCTGCACTGCGGATCCAGCCCACGGCCTGCTCGAGCTCCGCCCAGACATGGCTGACATAGCCGGGCTTGCCTTTGGCCAGCCAGTAGTCGAACACGGACTTCACGTCTTTCGCATGGCCAGCCGCGGCGATGTAGCGGGCGAAATGCAAACGGCTGATGAGGGCCGGATTCGACACGTATTTTTGCGCGCCTTCATAGACACCGCGGATGCCGACCTTGTCCAGCTCGGCGCCCATGCGCCGGGCGCGTTCATCGCGGCCCGCGCGGACGCCGGCGAGGCCGTCGATCAGCGCGCGGTCGGTGGCATCGAAATCGAAACCGAGGAGATGGATCGTATGATCGCCGCGCCATGACACCGAAATCTCGACGCCGCTGACGCAGCGCAGGCCGCAGACCCGAGCTTCCGCCTGCGCCTCGGCAATGCCGCTGATCTCATCATGGTCGGTCAATGCGAACAGTTCGACGCCGTTGGCATGAGCGCGCCGCACCAGATCCGCCGGCGCCAGCAGGCCATCCGACTTGTTGGAGTGGCTGTGCAGGTCGGCATTCATGACACGAAGTCCTCGATCAGGCGAGCGACGGCGGCGGGCTGGTCATGATGCATGTTGTGGCCGGAATCCGCGAGCAGCACTTCCTTGAGATTCGGGTAGTTCTTGAAGCGCTCGCGTTCGTTTGACCCCGGAGGAAATAATCTGTGCGCGATTTTCGACTCGGCCCCTGTCACCAGCAGCACCGGTGCCTTAATGCGGCGCCAGCAGGCCATCGCCTCCTCAATGCGGTACAAAACGGGATTCTTCAAGCGATGCGCCGGATCGATGGCAATGTCGATTCCACCCGACTCGTTCTCGATGCCAATGTGAACGGCAAGGAATTTCGCCTGCTCGGGCGTCAGGCGCGGATTGTCCCTGCATAGACGCACGGCCAAATCCTCCCGATTCGCATAGTGGCGAAACCCCCGGGGTTGCTTCAACTGGCGCAGCCATCTATCGTAGTTCTCCGGCGCATTTTCCGGCGCGGTCCTGCGCATTCCGAATCCCTCCAGATTGATAACATGGGAAACGCGCGACGGATAAATTCCCGCATAGAGAGACACCATATTGCCGCCCATGCTGTGCCCGACTATCGGCACCGCCGTCTTGGGCGCGTAATGATCGAGCAAAGCGTCAAGTTCGGCCAGATAGCTTGGAATGAAGTAGGGTTCGCCATGCCATTCCGATTTACCAAAGCCCCGCCAGTCAAGTGCCATGACCCGCCAGTCGCGACGAAGTTCATCGACGACGAACTGCCAGGAAGCGGAAATGTCGCCCCAGCCATGCAGCATCACCAATACCGGTGCGGTTTCATCGCCCCATATCCGGACGTGCAGGCGGTAACCGCAGACAAGCAGAAATTCGGAAGTGGATTGTTTCATCGCAGCAATTTTATCAGCCACCTTCTGCACCATTTCCCACTTGATGATTGCTAATTGGAAAATGAATGCGATAATCGCTCCATCGTCGGGAGAGAACAGGTAGCGCAGCATGCCTGTCGCCGAAGGCGCAACCCCCAGGAATCGCTCAGGCAAAAGGGCCGACGACGCAGTGCAAATCTGGAGAGCGGTGACGCTGGACAAAACCCGGCTCACCCACCGAAGGGGTCAAACTCTCAGGTACAGGGACAGATGGGGCGTGGACCGCGTGGTCCGCGCCCCTTTTTTTATTTGTCTGCCCGGAAACCATGGCCCAACGCACTCCGCTTTACGACACCCATGTCGCCGCCCACGCCAAGATTGTCGACTTCGCCGGATGGGAAATGCCTATCCACTATGGCTCGCAGATCGAGGAGCACCACACCGTGCGCGGCGACGCCGGCATGTTCGACGTTTCCCACATGCTCGCCATCGACCTCGCCGGCAAGGATGCGCAGCGCTGGCTGCGCCGCCTGCTCGCCAACGATGTCGCCAAGCTCGCGCGACCGGGCAAGGCGCTCTACTCCTGCATGCTCAGGGAAGATGGCGGCGTCATCGACGATCTCATCGTCTATTTCTTCACGCCGCAGCGCTACCGCATCGTGGTCAACGCCGGCACCGCCGACAAGGACCTGGCCTGGATGCGCAAGCAGCTCGCCGGCTTCGATGCCACGCTGACGCCGCGCCGCGATCTGGCGATGATCGCGGTGCAGGGACCGCATGCGCGGGAAAAGTTCTGGGCCGCCTTTCCCACCAGCCGCGCGGCCAGCGAAGGCTTGCAAGTTTTTCAGGCGGCGGACTGGAGAGACTGGCTGATTGCCCGCACCGGCTACACCGGCGAGGACGGCTTCGAAATTTCGCTGCCCGCCGCCGTCGCTGCACAGACCTGGCAGGCACTGGCTGCTGCGGGAGTTGCGCCGATCGGCCTCGGCGCGCGCGACACCCTGCGCCTCGAGGCCGGCATGAACCTCTACGGCCAGGACATGGACGAATCGGTCGGCCCGCTCGAATCGGGTCTGGCCTGGACCGTCGATTTCAAGGACGCGGGTCGCGACTTTATCGGCCGCAAGACGCTCGAAGCGCAAAAGCCGGCGCGCAAGCTGGTCGGCCTGTTGCTGCTCGACCGCGGCGTATTGCGCAGCCACCAGAAAGTCATCACGGCTCAAGGCAACGGTGAGACCACCAGCGGCAGCTTTTCGCCGACGCTCAACCAGTCGATCGCGCTGGCACGGGTTCCTGTCGATGTTGCGATCGGCGACGAAGTCAGCGTTGAAATTCGCGACAAGAAACTCAAGGCCAAAGTCGTCAAGCCCAACTTTGCCCGTCACGGAAAATCTTTGCTCTAGGAGAAAATCATGAATGTTCCCGCCAATCTGAAATACACCAAGTCGCATGAATGGGCCCGCCGCGAAGCCGACGGCAGCCTCACCATCGGCATTACCGACCACGCCCAGGAAGCGCTGGGCGATATCGTCTTCCTCGAACTGCCCGAAGCCGGCCGCACGGTGAAAGCCGGCGAGGAAGTCGCCGTGGTCGAATCGGTCAAGGCCGCATCCGACATCTATGCGCCGGTATCGGGCGAGGTCATCGCCATCAACCAGCCCGCCGCCGATGCGCCGGAAAGCGTGAATCAGGACGCCTATGCCGCATGGCTGTTCAAGCTCAAGCCGTCGAATCCCGCCGAGTACGACGCCCTGCTCGACGCCGCGGCCTACACCAAGGTTGCGGAGAGCGAGTAACGCCCAATTCCGTCGTCCCCGCGCAGGCGGGGACCCAGAGGTTTTAGCGATGCCTAAACAGCCGGCTGTCTACCTCCTCGCCAGCGAAAGAAACGGAACGATCTACATCGGCGTTACTTCGGATCTAGTAAAGCGCATCTGGGAACACAAGCAGAATCTGGTTGAAGGTTTCACGAAAGAGTACGGTGTTCACACTCTGGTGTACTTTGAGTTGCACGATGAAATGACGCAAGCAATACAACGTGAAAAACAACTCAAGAAGTGGAAGCGCTCTTGGAAGCTGAGAATGATTGAATTGAAAAATCCTGACTGGCGCGATCTTTGGCCGGAAATAGTTTGAAAACAAAACCTCTGGATTCCCGCCTTCGCGGGAATGACAGTAATTTTATGAGTCAGCCATGAACGAACAGCAAACCCTCACCGCCCTCGAACAGCACGACGAATTCATCGCCCGCCACCTCGGCCCCAACGCCAACGACATCGCGGCCATGATCGGCGCAATCGGTGCGGCATCGCTCGACGACCTCATCGCGCAGACGGTGCCGGATGCGATTCGCCTCCCGGCCCCGCTGGCGCTCGCCGGCCCGCAGCGCGAGCAGGAGGCGCTGGCGACGCTGAAGGCCATCGCGGCAAAAAACGTGGTGAAGAAATCGCTGATCGGCATGGGCTATCACGACACCCTCACGCCCAAGGTGATCCTGCGCAACGTGCTGGAGAATCCCGGCTGGTACACCGCCTACACGCCCTACCAGGCCGAGATTGCGCAGGGCCGACTCGAAGCCCTGCTCAACTACCAGCAGGTGGTGCTCGACCTCACCGGTATGCAACTCGCCAATGCCTCGCTGCTCGACGAAGCCACGGCCGCGGCCGAGGCCATGACCATGGCGCGCCGCATCAGCAAGTCGAAATCGAA
This sequence comes from Georgfuchsia toluolica, assembly GCF_907163265.1. Lineage (NCBI taxonomy): Bacteria > Pseudomonadati > Pseudomonadota > Betaproteobacteria > Nitrosomonadales > Sterolibacteriaceae > Georgfuchsia > Georgfuchsia toluolica. The sequence continues at coordinate 954,588 of NZ_CAJQUM010000001.1, forward strand.
TGCCTTCTTCGTCGATGCCGGCTGTTTCCCGCAAACCATCGACGTGGTGAAGACGCGCGCCGGGCTGTTCGGTTATGAATTGATCGTCGGGGCCGCCGCCGACGCGGCGGCACAGGATGTTTTCGGGGCGCTGCTGCAATACCCGGACGTGCGCGGCGAGGTGAAAGACCTCAGCGACGTCATCGCTGCGCTAAAAGCCAAAGGCGCCGCCACTGCCGTCGCCACCGATCTGATGGCACTGGTGCTGTTGAAGTCGCCCGGCAGCATGGGCGCCGACATCGCGCTCGGTTCTTCGCAGCGCTTCGGTGTGCCGATGGGCTTCGGCGGTCCGCACGCCGCCTTCTTTGCCACCCGCGACGAGCACAAGCGCTCGGTGCCGGGCCGCATCATCGGCGTTTCGGTCGATGCGCGCGGCAAGACCGCGCTGCGCATGGCGCTGCAAACGCGCGAGCAGCATATCCGCCGCGAAAAGGCCAACTCCAATATCTGTACTTCGCAGGTGCTGCTCGCCAACATCGCCGGCATGTATGCCGTGTATCACGGCCCGCAGGGACTACAGACCATCGCCGGCCGCATCCATCGCCTCGCCACGATTTTCGCGCTCGGCGTCAGGCGCGCGGGCTTCAAGCCGCTGCTCGATCGTTTCTTCGATTCCTTCGACATCGCGACCGGCGAACAGACTGCGGCGATCCACGCTGCCGCACGCGCCGCCGGTTACAACCTGCGCGAGATTTCCGCGGCCAAGCTCGGCATCGCCTTTAACGAGAAAAGCACGCGCGCCGACGTGCTGGCGCTACTCAATGCGTTCGCCGAAGCCGGCCGGCTGGCCAATGTCTGCGAGCTGGCGCGGGCTTTCGACGAAGCCGATATTGAGGCATTCGATGCCGAAGCTGCCGCGAACAGCCCGATCGCAAACCTGCTGCGCGACGACGCCATCCTCGGCCATCCCGTATTCAATACGCATCATACCGAACACGAGATGCTGCGCTACCTGAAGCGCCTGCAGAATCGCGATCTGGCGATGGACCACAGCATGATCTCGCTCGGTTCCTGCACCATGAAGCTGAACGCCACCAGCGAAATGATCCCGATCACCTGGCCCGAATTCGGCGACATGCATCCCTTCGTGCCGCTCGACCAGGCCCAGGGCTATTTGGAAATGATCAAGGGACTGGAAGATTGGCTCAAGGCCATCACTGGCTTCGACGCGATCTGCATGCAGCCCAACTCCGGCGCGCAGGGCGAATACGCCGGCCTCGTCGCGATTCATCGCTACCACGTTTCTCGCGGCGATACGCAACGCACCGTCTGCCTGATTCCGAAATCCGCGCACGGCACCAACCCGGCCAGCGCGCAGATGTGCGGCATGAGCGTCGTCGTGGTCGACTGCGACGACAGCGGCAACGTCAATGTCGCCGACCTTGAGGCCAAGGCCAGGGAACACAGCGGCAACCTGGCCTGTCTGATGATCACCTACCCGTCGACACACGGCGTGTTCGAGGAGGCGATCAAGGACATCTGCACCATCGTGCACCAGCACGGCGGCCAGGTCTACATGGACGGCGCCAACCTCAATGCGCAGGTCGGCCTCACCTCCCCCGCGGCCATCGGTGCCGACGTCTCGCACATGAACCTGCACAAGACCTTCGCCATTCCCCACGGCGGCGGCGGGCCGGGCATGGGTCCGATCGGGCTCAAGGCGCATCTGGCGCCCTTCATGGCCAACCATGTGGTGCAACCGATCGACGGCCCGCACCAGGGGCAGTCTGCCGTCAGTGCCGCGCCCTGGGGCTCGGCTTCGATCCTGCCGATCTCGTGGATGTATATCGCGATGATGGGCGGCACGGGCCTCACGCAGGCGACCAAGGTCGCCATCCTCAATGCCAATTACATCGCCAGCCGGCTCAATGACAGCTACCCCGTGCTGTACACCGGCACCAAGGGTCGCGTCGCGCATGAATGCATACTGGATATCCGCGCCATAAAGGCCGCCACCGGCATCGCCGAGATCGACATCGCCAAGCGCCTGATGGACTACGGCTTCCACGCGCCGACCGTGAGCTTCCCCGTCGCCGGCACGCTGATGGTGGAGCCGACCGAATCGGAATCGAAGGCCGAGCTGGACCGCTTCATCGCCGCGCTGATGTCGATCCGCGAGGAAATCCGCAAGATCGAACAAGGCTTGTGGCCGGCCGACAACAACCCCTTGAAGCACGCACCGCATACCCAGGCCGACCTCGTCGATGCCGAATGGAACCGGCCCTATACGCGCCAGGAAGCCGTGTTTCCGCTACCCTGGGTGGCGGAGAACAAGTTCTGGCCTTCAGTGAATCGCATCGACGACGTCTACGGCGACCGCAACCTGTTCTGCGCCTGCGTGCCGATGGCGGAAGATGCCGCTTAAGTGTGACGGCACCGGCTTCTTGCTACGGCGCGCGGCCTCCCGATACGCGCACGATTCCGGCAAGGTCGCGCCGCTGTTCGATGCTGCCATAACCGGTTGCGGCGAGCAGCGCGCGCACCCGCTCGGCCTGATCGTAGCCATGCTCGAACAGCAGCCAGCCACCGGCACTCAAATGCGCTGGCGCGGTTTCCGCGATATGCCGGATTGCATCGAGCCCATCGGCGCCTGACGCCAGTGCCTGCGAAGGTTCGAAACGCAGGTCGCCTTGCGTGAGGTGCGGGTCGCCCGCCGCGATATAGGGCGGGTTGGATACGATCAGGTCGAACTGCTCGTTCGCAATCGATGAGAACCAGTCCGATTCAAGCAGGCGTACTGTGGCGCCGAATTGCCTCGCGTTTCCTGCGGCGATGGACAGGGCATCGCGCGAGATGTCCACGGCAGTCACTTCGGCTTGCGGCAGTTCCAGTGCCAGTGTGATCGCGAGACAACCGGAACCGGTGCCGAGATCCAAAACGCGCGGTTTGGCGTAGCGCTCGAACTTGCCCAGCACGGTATCGACGATCAACTCGGTTTCCGGCCGCGGAATCAGCACGGCGGGCGTCACCGCAAAAGGCCGCCCATAGAACTCGCGGGTTTGCATCAGATAGGCGATCGGCACGCCCTGCCAGCGCCGTTCGACACATGCACGGAAGTTTTCTGCTACGGCTGAATCGAGTTCGTCTTCGCGATGCGCTTCGATATGGGCTGCGGAACAGCCAAGCAGATAGCACAACAGCAGCCGCGCTTCAGTTACCCCGATTTTCTGCCGCGCTGCCGCCAGCGCAGCGCCGATCGTGCTCACGCCGGCTCTTCGCTGAGTGCAGCGAGCAGGTCGGCCTGATATTCCGCCGTCAAGGCACTGACGATTTCATCGAGTTCGCCGGCCATGATCGCGTCAATCTTGTACAGCGTGAGGTTGATGCGATGATCGGTGACGCGGCCCTGCGGAAAGTTGTAGGTGCGGATACGCTCGGAACGATCGCCGCTGCCGACCAGACTCTTGCGCGTCGAGGCGATCTGCTGCTGTTGCGCGCGTGTCTGCGCGTCCTTGATGCGCGCGGCGAGGACGGAGAGCGCCTGGGCCTTGTTGCGGTGCTGCGAACGATCGTCCTGGCATTCGACGACGATGCCGGTGGGCAGGTGGGTGATGCGCACCGCCGAGTCGGTCTTGTTGATGTGCTGGCCACCCGCGCCGGACGCGCGAAAGGTATCGATGCGAAGCTCGGCCGGGTTGATCACCACTTCGGAGAGTTCGTCGGCTTCGGGCATCACGGCGACGGTACAGGCGGAGGTGTGGATGCGGCCCTGCGCCTCGGTTTCCGGTACGCGCTGGACGCGGTGCCCGCCCGATTCGAACTTGAGTTTCGAATAGGCACCCTGCCCCACGATGCGCACAATTACTTCGCGATAACCGCCCAGATCCGACTCGCTGACCGACACCATTTCGACCTTCCAGCGCTGGCGCTCCGCATAACGCGTGTACATGCGCAGCAGATCGCCGGCAAACAATGCCGACTCATCGCCGCCGGTGCCGGCGCGGATTTCCAGAAACAGGTTGCGCTCATCGTTCGGATCGCGAGGCAAAAGGGAGCGCTGCAACTCGGCTTCGAGTCGTTCCATCTCCGCCTGCGCCGCATCGATTTCCGCCGCGGCCAATTCCTTCATCTCGGGGTCATTCAGCAAAACGCGGGCACTGGCTTCTTCCGCGTTCGCCTTCTCATAAGCGAGATACAACGTCACCACGGGTTCGATATCCGCCCGCTCACGGGTGAGTTTGCGGTAGCTGTCCATGCTCTTCGCCGCCTGCCCGGTGGCAAGCAGAGCATCAATTTCTTCCTTGCGCTCGGCGAGGCGGTCGAGTTTTTCGCGGATGCTGGACTTCATCAATCGTGCGGTTTGAGCGCATAAATACGGGCGACAAGTTGCGCGAGTTGTTGACGTTCGTTGTTGTCGGCGCGGCCGAGCAGTTGCGTCGGCGCGTGCAGCAGCTTGTTGGTGAGGCCGTGCGACAGCATTTCCAGCACCTTGGCCGGATCATCGCCGCGCGCCAGATAACGCAAGGCATGCTCCACCTCGGCGCGCCGCGTATTTTCCGCGGATTCGCGCAGGGCCTTGATGGTCGGTACCGCCGCGCGCGAACCGACCCAGTGCAGGAAATCCTCGACACGGCTGGCGATGATCGTCTCGGCCTCGACCACCGCCGCCTGGCGCGATTCCATCCCTTCGGCCACAAGTTCGCTCAGATCGTCGAGCTTGTAGAGAAAGGCGTCGTCGAGATCACCGACTTCGCTCTCGATATCGCGCGGGATCGCCAGATCGACCAGCACCATCGGCCGATGGCGCCTGGCTTTAAGCGCGCGTTCGACCATGCCGAGGCCGATGATCGGCAACGGGCTGGCGGTACAGGAAACGACGATGTCGTAATCGACGAGACGGTCGCCCACTTCTTCGAGCAGCAGCGTATCGGCGTTGTATTTTTGTGCCAGAGCTTCCGCCCGCGCCACGGTACGATTGGCGATGGTGATGCGGCGAGGCTTTTCTGCGGCGAAGTGGGAAAGGCACAGTTCGATCATCTCGCCGGCACCAATGAACAGGACGCGCTGTTCGGCGATGCTCTCGAAAATTCGGCCGGCAAGGCGCACCGCCCCCGCCGCCATCGACACCGTGTTCTCGCCGATCGCCGTGGTCGAGCGGACTTCCTTCGCCACTTCAAAGGTGCTCTGGAACAGTTTATTCAACAGCGTGCCAAGCGTACCGGCCTCCCCTGCCACGCGCGCGGCCTGCTTCATCTGGCCGAGAATCTGCGGTTCGCCGAGGACCATCGAATCCAGGCCGCTGGCGACGCGAAACATATGGCAGATCGCTTCGCGCTGCGGATGCACGTAGAGATAAGGTTCGAGGGATGTCACCGGCAGCGAACGATAGTGCTTGAGCCAGTCGCTAACGACATTGGCGCTATCGGCGGCACAGTAGATTTCGGTTCGATTGCAGGTGGAGAGTATTGCCGCTTCACGCACCAAATGCTGACGGGTCAGGTCATGCAGCGCCGTCGGCAATCCGGTGAGGTCGAACGCCAACTGCTCGCGCACGACTTGCGGAGCTTTGTGATGGCTGATCCCGAGGGCAAAAACCTGCATTGGCAATGAGACAAGTGGAGAAGTGCAGATTATAAGGCCCGCCGCGTAAAGCACTCAGGTCTAGCTGGAAGAATGATACTGAAAACCTCATTTAAACCACGGCGAACTGCTTTTTTAACGTCGAGCGCAGCGAGCCAATTGGCAGCCCCGCCCTGAGGCGGGGTATAGGGTGGAGGACGTTCAATTTGCCTATACGCATTTTCATCCTCGGGGGTGGCGCTGGCGACTATGCGCGTTAGGTTCAACGCATGTCTGCCAGCCTGGCCGCATGCCCCGCGATGACCCATTCCTCGTTGGTTGGCAAAACCAATACATCCACCAGGCTTTTTGCTCTGGAGATGCGCGTGATGCCAGCCTGATTGGCGGCAATGTCAAGCTCGACGCCAAGCCAGCGGCTGTCGAGGCATATCCGCTCGCGTACCGGCGTGGCATGTTCGCCGATACCACCGGTGAATACCAGTGCATCGAGTCCGCCCAGCGCCGCCGCCAGCGAACCCATCTCGCGCACAATGCGATAGCAGAACAAATCGACCGCTTCCCTAGCTTCTGTCGTGCCCGAGGCAAGCAGGGTGCGCATGTCCTGCGACAGGCCGGAGACGCCAAGCAGGCCTGATTCCTTGTAGAGCAGATTAGCCAGCGCTGCGGCATCCAGGTGTTCGAACTGCATCAGATAAAGCAGCACGCCGGGATCGATGGCGCCGGGGCGGGTACCCATCATCAGACCATCAAGCGTGCTGAAGCCCATGGTCGTGGCGATGCTGGCGCGCCACTGCATGGCGCACATCGAAGCGCCATTGCCGAGATGGGCGACGATGACCCTGCCATCAGACCGGTCGCCGAGATATTGCGGCAGCCTGCCGGCGATGTACTCGTAGGAAAGGCCGTGAAAGCCGTAGCGGCGCACGCCCTGCGCGCTGATGCGGCGCGGCAACGCAAATGCGCTGGCAAGCCGGGGCTGCGTCATATGGAAGGCGGTGTCGAAGCAGGCGATTTGTGGCACGCCGGGCAACGTTGCGCGCAGTACGTCGATGCCGGCCAGATTGTGCGGCTGATGCAGCGGCGCCAGCGGAATGAAGGTACGCAGGAGTTCGAGCGTTGCATCGTCTATCAGCGCCGGCTGTGAATACTTGTCCGCGCCGTGCACGACGCGATGCCCGACCGCGACGATGCGCCAGCCGGCCTCGTGCGCATGCAGCCAGTCGACAAGAAAGGCAAGTGCGGTTTGATGCTGCCCGTCGCGGCCGTCTGTCGTGACGATGTCGACATTGTCGAGCGTCCGTCCGGCCTTGTCGCTGGCCTTGATATGTGGTCTGGCGCCGATGCCGTCGATCTGTCCGCTGATCTCCGGTTGCTCGGGCAGCGGATCAAGGTTGGAAAACAGCGCGAACTTGATCGACGAGGAACCGGCGTTAAGCGTGAGAATCGACTCGCTCATGAAACAATGGATTTATTGCGTTTGGCATGGACCATCACCACGGCGATCGCGGTCGAGGCAGCACGCGATTCCGCCGAGTCGGCGCGCGAAGTGAGCACGATCGGCACCCTGGCGCCAAGCACGATGCCGGCCGAGAGCGAATCGGCCAGGTATTCGAGCTGCTTGGCCAGCATGTTGCCCGATTCGATGTCGGGCACCAACAGGATGTCGGCCTGGCCGGCAACCGGAGAGTGGATACCCTTGGTCTTGGCCGCCACCAGCGAAATGGCATTGTCGAAGGCGAGCGGGCCGTCGAGAATGCCGCCCGTGATCTGACCGCGGTCGGCCATCTTGCACAGCGCAGCGGCGTCGAGCGTGGCGCGCATTCTCGGGTTGACCATTTCCACCGCGGCGAGAATAGCAACCTTGGGTTGGGCGATCTTGAGCATATGCGCAAGATTGATGGCGTTCTGGCAGATGTCGACCTTGTCTTCCAGCGTCGGTTCGATATTGATTGCCGCATCCGTGATCATCAGCGGTCGCGGGTAACTCGGCACATCCATCACGAAGGCATGGCTGAGGCGGCATGCCGTGCGCAAGCCAAGCGTCTTGTCGACCACGGCAGCCATCAGTTCGTCGGTATGCAGCGAGCCCTTCATCAGCGCCTCGGCCTTGCCTTCGCGTATCAGTTGCACGGCAATTTCGGCGGCAGCGTGACTATGGGGTGCATCAACCAGTTCGCAGCCGGCCAGATCCAGTCCCTGCTGCTCGGCAATGGTGCGGATTTTCCCCTGTTGGCCAACCAGTACCGGGACAATCAGTTTGCGGTCGCGCGCTTCCAGCGCGCCCTTGAGCGATTCGACATCGCAGGGATGGACCACGGCCATCCGGATCGGCGCCAGACCCTGCGTAATGGCCAGCAGATGTTCATAGCGTGAGAGCCGGGTTTCGGCGAGCCGGATTTCCGGCAGCGGCATGGCGGCGCGCCTGACTTTCTCCCGCGGCGCCCTGACCTCGGCGTTGCCGCGAATGACTTCTGCACCATGCTGGTTTTTACAGACGCAGTCAAAAATGATGTGGCGGTTGTGATCGAACTTGCGCTGGCAGGTGACGGTAGCAGTAACGGTATCGCCAATCTTCACCGGGTGCGAGAAATGGATCGACTGGTCGATAAAAATGGTGCCCGGACCAGGCAGGTGGTTGCTGAGCACAGTGCTGATCAGGACGCCGGGCCATAAGCCGTGGCCGATAACTTCGCCGAAGGCGAACGACTTCGCGTATTCGGGATCGAGAAAGGTCGGGTTGTTATCTCCCGACATGATGGCGAAGGTCTGTATATCCTCCGGTCGCAAGGTGCGCGACAGGCTGGCGCTGTCGCCGAGCTTGATCTCGTCGTAGGTGCGATTTTCGATGACGAGGGGGTCGTCTTCTCCGAAGCGACTGGTATTCACTGCGGTATTCCCTGTATGTACGAATGCGTTGATTTTGCAACTTGTACCGGGCAATCACAATGACTACTTATGGCGGGATTGATTTGAGTCAGTATGGTCCGTTGCAGGATGGCAATATTTCCACTTCCCGCTTGCCCACTGTATGCGACAGCCAGAAGCACAAAAGGCGCAGTGTAAAATCGCCCAACGTCAGACTTCATGGTTGTTTTCCTTTCCCATTTCATGCCTTCTCCGCATTTTCCGAGGAACCCGCACGCCTTGCTGTCGCGCAGCATGGCTGCCGTCTGGCACCCCTGCACCCAGATGAAGCAGCACGAACAGCTGCCGCTGCTGCCGATTGTGCGCGGACAGGGTCCCTGGCTTTACGATGCCGATGGCAAGCGTTATTTCGATGCCATCAGTTCCTGGTGGGTCAATCTGTTCGGCCATGCCAATCCGCGCATCAACGCCGCCCTGCGCGAGCAGATGGAAACGCTGGAACACGTCATGCTCGCCGGTTGCACGCATGAGCCGGTAGTGGCCCTTTCCGAGCGGCTCTCGGCGTTGACCGGCGGCACGCTCGGGCATTGCTTCTATGCCTCCGACGGCGCCAGCGCGACCGAGATTGCGCTGAAGATGAGCCACCATTACTGGCGCAATGCCGGACGCGCCCAAAAGCATGCCTTTCTCTGTCTTGAGGGCGGCTATCATGGCGAAACAGTTGGCGCGCTGTCGGTTACCGATGTGCCGATCTTTCGCGATGCCTATGCACCGCTGCTGCGCGCCATCCGTACCGTGCCGTCGCCCGACGCCCGGCATGCAGTTGCAGGTGAAACAGCCGCAGATGTCGCCCGTCTTGCGGCCTCTGCCCTGGAACAGGTACTCGAACGCGAACACGGACATATCGCCGCGCTGATTGTCGAACCGCTGGTCCAGTGCGCCAACGGCTTTGTCATGTACGACCCGGAATATCTGCGCCTTGTGCGTGTTCTATGCGACCGCTACGGCGTACATCTGATTTTCGATGAAATCGCCGTCGGTTGCGGCCGTAGCGGCACTTTCTTCGCCCATGAGCAGGCGCAGGTCAGGCCTGATTTGCTCTGCCTGTCGAAAGGCATTTCCGGCGGCTATCTGCCATTGTCCGTTGTGATGTGCACCGATGCCATCTATCAGGCCTTCTACGACGACTCGGTGGCACGGGGCTTCCTCCACTCGCATTCCTACACCGGCAATCCACTTGCCTGCCGCGCCGCCCTGACCGTGCTCGACATCTTCGAAGATGATGATGTACTGGCGACCAATGCAGAACGCGCGGCTTTTCTCAGCGAACAATTGTTGCCACTACAAGTTCATCCTCACGCGCGGCATTTCAGGCAGCGCGGCATGATCTGGGCCTTCGATGTTACCGATGCGCCAGTCGATTTTTCGCGCCGCTTTTCGGCAGCCGCACTCGAACGCGAATTGTTGTTGCGCCCGATCGGGAATACCGTGTACCTGATGCCGCCCTATGTGCTCGACAAAGAGAGCAGTGCCTGGCTGGCGCAGGGCGTGATCGATACGCTCAATGCCGTGGTGCCGGCATGATCTGGGGGGAGCTGGAAGACAAGCTCGCCGCGCTGGATCAGGAGCAGCAGCTGCGGCGCCGTCGCATCGTCGATTCCCCCTGCGGCACACGGCTGACGGTCGATGGCCCGAGTGACACACATGAGTTGCTGGCCTTTTGCAGCAACGATTACCTCGGCCTCGCCAATGATCCGCAGATCGTTGCCGCGCTGTGCGCAGGCGCGCAACGCTGGGGCGCGGGCAGTGGCGCCGCACATGCGGTGAGCGGCCATTTGCGGCCGCATCAACAACTTGAGGAAGCGCTGGCGCAATTCGTCGGCCTGCCGCGCGCTCTGCTGTTCTCCACCGGCTTCATGGCCAATCTCGGCATCGTACCGGCGCTGGTGGGACGCGGCGACGCGGTATTTGCCGACCGTCTCAATCACGCCTCGTTGATCGATGCCGCGCTGGCCTCGGGTGCGGAACACAAGCGCTATGCGCACAAGGATATCGAAGCGCTGGACAAGCTATTGAAGCTGAGCAGCGCGAAACGCAAGCTGATCCTCACCGATTCGGTGTTCAGCATGGATGGCGATATTGCGCCGCTCGACAAACTGTACGCTCTGGCCGAAACCCACGATGCCTGGCTGGTGATCGACGATGCCCACGGTTTCGGCGTACTCGGCACACATGGCTGTGGCAGTCTCTCGCATTTCAATTTATTGGCATCACCGCGCATTATCTATATGGGCACGCTGGGCAAGGCCGCGGGCGTCGCCGGAGCCTTCGTCGCAGGCGATGCGACGGTGATCGAGTGGCTGCAACAGCGCAGCCGTACCGCAATATTTACCACTGCGCATCCACCGGCAGTCTCCTGCGCCTTGCTGAAAAGCCTGGAACTGATCGCGGCGGGCGCGGCGCGGCGAAAACATTTGCATGCGCTGATCGCCCAGTTAAGGCAGGAACTCGCCCCACTCGCGCTACAGCATGGCTGGCAACTCACGGATTCGCAAATGCCGATCCAGCCGCTGATTGTCGGCAGCAATCGGAACGCGCTCGAGCTTTCCGCTGTTCTGGAAGCGCAAGGCATCTGGGTGCCCGCGATCCGGCCGCCTACCGTGCCGCAGGGCAGCGCGCGGCTGCGCATTTGTCTCTCGGCGGCACACAGCGAAGCAGATGTCGCTGCCCTTATCACAGCGCTGGAGAAATGCGCATGAGTGCCGCCCGCAGGGCCGCCCGCGCAAGCGCGGTAATAAATACACCCCCTCCCGCCCTCCCCCTTCACGAGGGGGAGGTGACTAGTTGCCCCCGCCCTTGGGGCGGGGGACAGGGGGTGGGCGCTTTATGTTCCAGAGGAAAACGCTTGCGTTTCCCCTTCCCGGGGAAGGGGGCTGGGGGGAAGGTATTAAAATGACACTGGCAATTCATGCCAATGGCGATGGCCCCAACCTGACGCTGGTGCATGGCTGGGGCCTGGGCAGCGGAGCGCTGAAGAATATCGCGCAGGCGCTGGGCGAGCACTTCACCGTGAATCGCGTCGACCTGCCCGGCTATGGCGACACTCCACCCATGGCAGCCGGCGGTATCGAAGCGTTCGCCGACGAACTGGCAGCGACCTTGCCGCCACGCGCCATGCTATGCGGCTGGTCGCTCGGCGCCATGGTCTGCCTGGCCTGCGCCGCACGCCATCCACACCTGGTGGCGCGGCTGGTGCTGGTCGGCGCCACGGCGAGCTTCGTCGCGCGGGAAGGTTGGGCGGAAGCAATGCCAGCCGCGCAACTGGATGAGTTCCGTCGCGCACTGTCAACCGACAGCGCACAGTTACTGAAACGCTTTGCCAGCCAGATCCATCAGGGAGGCGCACAGCCGCTTGTGGCGCAGCGCTATCTGCGTAGCGATGATGCGCCTGCGGCAAGCGACGTCGCGCTGCTGGCAAGCCTCGATCTGCTCGCGCAAAGCGATCTGCGGCCTCTGCTCGACGCCGTGCGGCAACCCGTGTTGCTGGTGCATGGCGATGCCGATCCGCTGATGCCGCTCGCGTCAGCGGAACGACTGATGATGGCCCTGCCCGCCGCACGGCTGGAAGTATTCGGCGGCAGCGCTCATGCTCCTTTCGCTTCCGATCCGGCGCGTTTTGTCGACAGCGTGCGGCGCTTTGCCGGACTGCTCGAATGAAGCCGGAAAAACAGCTGGTGAGAAGCGCCTTCGCGCGTGCCGCGCCGCATTACGACGCGGTGGCGGATTTCCAGCGCGAGACGGGCGAACGCTTGTCGGCACAATGCCAAATGGATTCATTGCCAGCCCGCGTGCTCGATGCCGGTTGCGGCACCGGTCACGGTCTGCAGTTAATCGCCGGGCGCTGGCCCAAGGCAGAGATTGTCGCGCTCGATTTCGCCGCGCCGATGCTGCACCAGCTTCCGCCCGGCACGTCAACATTGGCCGTGTGCGGCGATATTGAAGCCTTGCCCCTGATGAATGCCAGTGTCGATCTAGTGTGGAGCAGCCTGGCCATACAGTGGTGCGATACCGGTCGCGTGGCACTGGAGTTCCAGCGCATATTGCGGCCCGGCGGCCATCTTGCCGCGACGACGCTGGGGCCGGATACCTTTGCCGAACTGCGCCGCGCCTTCGTTGGCGTCGATGAGTTTCGCCATACCAACGATTTCATCGATGAAACGCGCCTGCGCACAGCGCTGGGCAGCGCCGGCTTCGACCTGCTGACACTGCGTCGGGTGGGCATGCAACGCCATTATCCCGATCTGCGTTCGTTGCTGGCGAGCGTACGCGAGCTCGGCGCCAGCCACGTCGCCGCGCGAAACCGGCGGCCGGGCCTGATGGGCAAGACTGCCTGGCGCCGCTTTTCCGATAACTTTGAGCGCATGCGCACGTCGTGTGGGCTGCCGCTGACTTACGATACCTACTTTATCCTTGCCCAAAAATGAGTGCCTATTTCGTCACCGGAACCGATACCGGCGTCGGCAAGACCTTCGTCTGCTGCGCCTTGCTGCATCGCTTTGCACAAGCTGGCGCGTCGACAATCGGCATGAAGCCGGTTGCCGCCGGGCTGGATGCCGACGGTTGCAATGAGGATGTTGTGCTGTTGCGCCGCGCTTCGTCCGTGGCTGCCGCGCCTGATCTGGTGAATCCCTTTTCTTTCAGGAATCCAGTCGCGCCGCATCTGGCGGCTGCGGATGAGAATCGGGAAATTCGTTTTGCTCCCATTCATCATGCACTCGACGCCTTGCGCCAACAGGCGGATGTCGTCATCGTGGAAGGCGTCGGCGGTTTTCGCGTCCCGCTCGGCCCCGAAGGCGACAGCGCCGACCTTGCACAAACGCTGGCGCTGCCTGTGATCCTGGTCGTCGGACTGCGCCTGGGTTGTCTCAATCATGCCCTGCTCACGGTGGAGGCAATCCAGACACGCGGCCTGAGACTCGCGGGTTGGGTAGCCAACAGCATCGACTTGGCGATGCCGCAGCGCGCGGAAAACATCGCGACCTTGAGTGAGCTGATTGCTGCACCCCGGCTTGGGATAATGGATTTTCAGATGCCGCTGGATGCGGCACAGGCAGCGAAAAACTTGCTACTTCCCTGACATAATCATCCGTCCGGCGCATGCTGCGGCAACCTGCGCAAACGGGAAATCCCTGGCTTGAGTTGTTTACTTTTTGGCGCAGGGCTCTATAATTCGCGCCTCTTGTTGTGGGGCAACCAACCACACAATCGTCCGGAAAGCAGGGCTGCATCATCAGGCAGCCGCAGGGACGCCAGTTACCGGCCTGTTGTAGTGCGCGACAGCAGGCTTGAGTTTCAAGCGCGGAGCGGTAGTTCAGTTGGTTAGAATACCGGCCTGTCACGCCGGGGGTCGCGGGTTCGAGTCCCGTCCGCTCCGCCAACAACCATGCGGGTTTCCGGAAGGGAGCCCGCTTTTTTTTGTAAGATGATTGTGGAGATGCTAACCGGGCAGGTCGCCGCGGTTCGTGATGACGCCGACGATATTCCTGCGGAGTGACACTTAAAAGTCGAGGGTTTGCTGCCAAACGTCGATGTCGACAATGGGTTTCGAATGGATCGCGTAACCCTTGTCGCGAAACAGTCTCAGGCATGCATCGGCAACATCAGCATCATAGATAGTGCCGCGGCCACGCTCGATTTCGACCAGGGCCATGTCGATCCCAAGCCCGGGCCGGTAGGGTCGATGCGATGACATGGCTTCCACCACATCGGCTACCGCCATGATCCGGGATTCAAGCAGGATCGACTTATCCTTGAGCCTGTGCGGATAGCCGCTGCCGTCCATACGTTCGTGATGTTGTTGCACAACCTTCGCTACCGGCCATGGAAATTCCACATCCTTAAGCACCTCATAACCCGCCTGAGCATGCCCCCGTATCAGTTGATTCTCGATAAAACCGAGTTTGCCGGGCTTGGATAGGATTTCCGATGGGATGTTGATCTTGCCGATATCGTGAAGATAACCGGCAACCCGCAAGCCCTCCAGCCTCTGTGCGTCGAGACCGAGTTCGGCACCGATGGCAACCGCGAGTTCCCCCACTTGGCGTTCATGACCGGCGGTATATGGGTCGCGCATCTCACTCAAGGTCGTTGCCACCTTCACGGTTCCCATTAGTGTGTTTTTCAACTGCGATATGTAGTGTTGAATCGCGATTTCGGCATGCCTTTTCTCCGATATATCCTGCATCATGCCGATGATGGCAGGACGCCCCCGGTAATTTGCAATACTGCTGTGGGCGCCACAATCGAAGCTGGATCCGTTCTGGCGCAGTGCGGTGAAGCAAAAATTGGTACTCGGCGAATCGCCCATGAGCAGTCGCTTATTTCTTTCTGCGATATTGGTGCGATCCTTTTCGGCCGTCAGTCGAATGCTGTCCAGACCGATTACTTCGTGTTCGCTGTTGTAGCCGCACATTTGGGCAAAGCGCGGATTAACGTAAGCAAATTTATCATCCTGAATGATGTAACTTCCCGCGATTGATTGTTCAACCAGGCAGCGAAACTGTTCTTCCTCGGCGCGTGACTTGTCTTCGGCCTGTTTATGCTGCAGGTTGCGCTCGAAAATGTCGAGCGCATAGGAAATGTCTGCGGCCATTTCAGTCAACAGGTTGCGCGTTGTTTCGTCGAAAACATTGAGCTTGTCAGAAAAAAGGATAAGCGCACCAATAACAATTCCATTCTTATGCAACGGCAGCGAGGCAGTAGCAGCCAGTTTGCGGCGCAACAGAAACTCATGCCAGGGAGCAACCAACGGGTTGTTCGAGACATCCTGACACCAGAAGGGTTTGCCTTCCCGGATGGAAATGCCGGCCGGACCTCGCTCAACCAGACTGGCGGGGTCCGCGGAGATAATCAGGTTTCCCAGAAAATCTGCGTCATCACCATAACTGGCGGTGCGCCGCAACCGAAGCGTTGCGGGATCGGTAATGACAACCCATGCCGATTTCATGCCGCCGGCCAGCACGACAGCACGACAGACCAGTTGGAACAGCGCTTCCTCGCTGCTACAGCGAACAATAGCCTGGTTGCATTGAGCCAGCGCTGCGTATAGCCGGTTCACTTGTTGGGTGTCTGGCCCGGCT
Organism: Georgfuchsia toluolica; assembly: GCF_907163265.1. Taxonomy (NCBI): domain Bacteria; kingdom Pseudomonadati; phylum Pseudomonadota; class Betaproteobacteria; order Nitrosomonadales; family Sterolibacteriaceae; genus Georgfuchsia; species Georgfuchsia toluolica. The sequence goes on from NZ_CAJQUM010000001.1 coordinate 970,151, forward strand.
TCCCTTTGTTCGCTGTACGACTGATCCGGAATAGACTTTTTTATGATCTGCAGCAACGAGGGCCAGATTGTGACCGTAATGGCAAGCGATAACGGAACGGTGATGACTTTAAGCAGGGCTATTAGCCGGTACAGTGGTCCCCACGATTCTGCGCCGGTGCCTACCAGGTAGGAGATGCCATAAACCATGATAAGAGCGGTCAATAGCCAGGGCAGCCAAGGATAAGAGGCGTTTTTGTTGCGGCTGCGGCGGGCAAAATAAACCAGGGCCAACGGCATTGAAAAATATGAAAGAAAAATTACGGTATCGTTGATAACGAAAGCCCACAGCATGGACGGTGGCCAATTGACGCAACAATCGTGGGCGATATAGTCGTTTGCTGCCAGCAGTCTGCTAAATTCATCAAACATGTTTTGGCTCTTGCTGTTAGGTTGTTTAACCCCGAAATTTTATGGACCAGATCGGCAGAAATATGAGGCTAACCCGGAATTCACGATTTGAACTGGATTTCGTCGTTACGAAAAGCGGTTGTGCTGTGAAGAATTCGAAATACACTTTAGAACAGATCGCTTTCGCTTGTTTCAGGATTTGAGCGACTATTAAGTCCTTAATCCTTGATCTCGAATATCTCCCCGATCTGGCACTTGAACAAGCGGCAAAGCTTTTTGATCGCACCGAGCCACGCGTTCCGCCAGCTCGCAGCACAAATGCGGTACGCCAGGCGCTTCTATGCGCCAGAAGTGCTGGATGACATGGAGGGTGCGCCAGCCGGGATACGCAGTTGTTCCTTCATCACTGGAACGGACAGCGGCGAGTTCCGGGCAATTGTTCGCGCCATGGCATAGATGAATGCTTCAATTTCAATTGCGGGCGCCACATGGTTGACGATGCCCATTCGCTCCAGGCGGCCAGCAGGAATCGGCTGGACAATAAACACGGCATTTTCCTGGCGATGTGGATTTGTGCCGTGTTCAGGAATGTGAACAGGCCAGAGACGTTATAGACACACCGCTAAACCTTCAAGCAATAGCGTGGTTACAAGGGGGGTTGTCCGCGAATGACCCTGAGCAGAACCACCACAATCGCGACTACCAGGAGGATGTGAATGAATCCCCCAAGGGTGTAGGAAGTGACCAGGCCAAGCAACCATAAAATGATCAGTACAACGGCTATCGTATAAAGCATGGGGGTACCTCTTTAGGTTAGCGACCAATGCATCTCGCTGCCCGGCAACGACGGAAGTCATTGACGTTGCCGGGGTTGATTAATCCTGGCCGAAGCGAACTTTGGCATCGCTTATGCACAGATCCTTGGTGGCGCCAGCCAGGGCCTGGCACTTCTCTTTGGCCACCGCATAGTCGGCAGCGCGTTCATCTGCCGCCGCATCGTTGTGCGCATCAACTGCCTTGTCCATAGCCTTCACATTTGCAGCGGACGATTTCTCGATCGCCACGGCGTCGGCTTTCGATGTCTTCATCTGCGCCTTGGCATCGGCTATTGCATGGACTTTGACAGCTTTTGCTTCTTTTACACAAACATCCTTGTCGTTCCCTGCCTTGTCGTCGCATTTCTCGATGGCTACCGAATAATCGGCATCGGCTCTGGCAACGCGTTCTTCGTAGCGGGTCTTGACACTGGGTTTGTATTTATCTTCAAGCGCGGCCTTGGCGACGCTCTTCTTTCCCTTGGCATCGGCGACACAGATGTCTTTGGCATTGCCCGCGAGTGAATCGCATCCCGCCTTGGCTGACTTGTAATCGGTATCGATGCCATTTTCCAGGGATTCGTATTGCTGCTTCGACATGCCTTCGGCCATTGCCCCAGTGGTAAAAGCAAGGCCGATGGCAAGCACAATGGTGTTGATATTGAGGTTTTTCATGTTTTATCCTATTGAGTTAAATAAGGTTTCAGTTGTTGGAACGCTTCATGTCTATCTGTCTCGTCATTTTGAGATTAGGGCGGCATATATTCATTGTCCGTCTGGTACCGCACATAACGGATGCATTGTTGACATCCTTCACTTTGGGGTCTGTAGTTCGATGGGCTTGCACATAGAAACGGCATTTGGCTCCGTTATTGGGCTAAATCAGGCAGTTCTGTCTCATTTTCCCCACGCCCATATGCAGCGGTTTGCGTCTACGTGCGCTAACGCACCGAAGGCACATCGGCATATCCTTATACGTATCCGTTCTGCGAAAAGACATCGTGTCCGGCACTTTCCAGCATCGTCTGATTGCATAACCTTTAAAGGAAACGTCATGAAAAAATTCAATAAACTCGCAATTGCAATTGCAATGCTCGGCTGTAGCGTTTATGCCGTTCCCTCTATCGCCAGCGATTTTGCCGGGCCTTACGTCGGTGCCGGCATAGGAGTCGGCAGCGATAGGGCATCCGGTTCCGTATCTACTGACTACGAACACGCACTTGCTGGCGGAGTGGAGGGTGGTTATAACTGGGACATTGGTAACAGTCGCTGGCTGTTCGGTCTGGATGCCTTCTATGATCAGACCAGAAGCGAGAGCCGAAATAGCACGGTTGGATCGATCGATTTCGGCGACAAGGCGTATGGTGTAGATGGCAAGATCGGTTACGCGATGGGCAATTTTCTGCCGTATTTCAAGCTCGGCTATGGTCGAATCAAGGGTACGAACGACGCAGACGGATACAGCGAAAATGGTCCGCGCCTGGGCCTGGGCGCCGAATGGAAGTTTGCCGACCACTGGAGCCTCAGCGAAGAAGCAATCCGCATGAACGGAAGGAGCGATACAAGCGACACCAAGTTGACCAACATTTCCCTGCTTTTTTCCTTGAAATATTACTTCGCCAGCCAGAGGCCGGTTGCTGCAGCGCCGATTGCTGCGGCACCCGCCTATGAACCGCCCCCCACCCCCACCCCCACCCCCGCCCCAGTAAAGTCTGAACCGGCACCACGCTTCGAGCACTACACACTATCGGCCACCGAACTGTTCGCGTTCGATAGTGCCGTGCTGAGCCAGTCGCAGCCCAAACTTGACGAAATTGCCACGGCGCTGAACAACGATATCGCCATCGACAATGTGGTAATTACCGGCTACACGGATCGCATTGGTTCGAACAAGTACAACAACAAGCTCTCCCTACGTCGCGCCGAAGCCGTTAAAGCCTATCTGGTGAACAAGGGCATCAACCCCAGCCGTTTGAGTGCAGAGGGCAAGGGCGAAGCCAACCCGGTGGTGGAATGCAAGCAAACCAAGCGGGCCGAGCTCATCAAGTGCCTGGAACCCAACCGTCGCGTCGAAGTCGAGCAGATCACAATCAAGCGTCGCGTCGATTAAGCAGTTCAAGTTCCACAACAAGCCAGCCGCAAGGCTGGCTTTTTTTATGAGCTCTGTTCGTTGGAGCACATACATTGACAACAATAAGCTGTATATATTCAGAATGAATTTTGGTACATGAAGACAAGAACGATGAAGCAATTCTGCTTGACCAGGGTAATGATCGGCCGGCTACGTTTATCAGTGGCCGTTCTGATTGTTGCGTTTGTCGGCGGCTGCGCCTCGTTGCCGCCGGGATCCGATTTTCCGAAGACAATTTCCACCGCCTACGCTTACCCGGAGCAGACCAGGCTTGGCCGGCAGTTTGCAGATGCGGCAATTAAACATGACGGCAACTCGGGATTTCGCATCATTTCGGTCGGCGCCGACGGCTTCCTGACCCGGATGCAAATGATTAATGCTGCCGAACGCACGCTCGATCTGCAATATTTCATTTTTCGCGGCGATGAAACCGGCAAGCTATTGACCGATGCAGTGCTGCGCGCAGCAGATCGCGGCGTGCGGGTGCGGGTGCTGATTGATGACGGTGAAACAGTGGCAGGCGACGACCAGATTTCGGCGCTTGCGGCGCATCCATCGATCGAGATTCGAATCTTCAATCCATTCGCGTATCGTGGCAGTAGCATGCTGTTTCGAGCCATCGAGTTCATGATTAACAACTCCCGGCTCGACTACCGGATGCACAATAAATTGCTTGTCATAGACAATACCGTAGCGCTTGTCGGCGGACGCAATATCGGCGATCAATACTTTCAGATCGACCCCGACTCGCAGTTCGCCGATGACGACGTGTTTGCCGCCGGCCCTGTCGCCCAAGGGCTGTCGAGAACCTTCGACGAATACTGGAACAGCGCCCTGTCGATTCCGGCTGAAGCGCTTTCCGGAAAAAAGACCTCTCATGCGGCCCTGAACGATCATCGCGAGGTATTGAGCGATCAGGGCCAGCAATTAAAGAAGGACGGCGTCGACTATGCGAAGCGTGTCGCGAACGGAGAACCCTTAAACGGAATGATCTCCGGTCGTCTGCCACTGGTCTGGGCACATGCGCAACTGGTCTGCGACAGCCCCGACAAAAAGAAAGTGGAAAACGGCGCGATGGTGGGCAGGCTGATGCATCGGGCAGTGGCCGATGCCACTGGTGCGGTGCAGTCCGAGCTACTGATGGTCACGCCTTACCTGATCCCCGGAAAAGAAGGCATGCAGTTGTTTAAAGGCCTGCGCCAACGCCAAGTACGTGTCCGTATCCTGACCAGTTCCCTCGAATCATCGACGGTGTTGCCGTCACAGGCCGGCTACATGCATTATCGGGTGCCCCTGCTGGAGGAAGGCGTGGAACTCTACGAGATCCGCTCACTGCTGGGCAACGCGCGCGGCAGCGGCCAGACCGCGTCAATGTCGCGCTATGGAAACTATTCCCTGCACGCGAAACTGTTTGTATTTGACCGCAAGAAACTGTTCATCGGCTCGATGAACTTCGATCAACGGTCCATGCATCTGAACACCGAAATCGGTTTGATCATAGACAGTCCAGAGCTGGCGCAACAGGTTACCGCACGTTTTGATGCCATGGTGCAGCCTGCCAATTCCTACATGCTGGCATTGCGTCCGAACGGATCCGGGGGTAGGTCAAGTTTGGTGTGGCGCACCCAGGAAGACGGCAAGGTCGTTGAGTACGACATCGAACCGGCACGGAGTAACTGGCAGCGATTCAACGTCAATATTTTATCGCTGTTGCCAATGGACAAGGAGTTATGAACATGCGATTGATTATGAGTTCAATACTGATACTGGGGTTCTTGCTGGCACCGACTGCACGGGCGGAACCAGCGACCAGTGTGCAGATAGAAGTCAATTTTCTGCTGGGCTATGTCGAGGGGACCGGATGCGAGTTTTATCGCAACGGCAGCTGGTACGACTCGAAAGCAGCGCAGGTGCATTTACGCGACAAATACAAATATCTCGTGGCAAGAAATCTGATCAATACTACCGAAGACTTTATTGCGCGGGCTGCCACTGAAAGCAGTTTCAGCGGCCAACCCTATGTGGTGAGGTGCAATGGCGGCGCAACGATCACGAGCAGTCAATGGCTGCGCGATGAACTTGCGCGTCTGCGGACTTATTGATCATGGATAAGCAGTTCACCACGGCGACACGGCGGAAACACAAGGCATGGCAGGCATGCGGTGCCTCACCCATCGGGTGAAACGAGGTTCATTGGCAAGCTTTCGATTTTCCGCCGTCCCACGGGGATCCCACAGGGATTCCCTGTGGTCATTTCCTCTGCTCATGCCCGCCGTGTCGCCGTGGTTCAAATGAGGTTTTCAGGATCAATTTTCCGAGAACCCGGTATTTGCTGTTCGTGGAATTCAGCGAACCAGCAGAAAATTCTCCCCAAAATAGTGGACAGAGTTACTATGGTAATTTTACACTTGTAGTCGTCTTATCGACTATTGACTCAGTTGTAACCGAGTCACCAAGGTGCGCGTTCATACAACTTAATGTAATTACACGTGTTTATGGGTTTATCGCTAGTTGCTGCTCGAATCTGTCTTCTACGTATAACACGCAATATATTGCTTTTTTATTTTTATTGTGTACTATACAGCCATGTACTATAATTCGTGTACTATAGTACATGTTTCCGGTTGGCAAGCTGCACGCAGCAAGTTTCAAGGTACCTAACTGTCAATAATAGAAGAGGAGCACGATCAAATGGTCCCGACACTGAAGGACATCCTGGCCCGCTGTGAAGCGCTGTTCGAGGATTTGCATTTCAATGCAGTAAAGGAATGGAAAGCGGCCGTTCCCGGCCGCAAGGCGATTGGCTACATGCCGGTCTACGTTCCGCGCGAGATCATACATGCAGCAGGCATGCTTCCAGTTGGAATCTTCGGCGGCGGCGACCAAATGGAGGTGATCCAGGGTGACGCCTACTACCAAAGCTACATCTGCCGCATCCCGCGCTCCACGTTGGAGTTGGGCCTGACCGGCCGGCTTGACTGCCTGGATGGCATGCTCTTCCCCTCGACCTGCGACGTCATACGCAATCTCTCGGGAATGTGGCAGATCCTGTTCAAGGACAAGTACGTCCGCTACATCGACGTCCCGCAAAACTACCTCGACCAGGTAGGCGGCGATTTCTACATTCACGAGATGCAGGTGTTGCGCGAGGATCTGGCCAAGATCGCCGGCAAGCCGATCACCGACGCGGCGTTGAACGCCTCCATCGCCATATACAACGAGAACCGTCGCGCGGTCCAGGACTTATACGCGTACCGCACCCAGAAGCCCTGGCAGGCGCCGACCTCGGAAGTTTATCTGCTCATCCGCGCCGGCATGGTGCTGCCACCCGAGGAGCACACCCAGCTCGTCCGCGACTACATCGCGGCAGTCGACAAGGAGGACCGCCCCAAGCGCGACAAGGCGCGCGTGGTTCTTACCGGTTCGTTCTGCGAGCAGCCGCCCCTCTCCCTGATCAAGTCGATCGAAATGGCCGGATGCTACGTGGTCGACGACGATTTCGGCCTTGTCATGCGTTGGCTGATGGACGAAGTTCCCGCCAACGGAAATCCGCTCGAAGAACTCTCCAAAGCTTTTTTGCACCGCTCGGCGCAGCAGGCCTCGAAGTACGACGAAAAGAAGGAGGACAAGGGCAAGTACCTCCTGCACCAAGTCAAGCAGGGCGGTGCAGAGGGCGTGATATTCGCCGCCGCTTCGTTCTGCGATCCGGCGCTGCTTGAGCGGCCGATGCTGCAAGAGATACTCGCCAAGCACAAGATTCCGTACACCGCGTTCAAGTTCTCGGAGAACACGGGCCAGATGGCCCCGATCCGCGAACAGGCCGGCACTTTCGCCGACTCGATCAAACTCTGGAGCGACTCATGAATACGACTGTCCAAATAACACCTCCGCAAGCCTCCCAAAAGCCCACGCCAGCGGTCCAGAAAGAGGACGCGATGTGGCTGCAGAAGGAGATGATCAACCGGAACTACAGCGAGCTCGCCAGCGCGCACGAGAATGGCAAGAAGGTCGCTGCGACCTTCGTGCCGGGCAATCTCAATGAACTCGTCATGTGCTTCGACTTCGCCCGCAGCCTGCCCGAGACCAACGCGTTACAGAACGGCATGAGGAAGAAGTCCGGCAAGTTCATCCTCGACGCCGAGCGCGACGGACATTCCGAGGACGTGTGCACCTACGTCAAGTCGGATCTGGGCATGATGCTGGGCGGCGAGATCGGTCCCACGGGCGAGAAGCTGCCCACGCCCGACCTGTTGCTGCTCTCGTACACCGGCTGCTTCACGTTCATGAAGTGGTTCGAGCTGGTGCGGCAGAAATACAACTGTGAAACCGTCATGCTGCACACGCCCTACCAGGGCGACGGCAAAATCTCGCAGAGCATGCGCGACTACGTGGTGAAGCAGTTGAAGGAAACCGTGATCCCGACGATGGAGCGCGTCTCGGGCGTGAAGTTCGACATCGACCGGCTGCGCCAGTACATGAAGGAATCCGTCAAGGCTGAGGATGACCTGGTGAAGGTGCTGCAATCGGCCAAGAACCGGCCCTCTCCCATCGACGGCTACTTCGGCGCCGTGTATTACATCGGGCCGATCTTCACTGCATTCCGCGGCACCCCTGAGGCGACACAGTACTACGACATTCTGCGCAAGGAGATCGAAGAGCGCGTGCGGAACAAGAAAGGTCCGATCACGCCTGAGGGCGAGATGGCCGAGGAGAAATACCGGCTGGTAGTTGAAGGTCCGCCCAACTGGACCAGCTTCCGCGAATTCTGGAAGATGTTCTATGACGAGGGCGCGGTAGTCGTAGCGAGCACCTATTCGAAGGTTGGCGGCGTCTACGATTTCGGCTTCCGGCACGATCCGGATCATCCTTTGGAGTCGCTCGCGGACTACTGCCTGGGCTGCTACACCAACATGAACTTCCCGCAGCGCATCGAGATGATCTGCAAGTACATGGACGAGTACGAGGCCGACGGTTTGCTGATCAACTCGATCAAGAGCTGCAACAGCTTCTCCGCCGGCCAGCTCCTCATGCTGCGCGAAGTCGAGAAGCGTACCGGCAAGCCGGCCGCCTTCATCGAGTCCGACCTTGTCGATCCGCGCTACTTCTCCGCCGCGAACATCAAGAACCGGCTGGAGTCGTATTTCCAGATGATCAAGCAGAAGCGCGCCGTCGCGGGCGTCGCCACTGCCCACTGAACCGCGAGGAGATAGTTATGCGTTGTTTCATCGGCATCGACCTCGGATCCACCACCACGAAAGCCGTGGCGATCGACGAGCATCAGAACATCATCGGCCGCGGCATCACCAACTCGCGCTCCAACTACGACACTGCCGCAAAGATCGCCAAACAGGAAGCTCTGGTCAATGCCCGCTTCTACCTATTCCGGCAGGCACTCTCGCAGTCGCATGCGCTCAACGGCGCACTGGAGGATTTTCTCGCCCAGCTCGAGCGCGACTTTCGGCTTGAACAGTTCCTGGTGCAGCTCGCCGACCTGGAAGCCACCTGCCTGCGCAATGCCGAAGGTTCACGTTTCGGCGATTCGAGCAAGGCAGTGCTTGCCGCGTTGGGCGAATTATTCAAACGGCTGCGCAGCGAGGCGCCCAGTCTCTTCGCTCCGGGAGCCAAGCGCAAGTCGGACTTCTTCCGTGACATCGCCGGCAGCCGCTACCTCGCGCTCGGCGAACAAGTCGCCAAGGAAGCCGGCATACGCTACGACATGCTGCTCAACGTCTTCGACCGTTCCATCATCGAAGTCGAGAACCGCGACTATGGCGATGCGATCAGCAGCAATCTGCTTGCCGCCCTCGACCGCACCTTCATCGCCCTGCCCGACACCTTGAGCCGTGCCGACGCCATACGCGCGCCGATCCGCTCGGTGCTGGACACCGAACTGGAGGAAACCTACATCATCGGCACGGGCTACGGCCGCGCGCGGCTGCCCTTTTCCAAGGAGCATATCCGCTCGGAGATCCTTTGCCACGGCCTGGGCGCGCACATGATGCATGAAGGCACGGCGACCGTGCTCGACATCGGCGGCCAGGATACCAAGGCGATCCAGGTCGACAAGCACGGCATCGTCGAGAGCTTCCAGATGAACGACCGCTGTGCGGCGGGCTGCGGGCGCTACCTGGGCTACATCGCCGACGAGATGAACATGGGTTTGCACGAACTGGGGCCACTGGCGATGAAATCGACCAAGAACGTGCGCATCAACTCGACCTGCACGGTGTTCGCCGGTGCCGAGCTGCGCGACAGGCTGTCGCTGGGCGAGAAGCGCGAAGACATCATGGCCGGGCTGCACCGCGCCATCATCCTGCGCGCGATGTCCATCCTGGCGCGCTCGGGTGGAATCCGCAACGAATTCACCTTCACCGGCGGCGTGGCGAAGAACGAAGCCGCAGTGAAGGCACTCAGGGACCTCGTCAGAGAAAACTACGGCGAGATGACGCTTAACATCAATCCGGACTCGATCTTCACCGGAGCGCTCGGCGGCGCGACATTCGCCTACCGCGCGGTGGTCGAAGAAGGCAAGACCGCGGAGGCACGCGAATGACTACTACGACGATCGGCATCGATATCGGCTCAGGCGCCGTCAAGACCGTGCTGTTCAGGCAGGACGGCAACAAGACCGAGTGGCTCGCCAAGCGCGTCGAGCGCATCCGCCAGCGCGATCCGCAGGAACTTGCGCTCACAGGCTACAGCGAAGTCCTCGAGGAAGCGCGGTTGAAGCCTGCTGACGTGCAGTACACCGCCACAACCGGAGAAGGCGAGAACGTCAAATTCGCCACCGGACACTTCTATTCGATGACCACCCATGCCCGCGGCGCCATATACCTCTGCCCTCCGGCCCGCGCCGTGGTCGACGTGGGGGCGTTGAACGGCCGCGCCATCTTCATCGACGAGCGCGGCAAGGTGCTCGCCTCGAAGATGACCAGCCAGTGCGCGTCAGGCTCGGGCCAGTTCCTCGAAAATATCGCGCGCTACCTCGGTGTGGCCATCGAAGAGATCGGTCCATTGTCGCAGTCCTCGCAGAATCCCGAAAAGCCCAGCTCGATTTGCGCCGTGCTCGCCGAGACAGACGTCATCAACATGGTCTCGCGCGGCATCGCCACGCAGGACATCCTGAAAGGCATCCATCTCTCGATGGCATCGCGACTGGCAAAACTGCTGAAAGTGACCGGCATCACCCAGGGTACTGTGCTCCTCACCGGAGGCCTCGCGCTGGACACCGGCCTGCTCGCCGCACTCCAGGAAGAGCTCGTTAATGAGAAGATCACCGGGATAGAGGCCGTGAACAATCCCGATTCGATCTGTGCCGGGGCGATCGGCGCAGCCCTCTGGGGGGCGTTCCGTTACGAGAAATTGCGTCAGCTCGAGCACCGGGCTGCAACTTGATACTTGAGGATATTTCCTGTGGATAATATTGAACAGCAACAAGTAAAAGTAAGCGGCATGATGATGCGTCGACTCACTGCGCAGGATTTCGATGCGGTCATCGCACTGGATGCAGAAGCCATCGGTCATCCCCGCACTTCCTATTTCGAACGGCGTTTGAAGACTGCACTGTCGCAGTCCGATCTTCACATTCAGTTCGCTGCCGAACACGACGGCAAACTGGTGGGATTCATCATGGCGCGCCTGATGCAGGGACAGTTCGGTCGCGCCGAACCGGCACTGAGACTCGAAGCGATTGGCGCTGCATCGGGTAGGCATGGGCAGCACATCGGTTCGGCACTGCTATCCAAGCTTGAAAATGAAGCAAGACGCCTCAAGGTGACCGAAATCCGTACTACAGCATCCTGGCGTGATCACGCGATCATGCAGTTCTTCGACCACGCAGGCTTCGAGCTGGGAGACGATCTTGTCGTCGACTGTCATGTAAGAGATCACCGGCTTGAGTTGCATGAAGACAATAAAGTCCCTGCCCCGCCTTATCTCACTGGATTTTCGAGCACCGAAACTGATTACAGCGCGTCTCACAGCAATGATTTTGAGGCGCTCGCACGTGACAAGATGGACTTGCGCACGCTGAAGGCCGAAGACATGTATGACATTGTTCGCATAGACAAGAGGATCACTGGCCGCCGGCGGGAGGCCTATATCTATGAACTGGTAGATGAGGCAATGAATGATTCTGCCGTGCGTGTTTCACTGATCGCGCGCGTTGATGGCATAGCTGCTGGTTACGTCATGGCGCGTACCGATTTTGGGGATTATGGCCGCGCAGAACCCGTGGCAATATTGGACACCATTGGCGTAGACCCTGATTATTCACACCAAGGCATAGGCCACGCGCTGCTATCGCAACTATTTGTCAATCTTGACGGGCTACGTGTCGAGAAAGTCGAGACCGCTGCTGCTCGTAAGCATTTCAAACTGCTCGGGTTCTTCTACGATGTAGGATTCAGGCCCTCGCAGCGGCTTGGCTTTATAAAACGAGTGGGTTAAGACTGGCGCCTCCTGCCGGAATTACAACTACGCGACTCCAGTGGCCACGGCCAGCAATAGCCGACCGTGGCATGGTAATGCAAAAAGCATTGTGCATTGCGCACCGCAAAATCGGTCACCGCTTAGGATACCCAAAAGGCCTTGATCACCCCACAGGTGAGCAAGGCCGTTATTACCCAAATGTTTTAGCGGTTACGATCATGATCCCGGTTGTCGCCTTGGTGGTCGTTACCATGATTCCTACGCTCATCTTGCCTGCCGTTGCCACGATTATCCTGGCGATCAGGATCGCTGTTTCCGATAGCGTGGGACGTACTCACGGTTGTACCAGTTATCCCGCACAAAGAAGACCCGCTCGCCGCAGGCGTTGTACTCGCGGCAGTGCCTGTTCCAATGCTTTCGATGGCCCGGGGGTACCCGCAAATAGACTGGCGGGCGGTCCATCTCTACCCGCTCGATAATCATCGGCCGACGATAGATCACTTGCGGCTGTGGATAGTCGCCGATGTCGAGCCGCCCGTAGAAGTGAGGGTCACCAACGCTGATCGAGACACCAACGTCGGCAGCAAGCGCCGGCGTGATGAGGGTAGCAGCAGCTAACGCCGCTGTAATAAGGAAACGTTTCATGTTGGTTCTCCTGTTGTTATTGATTCTGATTCGAGGACCTTTATTGCAAGCGTTGTCACTGAAAGTAAAAGACCGGCCTCGATCCTGTAGGAACAGGGGCCGGCCCGCGCAGGCATGACCTGCGCCCCGTGTGCAGGATCTTTGCCTTGAACCGGATTCCTAGTCATCATTCTTGATCTGGATATTGTTCGTGACCGAAGTTACACCTTTGACCTCGCGTGCAATTGAAGCAGCCTTGTCTGCGTCTTCCTGGGTTCTGGCAGTTCCGCTCAATACCACTGCGCCCCTGGAGTCGGTATCGACCTTGACATGCACCAGCGTTTTCATCTTTTCGTCGGCCAGCATGGATTTGATTTTGGTCGTAATGACAGAATCCTTGACGAATGTGATGGGATGCGAGCGATCCGCGTCTCGATCTTCGGCATGGGCCGCAAGGGGGGAGAGCAGAGTGGCAATGACGAAACAGCTTGTCGCGAACTGGATTTTCATGATCTGTGCTTTCTTGGTTAGTAGGAGGCACCGACGTTCCTCCTGTCCTGGGAGAACGTCTGTTCGCTGGCACACATAGAGCAAGGCGGAAGATTTTCCCACGAGAAAACAGGCAGTCGCATTCTGTTCGGTAGCGCACAGAAGAGTATGGCTTATCGGTGCATCATAAAAATAGTCAGGCTCATGAGTGCATCCATTTTCCGAGGCCGACTCCTAATCCATTTTCCACAAGAGGGCATTCATCATGATCAGAAGAATTTTCGTGCCGCTGCTCGCGGTGCTATTCCTGGCCGGCAACGTTGTGGCCCTTACTGCCTGCAACACTGTTGAAGGAGCGGGCAAGGATATTCAGAAGGGCGGTGAAGCAATCAAGGACGAAGCACAAGAGCACAAGAACTATTAAGTGTTAGCTGTTCCCCCAGCGTTGTTATCGCCATCGACAGCAACTTCAAAACCACTGAAAGGAACCAAAAATGTCCAATATTCGACGCAATTTTCTTAACCTACTCCTCGTGACCGCCGCAACTCTCTCCCTGGGAGCGCTTGGCAGTCGGGCAAATGCAGCAACTGCTGAAGACTTGGACAAGGACTCCGCCCAGGCTCTGCAAACCTTGTACAAATCCAACCCCACCGCTGAAACCATTGGGAAGAAAGCCAGGGCAATACTGGTGTTCCCCAAGATCATTAAGGCCGGCCTTGTATTTGGTGGCGCCTATGGCGAAGGAGTCTTGATGAAGGGTACGCACGTCGCCGACTATTACAACTCTGTCTCCGCCTCCTGGGGTTTGCAGGCAGGTGCCGAATCATTCGGCTACGTCGTATTCCTTATGAACGACAAAGCTGTGAATTATCTCGACAAGTCGAAGGGCTGGGAAATCGGTGTTGGACCGACGGTGGTCGTCGTAAATGAAGGCGTTGCGAAGAATCTGTCAACGACGACAGCGAAAGACGATGCCTACGCCTTCATTTTCGACCAGCAGGGACTCATGGCCAGCCTCAGCATCGAGGGTACCAAGATATCCCGCATCAGGCGTTGATCCCGGGAAAAACGGTTAACCACGGCGACACGGTGGGCACGGCGATAACGAAGCAAGTCTTGATTTTCTCTGTGCCCTCTGTAATGAAAGCTTTTGGCTTCCGCCGTGTTCGCCGTGTCCCGTGGTAAAAATATTTTTAGAGTTCCCATGACTAAATTCGGCAAGAATCTCGCAGCAGGATTAGCGGCAATCCTTTTGGTCGCGACACTGTCCGCATGCCAAAAGCAGGAAGGTCCGGCAGAGCGCGCGGGCAAGGACATCGACAAGACAATGGATGATGCCGGGCAGCACATTGAAAAAGCCGGTCAGAATATCCAGGACGCTGCAAAAGACGAGAAGAAAGAATGAGTATCCGTATTCGCAATTGATCATGCCTTGTCCAGGATGTGCTCAACATGAGGCATAACAGAACAAGTAACGCATCTCGATGAAATCCGGGTCTGCCGCTTCGCCGGCGGCTGCGGCGGCTCGCGCCGTACCATTAGAAGCCGAGCAAGACCAGATCAGCCAGAATATCGAGGCCGTCCTGGAGTTCCACTCGTGTGAAGAGCAAAAAAATCAGCCGCTCGCAGCGCATCCTCGAACGCATCAGTAATTTAACCTGAAAACCTCATTTGAACCACGGCGACACGGCGGGCATGAGCAAAGGAAATGACCACAGGGAATCCCTGTAGGATCCCCGTGGGACGGCGGAAAATCAAAAGCTTGCCAATGGACTTCGTTTCACCCGATGGGTGAGGCACCGCATGCCTGCCATGCCTTGTGTTTTCGCCGCGTCGCCGTGTTCACCGTGGTGAACTGCTTCTTCAGACGGGCTGTCCGAGCCTACCGCAGCGTCGCCCCAACCTTGATCAGTTTATGATGGGCGGATGACACCAAGTTCACGAAGGTGCACCAAGAACTTCAAATTCAATATTGTTTTTTCCTGGTGATACCTGGTGTCCTTGATGCCTCGGCGGTGAGAGATTCGATGCTATACATCAGTATTGCTTTGACAGAATACTACTCTGCTGGAGAATCCGCGTTCGTTGGCTCGACCAGTGCGCTGCTCCACTCATTGAGCAGCCGATACCCCACCGCCAGCAGCGTCGGGCCGAGAAATACTCCGATCAGGCCGAAGCTCACGACCCCACCCAGCACCCCCAGGAACACCAACACGAATGGCATGCTGGAACCCCGGCTGATGATCAGGGGCTTGATGATGTTGTCGACCATGCTGACAATGAAGAAGCCCCACAGCACAACAAAGATTGCCCAGCCTGTGTCACCCTGCTGGAATAACCACAGCGCGGCACCGATCCAGATCAGCGGCGGGCCGACCGGAATTATGGAGAGAAAGAAAGTGGCAAGCCCCAGCAGCAGCGCTCCGGGAACCCCGGCGATGGCAAAGCCGATCCCTGCCAGCACGCCCTGCGCAAGGGCAGTGCCAAGAATGCCATAGACCACGCCGGTCACGGTGTTGCTCGCGATCTCCAGCAGATATCGCCCACGTTGTCCCGCGACTCTGGACGCCACGGCAATCGCGCGTCGATCGACTTCCTCGCCATCGCGGAACAGGAAGAAGGCAATGAACACGCTGAGCGTGAGTTGCATCAAGCCGGAGCCCAATGTTTTGCCTGCCGCCAGCAAGGCGTGCTGCGCGGACGGCAGCAGGCGCTGGAGTTCATCGGTCAGCCTGCTGCTGTCGTGGGCAAGATTTTGCCAGTAGTCGCTCAAGCTCGCACCTACCAGCGGAATTTGGATGAGCCAAGCGGGGGCATCGGGAAGCCCTCTTTCCAGCTGGCCGCCGATGGCCGCTGACAGTTGCGTCGCATTGTCGACCAGTCCCAGAGTCACCACGGCGAATGGCGCGATCATCACCAGGGAAACCACGCAGGTCATGGCCAGCGCGGAAAAATTGCGGCGGTGACCTAACCACCTGTCCAGATGTGCAAATGCCGGCCAGGTAACCGACACCAGAATTACCGCCCACAATAGCGCGGTGAGGAAAGCATGCAGCACCACAACGCAGCCGACAATCAGTAGCGCGAGGGCGGCAAAACCGAGATATCGGTCGGAATCTGAGGGCTGCATGAAAACTCCGGTGTTCGCGGCGGGCCGAATGAGAGCTGATTATAGGCGTGGAGTACCCGCTGCTATGTGTGCCAGCATACAGACGCGCCGCCGGAAGGCCTGTGATAGTTCATATTCCATCAGGTATGTGTGTTTAACTGCTGCGTGAATTGGCAATTGTCTGATACCGGCTCGGCAGGCCCAACTCTTATCGGATCGTTACATTTTTCACGGAAATCAATATGTCCGAAACAGGAAATAGTCCTCGTCCCGCCGGCGCAGCCGACATGGCAGATCGAATCATCGCGCGACACGGGTGCCGGATTGACGCTGGAACAGCTGGCACAGCTGTTCCAGCCCTTCAATCGTCCCGGCAGGGAGGCCAGCGGAGAGGAAGGCACGGGCATCGGCCTGGTGGTGACCAAGCACCTGGTGGAATTGATGGGCGGCACCATCGGCGTGGATAGCGTGTTCTTGATCGAACTGGACCTGACCGCGGCACCAATGCTGGCAACGCCGGAATCCGAGCATGCGTCGCGGGTGCGGCCGCAAGTGCCGGACGGCACCCCGCTGCGCACTCTGCTCCATGTCGAGGACAACCCGGCTAACCTGGAACTGGTCGAGCAGCTTGTTGCGCGCCGCTCCGACCTGCGTTTCCTGAGCGCGGCGGATGGCAATCTCGGCATCGAGTTTGCGCTCGTCTATCAGCCGGAGGTGATTCTGATGGACATCAACCTGCCCGGCATCAGCGGCATCGACGTCATGAGAATTCCGCGCAAGGACTCGACGACGGCGCATATCCCCATCATCGCTTTAAGCGCCAACGCGGTGCCGCGCGCTATCGAGCGGGACCTCGAAGCCGGATTTTTCAGCTATCTCACCAAACCGATCAAGGTGGGTGAATTCATGGATGCACTCGATGCGGCGCTGGAATTCGCGCAAACAGCAGCAGCCAGCAGAACACTAAAAGAGGAAATAGCATGATGATCAGTTCCGCCACGATTCTTGACGCCAGCATCCTGATTGTTGACGACCAGGAGTCCAATATCAGCCTGTTTGAGCAATTGCTGAGCGAGGCCGGTTACATGCACGTGACCTCGACCATGGATCCAACAGAGGTCTGCGCGCTGCATCGCAAGAATCGCTACGACCTGATCCTGCTCGACCTGCAGATGCCCGGCATGGATGGATTCCAGGTAATGGAAGGCCTCAAGACCAATATTGCCGACAGTTATCTTCCAGTCATTGTGATTACCGCCCAGCCGGGTCACAAGCTGCGCGCCCTGGACGCCGGCGCCAAGGATTTCATCAGCAAGCCATTCGATCTGATCGAAGTCAAGACGCGCATCCACAACATGCTGGAAGTGCGGCTGTTGTACAAAAAACTCGAGGACTACAACAAGCTGCTGGAACAGACAGTGCGGGAACGGACCGCCGAACTGCGCGAAAGCGAAGCCCGCTATCGCAGCCTGACCGAACTGGCCTCCGACTGGTACTGGGAGCAGGATGAGAATGGCAACTTCACCAAGGTTTCCGGCCCGGTCCTGGAGATGCTGGGCATCCGCGTGGAACCACTCGCGGGAAATGGCAGCACTATCCCGGTCGCTGGCTGGAATGAGGCAGAGCGAGAGATATTGCAGGCACGCATTGCAGCCCGCCAGCCATTCCTGGATTTCCTTTTCAGCCGCACCAATGTGGACGGCTCGCAGCAAACCTTTCGCGTGAGCGGAGAACCGATGTTCAACCAGTCCTCCCGCTTCATCGGCTACCGTGGAATCGGCGTGGAGCAGACCGCTAAATAATTAACATGAAAAACACCTTGCAGCGGAGCCGCGAACCGCTCGATGCCGGATGCGAAGTGTCACGTAATATCGAGCGTAGCGAGCTAACCAGTAGCCCCGCCCCGGGGCGGGGATGGGGTGGGGATGGGGTGGGGGGCGTTCAATTCGCCTTTGCGCCCTTTCATGCTCAGGGGTGACACTGGCGATCATGAGCGTTACAACACCAGACGCGAAAGACTAATGATGTCATCATCCCCTAGTCCGAATCAAAACCATCTTCTCGCCGCCCTGCCTACGGCGGAATTCGAACGCCTGGCCGCGCATCTGGAACCTGTCCCGCTGCGGCTCGGCGAAATTCTCTACGAACCCGGGGGGAAATTGCAGCACGCCTATTTCCCCACCACTTCCATCGTCTCGCTGCACTATGTCATGGAGTCCGGCGCCTCAGCCGAAACCGCCGGGGTGGGCAATGAAGGCATAGTCGGTATTGCGCTGTTCATGGGCGGCAATACCACCCCAAGCTCGGCCGTGGTGCAGACCGCGGGTCATGCTTACCGACTGGAGGCGCACCTGCTGAAGGAGGAGTTCAATCGCGCCGGTTCGATGCAGCGCATCTTGCTGCGCTATACCCAGGCGCTGATTACGCAGATGACGCAGACGGCGGTATGCAACCGGCACCACTCGGTAGAACAGCAGTTGTGCCGCTGGCTGTTGCTGACACTCGACCGCCTCTCCTCGTCTGAGCTGGTCATGACGCAGGAATTGGTTGCGAGCATGCTTGGCGTGCGTCGTGAAGGCATTACCGAAGCAGCCGGAAAATTGCAGCATGCCGGATATATTCGCTATCACCGCGGCCACATCTCGGTAATTGACCGCCCCGGACTGGAGACCCGCGTCTGCGAATGCTATGCCGTGGTCAAGAAGGAAATGGGCCGCCTGCTGTCGGATGTGCAGTATCGCCAGGACATTACTGCAGTAGTCCGATAACTTTCCGCACCGTCCGGCGAGGACACAAGGCATGGCAGGCATGCGGCGCCTCACCCATCGGGTGAAACGAAATCCATTGGCAAGCTTTTAATTTTCCATCATCCCACGGAGATTTCCTTTGGTCATGCCCGTCGTGTCGCCGTGGTTCAAATGAAGTTTTCAGGATCAATTTATTTCTCCTCAATGTGTGCCAGTACGCAGACCGTCCCCTGCGGCAGGGCGATGCTTGTCGTATGCGACTGGCTAGTATCTTTCCGCTTTTGCTGGCAGCCGGATGAATTCGAACAACAAGACAAAGCGAAAACAGTGCAACTTATATAGGGAAACACTGAATAAGTAACAAATGCCGTGAACGCTTTCTTTATCATGCTGTCTGACACGGAGTATCGAGCACAAGGGACGAAACGATGAAGCAGATGACGCTGGCGGCGACACGAGGATTCGAGAAGCACAGCCGGGCGACGCGCAAGGCGGAGTTTCTGTCGCGCATGGACGGATTGATGTTCCAGGGTCGAGCATCCGCTCCTGACCCTCAAGCGTCTCCGGGGCTTTGCCAGGGTGCGCTATCGCGGCCTGGCGAAGAACGCCAACCGGGCCTTCGCCATGCTGGCAATGCTCAACGTCGGCAAATGGGGACGACCTCTGACGGGAGAGGTGCGTCCAGCATGAGGTGAAATGCCCTGCGTTTCCGTTCAAAACAGGCCGGTTTTTTGATGAAAATGTCATTGACGTCACGTTTTCGTCTCAATTCCAGATTACCGCTGAGTTCATTGTGGCGGCTTATTCAGCGTTTCCATAACGTACCCCGATAAGATTCAAACCTTTAGTTTCTCTGCCTTCGTTTCCGGATAGCTGAGCCACACCGTTCGAACCCAGGAAGATCAGATCGGCCAGCGTTTCCCGGGTTGCAAACAATAAAAATTAATTATGGTTTATGTGCGATGACGTACATAACTTTTTCAAGCGGCGAAGCATGATGATCATGGGTGTTCGCTCTTTTCCTCCCCGGGTGGGACACCTGTAGCACTTGGCCCGAAACGCCTCCCTTCGTTTCGGGCCTTTTCTTTTTGTGAGACCGCCGCAGCCAACAAATCAGCTATTGCCTGCATTGGGCTATCTATGTTTGATAACGAACAGAACTTCATCAGGATTGGGCGTAGTTTCGAAACGTAATTCCGCGTAGCGCATATCTGTTCAGTTGAGGAGCCCCATCCAGCTATCGAAAGGAATTTTCATGAAATATTCAATCGTGTTTTCAGCAATACTGGCGGCACTTGCGTTAAGCGCCTGCGAGAGGCCGACAACCGTGACACCAGCGACGGTCATTACCGTTCCCGCCCAAGGACCTGCCGGCCCGTCCGGCACCACAGGATCGATCGGATCAACAGGATCCACTGGCGACAAGGGTGACACCGGCAAATCCGGCAGCGGTACCACCGTGATTGTGGCGCCCCCCGCGCCGACAGCGCCAGCAAACTAACTCTGTTCGTTTACTGTTTCGAGGAGAAATGTCATGGGCTTGGGAACCATACTGTTGATTGTGCTAATCCTGATGCTAATCGGCACAATTCCGGCCTGGCCGCATAGCAGAAACTGGGGCTATGGGCCTAGTGGTGGCTTGGGCTTGGTGGTGATCATTCTCATCGTGCTGCTTTTGATGGGACGCCTGTAACGGATAGTTCGATGCCGGAAGGGAAGGACTGGATTCAGTCCTTCCCTGACTGTCATGTGTAGTCGTCACTAAATTCTGGCAAGACTTTGGCAGTTGCTGCTGCGGAAAACAGAACCTGTATTGCACACCCTGGTGTTCAGTCATCAAGAAATTGATGGAAAGATGGAAAATCTTTCACCACCAAGGCACCAAGGGCACAAAGGTGCACCAAGAACTACAAATTCGATATTGTTTTTCCTTGGTGATGCTTGGTGTCCTTGGTGTCTTGGTGATGAGGCTTTTGTAATTATCCATCAGTATCGCCTTGACTAACTACTAGGTGCCGTCATGCATGTCCCTGACGACCTCATAACATTCACAAGCCGCCGCTTCGAGTCCTTTGCGATCGAGAATAACGATATCGCCGCGGCTGTAACTGATCAGATTGCGTTTATGCAGTGCCTGGACGGCGGTGGTAACGCCGACGCGCCGTACTCCCAGCATGTGTCCAATAAATTCGTTCGTCATGTGGAATTGATCCGACTTTATCCGGTCATGTGTCATTAACAGCCAGCGGGCAAGACGCTGCTCCACCACGTGAAAACGATTGCATGCGGCAGTTTGCGAAATCTGGCGCATCAACGAATATGTGTAGCTGTAAAGCACTCGTTGCAACGCTACGCTAAGCCTGAATTCCTTGCGAAAACGTAGCGCCGTCATTCGCATGGCCATTCCGTCGCCTTGGACCAGGACACGCACCGGAGAGACATTGTGTTCCAGCACCAGGGAAATGCCGACCATGCCGTCACGGCCGACCAGTCCGATTTCCAGCGCCAAATGACCATCTGCCAGTGTCAACAAGGAGATCAGGGAGGAACAGGGAAAATAAACATGGTGGATTGTGTCCCCTGGCTCGCAGAACACATCACCAAAGATTAGGGTGACCGGCTCGAGTGCAGCGAGCAGACGCTTGTACTCCGTGCGCGGAATAGCGGCGAGCAGGCTGTTTTCAATCGAGGCATCGTGCATATTCCGGCTCTCCATTAAATGAGGCAATCGTCCGCCTATCATGTGCCATGCTCTGTGCGCTAACGCTCATATGCACGATTGCGCTGCCGCAAGTCATGGGTAAAGAAAAACGATGCCCTTATGTACGTTATCGAACTGACGGCTGGCCGCAATGGAATAAAAATTGACATTGCAGACCAGGTTGATCCGTTGATTCCGCCCAGCACGAACCGCACGGTACACCCCAACCCGGCAGCTTTGTTTTTACATATGGCGGCACCTTGAACCAACACAGGGGCCCAGACGAACTGGAGGCGGAAGCATCATGAATAACGCATCGAAATACCTGTCACCCTGCACGGACGTCAGGAGCCTGGAGTCGAAGATGCTCACGCTTTGCTCCGAATTCGGATCCCTGTCCCAACTAGACATATTCACCATGATCGATTCCGGCAAACGCCAAGCCGTTTGCCTGTTAAGGCTGGACTCGCCGGCACATGAACAAGGCCTGATATCAAAACTTGGCGCGGTCCGGTTCGGCGATGATTTATGTGTCATCGTCGACATGGGAATGCAACCAGGCGCTTGCATAGAAAGCAGCATGTCCGGTTTGGCTTTGGTTTAGAGAAACTCTTATTAAGTCCGTTCATGGTGAGCTTGTCGAACCATACGATGACATAACCAGTCTGTTATTGGCCAAGCACTTCGACAAGCTTGTATGGTGTAAACCAGCTCTTTTACTTCGAGAAAGGAAGGCAAGGAGCCGGGGTGGAAGGACTGGCTATCGCCACGCAAGCGGTCGCACAGGTTACTTTCTACGAAGGCGAAGATTTTGAAAGCCGGTCTTTCACCACGCAGCAACGGGTCGGCAACTTCGAGCGCAAGGGCTTCAAAGACGGCGCCTCGTCAGTCGTGGTTGTCGGCGAGCGCTGGGAAGTTTGCGAAGACAGGCGATTCAGCGGCCGCTGCGCCATATTGCGGCAGGGACAGTATCCATCGTTGGCCGCAATGGGTTTGAATGACCGCATCTCATCGGTACGCATCTTGAGCAGGGACGCGAACATCGATAACAACCGTTAAAGCTTTTTAACTTTATTGCCTTTGCCGTGAATCGTCCGTGCGGTGCCGTACAAAGCAACGGCGGAGGAGACGGATTCACGAGCTGTAGTCCGCCTGCGTGCGCCAACGCACACTGCATTGCGCCTGCTAGGCAACTATGGAATTGTCAATAACGGTTGGTGAGATTCTTTCCTTTACATTACTGCAATGCTGAACGATGTCATCGTCAATGCACAGGATGCCGATGTGTGTCCCGCTAAAAACTGTCGTATGTCAAAGCACCGTTGGTGCTGAGCTTATCGAAACACAGTGGCCTTCGCCAGGCACAGACCGAACGGAAGTTATGTTTTGAACTTGCGGGACACAACGCTAGGTCGCGGTACTTTGCTGAAGCAGACGGCCGTATTCGCGTTTCACGACGGCATAACACTCGCAGACCCGTGCTTGCATCCTGGGACGGTCCAACAGGGAGATATGGCCGCGAGCGTAACGAATCAACCCGGCCGCTTGCAGGTGTCCGGCCGCCTCAGTAACGCCCTCGCGGCGTACGCCCAACATGTTGGCAATCAGCTCCTGGGTCATGGTCAGCTCGTTGGATGACAAACGATCGAAGCTCAGCAGCAACCAGCGGCACAACTGCTGCTCGATGGAATGGTGCCGGTTGCATACCGCGGTCTGCCCCATCTGCGTGATCAGCGCCTGCGTGTAACGCAGCAGCAGTTGCTGCAGCAAGCCACCGCGTTCAAACTCTTTTTTCAGGATGCTTCCCTTGATCCGGTAGCCATATCCCGCGCTCCGCACCATTGCGTGGTTCGGAGTGGTTTCGCCGCCCAACAAATGGGCGATCCCAACAATGCCTTCGTTGCCGACCACCGCGGTTTCCGCTGAACCGCCATCCTTCGTGATATAGAGCAGGGACACGATGCTGCTGGTGAGGAAATACGCATATCCATGGCGACTGCCGGATTCGTAGAGAACCCGACCGAGTTCCAATGGAACCTGTTTCAGATAGGGCAGCAGGCGCGCGTAGTCCGTTGCCGGCAGTGCCGCGAGAAGATAGTTCTGCCGTGCCAATTGGAAGGGCGATTGGCGAACGAACAATGCTGGCTCTTTAACCGCCATCATCACTGATTATTGTTTTGGCACGAATGAAAGAATATTGCAGCTACTTTTCTAGCAAATAAATCGCACCTTTGATACATGCAAACATAGTGCTTTTGGACTATATGTGCGCAAACGAACAGAACCTTGGAGGAATATGATGTGTTTTTTATCGTGAAATGTCGCCGCTAATTTGTTCAGGTACACGGTTTTAGCAAAACAGCGGGATGAATTCTCATGAAATATTCAATCGTATTTTCAGTAATACCGGCGGTATTGGCGTCAAGCGCGTGCAACTGACCGAGTGTCGTGCCGCCGGCTTCAGCGACAGCGAATTGGATTGACTTACTGACTGCTTCAAGGAGGACAGCATGAACTTGGGAACCATACTGTTGATCGTAGTGATCCTGATGCTGATCGGTGCCATTCCAGCCTGGCCGCACAGCAGGAGCTGGGGCTACGGGCCCAGTGGCGGCCTGGGTTTGGTGCTGATCATCCTCATTGTGCTGCTGTTGATGGGACGTCTGTGATGGGCGTCCACCTTCGTGGTCTGGGCGATGGTAATTGACCGCCACGACTTCGCTGCTTGTTATTGAAAAGGAGAAAAGGCTATGCGTAACAAATTAGTTTTGCTGTCGACGCTGTCGCTGCTGACATGCACGGTGGTGCCGGCTTCGGCGCAGCAGGTCAGTATCGGCTTCTGGTCCCCCAACGTGAGCATCGGCATCAACCTGCCGATGTATCCGGATCTGGTGCCGGTGCCGGGCTACCCGGTTTATTACGCACCGAGACTCAATTCGAACTATTTCTTCTACGATGGCATGTACTGGGTCTACCTGGATGATAACTGGTATGCGAGTTCCTGGTACAACGGGCCGTGGGGCTTGGTAGCCCCCGAGTACGTACCGCTCTTCATCCTGCGCATCCCCGTGCGCTATTACCGGCAACCGCCTATGTACTTCCGTGGCTGGCAATCTGATGCACCGCCACGTTGGGGCGAACATTGGGGCAATGATTGGGAGCGGCGTCGCAGCGGATGGAATCGCTGGAACCGCAATGCGGTTCCGGGGCGGCCGCCGCTGCCTCTCTATCAACGCAACTATTCCGGCGACAGGTATCCCCACCAAGTGGAGCAGCAGCAAGAGCTGCATAGCCAGAATTACCGCTACCAGCCACGCGACCCGGTGGTGCGCCTGCAGTATCAGGCACAGCGAACGCAAAGTGCGCCCGCGCCTATCCAGCACGAAAAACAGGATATGACGCCGGAGAGAAAATCCGTATGGCCAGGTGGTAACCAGCGTTCCAATCCGCCGCGGGATATCCAGCAGAGCGCCCCCAGCGCTCCGCAAACACAAGCACCGCCGTTGAAAAATCGGCCATCCCTGCAGCAAGGTCAGCAGCCCGAACAAAAGGCAGCTCCGCGGCAGCGACCTGAACAGAGAGACGTTCAGCGCCAGCGGCACTCCGAGCAAAGAAATGTTCAGAATCAGCAGCCGGCACCCCAGTCTCGCAGCCAGGAAACCAGACCGCAGGGTAACGAGGCTCAACAGGAGCCAAAACGGAGGCAGCGGTCAGGCAAGGAGAAAGATCGCGAACGGTGATGCTGTTCAAGATATAGCTAGTACAGTGTTGCGGGCTAAGAAGAATCTGTTTTCCTCTTTCCCGCGAAGGTGGGGAACCAGTGCCTTTTGCCGCCTCACGCCACAGGACTCCAGCCTGCGCAAATACTGTGTTGATCAACCTTTTGCAAGGGCCAGTTTTACATCGAAAGGTTGCTTTGATTTGAGTACGCCAAATATCCAATGAATCGGCTTACGCATTACGGCATAGATAATAGCCTTACCCGGCTTTCCCGCTGTCTTGAGCCGATTGGACAGCGCCTTGGTCGAGGGTTATGGCGTCCTAACCCCGTTTCCCCAAGCGCCCTCAGGAAATCGTAACCTAACTCCTGCTACGTATAGGGAATGACTGTACACTAGCATGACATGCGCAAGTCGGCCCTGGCCGGATGCCTCATCCGGCAGGGGCGTGACGTTGAAAGGTAGTTCAGCGAGCCGGCACGACAATGGCTGTGTCGCCACTCGTGGTTCCTTTTGCGCCCGTTTTCCCTTTTGCACCTGTGCTGCCGGTTGCTCCGGTATCTCCCGTTGCGCCTTGCGGTCTGGCAGGCCCCGCGGGGGGCATAAAGCATCCACCCAAGGCGGTGGTTGCCAGAACTGCGATAAATGTTTTCAAATATTCCGTGATGATTCCTTTTGGTTGGCTAACAAGAACTACGCGACTGCGCGAGAGAAATTACGCGAACTGCCCGGCCGATTCGATACGTTAGCGCTCATAGCGAAGTAATTTTCTGCGTGCTGGTGGCGGGCCCACGGTATTCACTTGGCCGGCTGTTTGCGAATCGCCCATAGCCGCCGAGACGCACTGGGTTGGACTTGAAGTAGACCATGCAGCCCTTTTAAGGTATCGAGAATGATCAGGTGAGCATTCTTGCAGCGCTCATGACAGGGGCAACTTGGCAGCCTTGGATATCCTCTTTGTTTCAGAGCGATCTGTACGCCAGCGCACAATGAAATTTATGGTGTGGTAACTGTCGCGAAGGTACATACTCGCGCGCCCTCGCAAGCTCTGCACCTGATTGCAAAAGGAAGTCCGCACGGTCAGCCGTGTGGCGCGACAGGCAAAAGGCAATTCAGCCTCTGCAACGTAAGCGTGGAACCTGCTAACAAGGTTCAGGCTTGATTACAAGTTTCTCAATAACCATCAAGCAGCTCACGTTTATTTGCGTTTCATAAATCCAAAAAAGGATCTACCGATGCGATTCAATTCCATTCCCGCTGTAACCATGGCCTTGGCGCTCGTCGCCCTGGCTGGCCCGGTTCGAGCCGAGGTCACCCTGAACGCGGGTGCGCGGTTGTTCCATGACAACAACGTCAATGGCTCGCCCGATACGCCGTCCAAGGCGAATCAGCGTGGCGACAACTATCTGTCGCTCAGTGGGTTGTAGCACCGCCACCGCCCCGTCCGCCAGCACCGAAGAAGGTGACTTTCTCCGCGGATTCCATTTTCGATTTTGACAAGTCAACCGTCAAGCCGGCAGGAAAAGAGGAATTGGACAAGTTTGCCGCAGAACTGCGGGGCGCCAACTTCGACGTCATCAAGGTAACCGGGCATACCGATCGGATCGGCTCACACGACTACAACATGAAGCTGTCGACAAGCCGCGTCGAAGTGATCAAGGCCTATCTGGTCGAATCCGCAGGGATCCCGGCCGACAGGATCGCGGCCAACGGAGTCGACGGATTTGAACCCGTGACCAAGCCCGAAGGCTGCACAGGCAAGAAGGTCAGCAAGAAACTCATTGCTTGCCTGCAACCGGATCGTCGCGTCGAGGTCGAAGTCACCGGCACGAAATAACCTCCCCGTAGTTGCCTCCACGCGGATCGAGATGCCAAAAGCATCTCGATCCGCGCGTCTGATGGCCAGATCGCGGCGGGAATCAGCTTTATTGGTTATTACCTAAGGCCTGCGGCGTCCGGTTATGGTCGTGCAACCTCCACCGGAATGTTCTTTCCGGCGGAGTTCCTTGCTCTATTTTCTTCTTGACTTGTCCTGTTCGTCCTGCGCTTCCAGCCACAGGGCATTGACTACTGCGAGCAGGACGGCGAAACCCAGTCCGAGTATCCAGCTAAAGTACCACATGATGATTTTCTCCTGATCAATAAAGGGACTTGTCGTTGGTCTCGACGAATTCACGCGTCACCTTGCCGGACATCACGGCGTAGGCCCAACTGGTGTAAGCGAGCACGATGGGCGTGAAGATCAGCGTTACCCAGAACATGACATTGAGCGTGAATTGGCTGGAGGTCGCGTCCCACAGGGTAAGGCTGGCCTTGGGCATTTCCGACGAGGGCAGGATGAAGGGGAATAGCGACACGCCGGCGGTCAGGATGATGCCCAGGCAAGCCAGCGAGGAGCTGACAAAAGCCAGCAGGGTGCGCTTGGCCGCCACCATGAGCAGGGCCAGCAGCGCGCCGAGGAAACCGATGACCGGAACCAGCCACAGGGTCGGATGCAGGCCGTAGTTGGCGAACCAGGCGCCGGACTGGCGGCCGACCTCCTTCATCAGCGGATTGAGCACGCCGCTGACGTCTGGGATGGACTGGATCACATAACCATCTATGCGCGAGACCCACAAGCCGGCAGTGGCAAAGCTCGCCAGCAGCACGATGGCAAAGACCTTGGCCACTGCCATGGCCCGCTGCTGCAACGCGCCCTCGGTACGGTGCGAGAGGAAGGTGGCGCCCTGCAGGGTGATCATGGACAGACTCACCACGCCAAAGAGCAGGGCCAGCGGATTGAGCAGTGTCCAGAAGGAACCCGAGTAGCTGGTGCGCATGGTGTCGTCGAGCGAGAAGGGTACGCCCTGGAACAGATTGCCGAAAGCCACACCAAAGACCAGGGCAGGCACGGCGCTGCCGGCAAACAAACCCATATCCCAGCCTTTGCGCCAGCCGGGGTTGGGTAGCTTGGAGCGGTACTCGAAGCCGACCGGGCGGAAGAACAGCGCAAACAGCACCAGCAGCAACGCCCAGTAGAGGCCGGAGAAGGCCGTCGCGTAGACGAAGGGCCAGGCCGCGAAGACGGCACCGCCGCCGGTGACGAACCAGACCTGGTTGCCGTCCCAGTGCGGAGCGACACTGTTGATCATGACGCGGCGGTCGGTGTCGTCCTTGCCGAGGAAGGGCAGCAGGATGCCGACGCCCATATCGTGGCCATCCATGATGGCGAAACCGATGAGCAGCACGCCGACCAGCAGCCACCAGACGAGTTTGAGGATCATATAGTCGAACATGGTCAGCTCCTTAGGCTTTGGCTTGCAGAACGACGGGGCCGAGGCGGGCGTACTTGAACATCAGGTACATCTCCGCAATCAGCAGCAGCGTGTAGAACACCAGGAATCCAGCCAGCGAACCCCACACGCTGGCAGCGGAGAGCGTCGATGCCGACAGATGCGTGGGCAGCACGCCGAACACCGTCCATGGTTGCCGGCCGTACTCGGCGACATACCAGCCCAGTTCACAGCCGATCCAGGGCAGCGGTATCGAGTAGAGGGCCCACTTGAGCAACCAGGGTTTGTGCTGGAAAGTACCCTTGATGCTGTGCCAGAAAGCAACGACCATCAATGTCAGCATGAAGAAGGCGATGGCCACCATGAAGCGGAAACTCCAGAACAGCGAACTGACTTTTGGCACCGAATCCCAGGCAGCCTGTTTGATATCGGCCGGCGTGGCCTTGCTCAGGTCCTCGCTGTACTTCATCACCAGCAGGCCGTAGCCGAGATCCTGTTTGTGCGAGGCAAAGACAGCCTTGGCCTCGGCGTCGGCCGGGTTGGCACGCATGGCCTTGAGGGCCAGTGCCGCCTTGATGCCGGACTCTATGCGCAGCTTGTTGTTGGCACGGATATCCTTGATGCCAGGCAACACTGCGGTGGTCGAGCGGGTGGCGAGCAGGCCCAGCGCATAGGGTATTTTCACGACGCCACTGTTGGCCTGCTTCTGTTCATCGGGGAAGGCGATCAGGTTGAAGGAGGCTGGCGCCGGCTCGGTCTCCCACATCCCCTCCATGGCGGCCAGCTTGGATTTCTGCGACTCCGAGGTCGAATAGGCCGACTGGTCGCCGAGGACGATGACCGAGGCCGTGCCCGCCAGGCCGAAGGCGGCAGCAATGCGGAAGGAGCGGCGCGCGAACTCGACGTGCTTGCCCTTGAGCAGATACCAGGACGAGATGCCCAGCACGAACAGCGAGCCCGTCACATAGCCGGCGGCAACGGTATGCACAAACTTGCACTGGGCCACGGGGTTGAGTACCAGGGCGGCGAAGTCGTTCAATTCCATGCGCATGGTCACCGGATTGAATGCCGCGCCGACCGGATCCTGCATCCAGGCGTTGGCAATCAGGATCAGCACCGCGGACAGGTTGGCACCCATGGCCATCAGTATGGTCACCATCAGGTGGCCCGCCTTGGACAATCGGTTCCAGCCAAAGAAGAACAGGCCGACCATGGTCGATTCGAGGAAGAAGGCCATCAGGCCCTCGATGGCCAGCGGCGCCCCGAAAATGTCGCCGACATAATGGGAGTAGTAGGACCAGTTGGTGCCGAACTGGAACTCCATGGTCAGGCCGGTGGTGACCCCGAGCGCGAAATTGATGCCGAACAGTTTGCCCCAGAAGCGCGTCATGTCGCGGTAGATCTCCTTGCCGCTGATGACGTAGGTCGCCTCCATCACCACCAGAATCCAGGTCATGCCCAGAGTCAGGGGCACGAAGAGAAAATGATAAAAGGCTGTCGCCGCAAATTGCAGGCGCGACAGATCGACAACGCTTTCGCTGATCATGGTTGCTCCCTATCTTTAACCAAGCTTGGAACCTGGGCCGCCGGGGCGATGCTGTGCGTCCCGGCGATGCGTTCGGTAATGCGCGCGGCGACCTCGTCCTTGCCCGGCGCATCGTTGAAGAAGACAAGCTTGATGGCTACCACCAGGGCGATCTTTACCACCAGAGCCAGGGCAATCTCATAGCGTAGCCTGACCCCCATGAGCCTTTTGCCCACCCCGCTAGCGTCCCGCGCAGCGGCATTGGCGCCGTGCGCAACTGGTGTTGAGGCGCGGGAAAATTGATGTGTTGCCACCGTTCGGGCTTCTTTACTGGATGAAGGCTGCCAGATCGTCGATATCAAGATCGTCATATCAATCATAGGCCGCAGCGCACAAACAAAGCCTGACAATCGTCAACCTTTGTGTCGCATCCGGTGGGAACTATCACTGTTGCTACGTCTGATCCTGGTTGCGGGCGATTGCCTGCAAGCGAACCATGCCTATCAAGCTGGCATTTTTGTGCCTGGTACGGATGAGCCCCTGACGGTTTCCTCTGCCATCCCGAGATAATTGCCAATATCCTTGCGTGACATTCTCCGTCAGGCCGGCCCCCCCCCTCGAGGCTGCGCAGCGATATAGATCAGCGACTAAATGGCGTATTGGCTGGTGCGGGACAAGATCATAATGTGCAATTATGCGTGATCCTGGGCGCGCTCGAGACCTGACGCCGGAGGCCTTGATGCCATTTCCCGGCATGCCAAACGAATCGCCGTGCGATGCACGCGACGGACACTTCGAAGCCAAATCCGGGCTACCCTGCGCTGAGCGGCATCCCTACCGTTTTGGTATGCGCTCAGAGCGCCAGCGCGCGACCTTCTGTCACACCGGCGAATCGATAGTCAGCGCCAGTTGCCGTCCCAGTTCCTGCTGTCATGCGGGCCGGTCGTGGATTGGTTCCGCTACCAGCGGCCGGGGCCCTACGCCTTGACCCGCTGGCAGGCGCAGTCGCCGCTGAACAGTTGCTGCGCCGAGTTGAAATCCTTCTTGCCGATGTCGATACCGCAATGGCGCAGGATGCAATGCGCGGCGGTGACGTGGAAATAGAAGTTCGGCAGGCTAAGGCCAAGCAGCATCGCCTGCCCGATGAAACGCCGTTCGACGCCGCTCGGATACTTGGCGACGATCTCCTTGTCCTCGGTGCCGTCGAGCTGCGCCGGCGTGAAGCCGTTGAGATAACGAATGGTCTGGTCGAGACGCTGCTTGAGATCGTCCATGCTCGGCTCTGCGGTCGGCAGTACGAGCGGGTCGACGCCGGCAAGACGCGCGCAGGCGTTGATGGCCTGGCGATTGGCAAGGCTCACCTGCATCGCCAGGGGCAGCATGTCGGGATACAGTCGTGTACGCAGATAGATTGCCGGATCGATATTCCTGGCGGCTGCGTGGGCGGCGGTTTTATCGAGATTGGCCGACAGGCTGGTGAGGAATTGCACGAAGGTCGGCGCCGAGGCCGCATACATTGAGATTGACATGTCGTTATCCTTTCGATTTACGGCGGTAACAGTGAATGAATCGGACGTTTTCCCATGGAACAAAGCGAAGCGATAAAAAGATCAATGAGCCGTGACAGCGTGCATTGCATAGTAAATAAACAAACATCGTAGTGCCTTGGCCCGGTCTTGGGAGATTCGACGCAGATCAATATTACGCCTGGATGCAAACAATTTGCCATGAAGCACTGTTAACCCCAGGGCAATCGCATGAAGCAGGTGGTGATGACGTTTCCTCTCCCCGATCGAGGGAAGAGGGACAGGGTGAGGGGGAAATGACCATGAAAAGCCGCACTTTCAACCCCAAAACCACCCTCACCCCCAGTCCCTCTCCGGCTGTCCCTGAAGGGCTTCCCGGTGGTTATGCGGGAGAGGAGAGCTTCTTGCGATTGCCATGCCGTTAACCCATGAAGCATCAATAACCGCCTGATTGGGTGACCATCGTTCGTGGCCACGGGCCATACCCGATTAACGAAGGATAACTTTTTGATATTTATCAAACAACATTCAACGAGTTGTTGCGGCGGTTTATGAAGGTGATTAGATATAAACCTGCAACCGCACTGCTTGCCTCAGGTTTCGGATACGCAATGCTATTAATGCGTACGTTCGCATCGTAACTACTGATGGAACACGAAGAACGAATATGACAAATATAGCTGATCAGATTCATACCCATGCTCCGGTGCCGCTTGACGACAGGAAGCTGATAACTCCTTTCACGGTATTTCTGGGACTCCTGTCCCTGGCCGCGGGCGTGATGGCCCTGATTCGGTTTATCCTTGGCCTGGGTGCGGTAACCAATCTCAGCGACGGCTATCCCTTCGGCATCTGGATCGTCTATGACGTGATTATCGGTTCCGGGCTGGCGTGCGGCGGCTATGTCATGGCACTGCTGGTGTATATCTTCAATAAGGGAGAATACCATCCCTTGGTACGGCCTGCCTTGCTGGCCTCGCTCCTGGGTTACACCCTGGCGGGCGTCTCGGTGATGATGGATATGGGGCGCTATTGGAACGCCTGGCATATTTTCTGGCCCGGATCTGCCCAGGAAAACTCGGTGCTGTTCGAGGTCGCCACGTGCATCACGCTGTACATTATTGTCATGTTTATCGAGTTTTCTCCTGCCTACCTCGACAAGATAGGGCTCAACGCGATCAAAAAATATGTCACCAGGCTGCTGCCTTTCTTCATAGCGCTCGGCATACTGCTGCCGTCGATGCATCAGTCCTCGCTCGGGTCGCTGGCGATCATCTTTGGCGGCCAGGTCAACCCTCTCTGGCAATCCGGCTACATGATGCCAGTTGAGTATCTGATGACTGCTGTCCTGTTGGGCTTTTCGGCAGTGGTGATTGAGGCAACCCTGGTTGCGGTAGGCTTCGATCGACCGATGGAAACCGCCTTGTTGACCAAGCTGGCGAAATTCATCTGGGGCCTCTTGCTGGTTTTTCTGGTCGTGCGCATCGGCGGCTTGATCATGCGTGGCTCAATCGTCAACGCCTTCCAGCTTTCGCAGGAAAGCGTCTGTTTCTGGATCGAAACGCTCAGTTTCGTCTTGCCCCTGATCATGCTGGCAAGAACGGCTGACCGCAGGAATCCCGGCAAATTGTTCGGTGCGGCAATGCTGCTGATCCTTGGCAGTTTCATGTTGCGGGTGAACGGTTATCTAGTCGGCTATGACAAAGGCGAAGGCTGGCATTACTTCCCGTCGCTTCCGGAACTGACGATTACGATCGGCTTTATTGCATTCGAGATATTGGCCTACATCACCTTGGTCAAGCTCTTGCCGGTACTTCCCGGGGTACCCAGGTTGGCGTCGAGAGATGCAGATGGCTGATCCAATTGCGCTCTCCACCCGTGAAATCTGGGTCAAGCTCCTGCTTTATCCGAGCCATACGCTGCCGACAGCCGCGGCACCGGTTCTGGTTGGCCTCGGGTTGGCGCTGCGCGATCATGTCTTCGCTCCGCTCCCCCTTTTGGTCGGCTTTCTGGCGAGCTGGCTGATCCATGTCGGCGGTGTTTTCAATGACAACTATGAACTGCTGCGCCGGCATCCGCACGTACCGGAACACCCGGAGTTGTTGCAGGCGCTGCAGGCCGGGACATTGACGCTTGCCGGACTTCGCAATGCAACATTGGCCTGCTTTGTCCTGGCCGGGCTTACTGCGCCCTACCTGATTGGCATCGGCGGCGCAAACGCCATCCTGATCGGAATTATCGGCGCCGCCTCGGGCTATTTTTACGCCGGCGGTCCCCAGCCCTATGCGCGGCATGGTTTGGCCGATCCCATATTCTTCGTCATGTTCGGCATCGTCGCGGTGGCAGGCAGTTATTACATTCAGTGGATGGCACTGCACCAAACGGCTTCCGGTGACATCGGCAGCTTGTTGCAGTTGCCGCGGATGGTCTACGTCGTCGGGCTGCCGGTAGGTGCATTGGTGACAAACGTGATGCTCATCGACGATATCCGCGACCGCCATTTCGATGCGACGAAGGGCTGGCATACCAGCGCCGTGCGCTTTGGTTTGGCCGGTATCCGCAGAGAATATCTCGCCCTGATGGTCTTTGCCTATGCCCTGCCCCTGGTGTTCTGGCTGTGGCTTGGCTTTAGCGCATGGATTGTCCTGCCGCTGCTTACCTTGCCATTCGCCTATCGGATTGCTCGGGCAGTATGTACGCTGGATCAGACCCGGGATCTTCTCAGCATGTCGCCCCGCGCTTCATATCTTGCATTGATCTTTGCGGCACTGCAAATCATAGGCATCACCATGTGACATGAACAATCCTGCCGCCGCCGCGAGCCTGCTCCAAACCGAGGATGCCGCTGCCCGTTTGCTTGAAGCGGAACGCACCACGTATGCGGAAATCGAGCTTTGCCGACGCGATGCGTTGCGGCTGGTTGTGACAAGCTGGTTGCGTGCAGCACTGGTGCACAAGCGCACGGAGGCCAGGATCGGGCGCCTGCGGGAGCAAATGACGCTCGCGACGCAGGCTCGCCAAACGCGGATTTGCGCCGAGATAGCGGCGCTGACAAGCGATACGGAAAGCGATGGAGTCGACCTCGCAGCACTCGACGCAGCGATTGCCCGAGTCATCGAAGAACTTGCCGGCGCCTTGGCGTCGGGTTGAATCATGGATTACGCTCAATCCAGGCTGCAGGCCCGATTCGGCGAACGCCCCGACGAATCGCTCTGGCAGAAACTGGAAGCTTCATCGGACCTTGACCACGCGCTTGCCGTTGCCCGCGCTTCGGGGCTGAGGCGATGGGTGGCAGGAATTACCGCGCAGGCCGACTGCCACGCGATAGAGATCGCCTTGCGCACAGGCTGGCGCGAGTGCATCGCCGAGATTGATTCCTGGATGCCGAGCCAGTGGCGGCCGGCATTGATGTGGGTATGCGGCCTTGTGGACTTGCCGGCGCTTTATTACCTTGCCCGCGGCGAAGCGCCGCTGCCCTGGATGCATGTCGATCCGGTGTTGCAGGTCTATGCCGGAGCAGATGCCCAGCACCGTGAAACCCTTTTGCAGCAAGACTGCCGTGCATTTCTGGATCCATCGCAGGAAGTTTCAACGCGCTCGGTATCGCCCGCCTCTTCACGAATTCGTCATGCATGGCTGAAGGAATGGCGCAAGCGATGGCCACGCTGGAACGACACGGCGGCACTCGAAAGCCTGACGCAGCTGTTTGAAACGGCGATGGAGCAGCCGGCGCTGGCCAGCCGGCCTGAACTCCTGCGCAAGATGCGCAGCCTGTTTCGCCGCTCGGTGCTTTGCCCGGCGGTTGCATTCATCTACCTCGCATTCATTGCGCTTGACCTTGAGCGGCTGCGTGCCGGACTGCTGCGGCACACCGCGGCGTTCGAAGGAATTTTCCCGTGATTCGCCCGCAGCCCACCACCTGGTTCGAGGTGATCGCGGCGGCCGATGACAGCCGTGACGTCAACAAGTTGCTGGCGGCGGCAGGTTGCGCGGAAATCGAACTTGCTCCGGCACAACATGCGAACGGAGCCGCCGCCGGACAGCAAGAGCAGGCCTTGCCGGACCACATGATCTTCGCGCGCATCACCGGTTGGACCAGCAATACCGAAGGACTGGCATCTTGCCTGGAGCGCTCTCGTGCCCGTGCCGTCGTGCATTTTCCTGAAGCGCCAAAAGAGCTGCAAGCGCCGCTGATCCTGCACAATCCCGGCTGGATCCAACCCTTCGAGATCTTCGCCCGCCTGATCGGCATGCCGGGCCGCTTCGTCGCCGATCCCAGCGGACTGTTGGTATTCGTGGCTCCGGTTCTGTTTGGCTACATGTTTGGCGACGTCATCCAGGGATTGGTGCTCATCATGCTTGGCCTGGCGTTGCAGCGGCACTGGCCCATGCTGCGCCTGCTGGTGGTAGGCGGAATTGCGACAACGGCATTCGGTTTTGTATTCGGCACCGCCGGTGCCATCCACGGCGTAGTTCCGACCCTGTGGGTAGACCCGCTCGACAAACCCTTGCCGGTGCTGTTGATGCCGATTGCATTTGGCGGCGCGCTGCTGACGCTGGGACTGGCCCTGACCGGACTGGAGGCCTATTGGCGGGGAACACTCGGGAAATGGCTGCGCTGCGATGCCGGATTTCTCGTCGTCTACATCGGCGCGCTGCTCGCCTTCCTGCACCCGGCCGCCCAGATGCTGATCGTGGCCGGCGTGGGCATGCATGTTTTGGGCAGCGTGCGGCAGGAACAACGAATCGGTGCCGTATTTGCTTCATTGGGTGAGCTGCTGGAGAAACTGGCGCAAATCGCGATCAATACCCTGTCCTTCGTCCGTGTCGGCGCTTTTGCCCTGGCGCACGCCGGCCTGTCGAGCGCCCTGGCCTCCACGGCAACGGCCACGGAATGCGGCGCCAGTCATGTTTCCTTGCTGATTGTCGGCAATGCCATGATCATTATCATTGAGGTGCTGGTGGCATCGATTCAGACCACTCGCCTCGTCCTGTTTGAGTTCTTCACGCGGTTTTTTCAAACCACGGGGCGGGAATTTCATCCGCAACCTCCCCTTCCGGGGTTATCTGAGGAGATTAAAAATGTCCCAAGGACTTAAGTTTTCCGCAGCCATGGCCGTATTCGCCACGGTGTTGGGCGGCGTCGTTACGCTGCTCCTTTTCTCGATCAAGGACGTCGCCGCGCAGGGAGCCGCAGCGAGTGCCTTGTCGCCCGACGTATGGCGCTGGGCCATGGCAAGCGCTGCGGCGGCAACCGGAATTTCGACGGCCGCAGCCGCCCATGCCGTGGCGAGACTGGGTAGCGCGGCGATCGGGGCACTGGCGGAAAAACCCGATCAATTCGGCAAGCTGCTGATCTTCGTGGGCCTTGCAGAAGGCATCGCGATCTACGGTTTGATCGTGTCGGTGCTGATCCTGAATCGACTGGCGTGAGCTTCGATGTTCTCATCGCATATTTTTGTCGGCGATGAACTGAGCGCCGCCGGTTACCGGCTCGCCGGAATGGACACTCGCGTGCCATTACCCGGCGCAGAAGCGGAATGTTTCGGAAAGGCGCTCCAGGAAGCGTACATCGTCCTGGTCGGATATCGTTGTGCCAGGGCCATACCTGCCGCGACGCTCGAAGCCGCGCTGGCGCTGCTCTCTCCGCTGGTCATCGTGGTTCCCGATTGGGA
The DNA here is from genome assembly GCF_907163265.1 of Georgfuchsia toluolica. NCBI lineage: Bacteria > Pseudomonadati > Pseudomonadota > Betaproteobacteria > Nitrosomonadales > Sterolibacteriaceae > Georgfuchsia > Georgfuchsia toluolica. Next base: position 1,007,304 of record NZ_CAJQUM010000001.1, read on the forward strand.
TGGGACACAGCTTGCGGACGAACCGGCAAACAAAGTACGGCGGATTCTGGGACTCGAAACATGAGCCTCGAACAACGGACGTCGGATTTGCTCAACATCGCCGCGGACTATCGTGCCGACCAGTGCCGGTCGCTGTTCGCGCAAGCCGCGGAGGATTCGCGCGTCATCCTCAAGGCAACGCATATCGGCGCGAGACACGACCTGCGTACCACGCTTGCTCCCGAGCAGGAACGGCTTGCGGCGGAAATCGCCGCGGCAGAGTTGAAACTGGTCACCCTGCGCCGCCTGGACGCTCAAAAGAATGTCAAAACCATTCTCCGGCAGGCCTGGCCGAGACTCACCCAGGCACTGCGGGCGCGCTGGGATACGCCGGCGGGGCGCGCCGCCTGGGTCGCGCATCATTTTGCGGTCGCGCTGAAGGCTTTGCCGGCCAAAGCATGGATGGTCCAGCACCCCGAGGACTGGCCTGCCATGGAGCGCGAATGGGCAAAGCAGTGGTTGCAGGCACACGGCATCGAAGACGCCAGCTTCGCAGTCGAGGTAAAAATGTCGGCGGGAATCCGCATCGTCTGCGGTTTGAACGTCCTCGATGCGTCGCTGGACGGTTTGCTCGCCGATGGCGCGCAAATCGAGGGCCGTCTGCTGCACTATTTGGCAGTGGAGACGGAGCGATGAGCATCGCCCGCATCTGCTGGATCAGCGGACCGGTGCTGCGCGCACGCACGCAGGGATCGTTTCGCCTGCGCGAGGCGGTTCGCGTCGGCGAGAACGGCCTGCTCGGCGAGGTGATCCGGATCGAGGGGGACGAAATCTCCGCCCAAGTTTACGAAGACACGACGGGATTGCATCCGGGTGTGGAAGTCATCGGCACCGGCGCGCTGCTTGGCGTCACGCTCGGGCCGGCGCTGCTTGGGCACATTTTCGATGGCTTGCTCCGGCCGCTGCCCGGGCTATCGACACACTACGTCGAGCCCGGCACACGCGCGCGCATCGTGCCCAAGTTCGATTTCGAGCCCCGGCTGCGTGTCGGTGAATATGTCCATGGCGGCGCGGTGCTCGGAGATGTGGTGAATCAATCGGGGATAAACCAGGTTTGCCTGGTGCCCCCGGACATCGAAGGCGAAGTGACGAGCATCGTGGCTGAAGGCAGCTATCACGATGACATTGGGTTATGCACTTTACGCGCCGGGAATGGCGCCAGCCACGCCATCGCCATGAGCCATTTCTGGCCGGTGCGCGAGGCGCGCCCCATCGCCAAATGGCTGCCTTGCGACGAACCGCTGATTACCGGCCAGCGCGTTCTGGACAGCCTGTTTCCGGTTGCGCTCGGCGGCAAGGCGGCGATTCCCGGCGGCTTCGGCACGGGCAAGACGATGCTGCTGGAAGCGCTGGCGAAGTCCTGCAGCGCCGATGTGATCGTGTATGTGGGCTGCGGCGAACGCGGCAACGAAATGGCCGGGGTGCTGGACGAGTTCCCCAGGCTTAAAGATCCGCGCACCGGGCGCAAGTTGATGGAGCGGACGGTCATCATCGCCAACACGTCCAACATGCCGGTCGCCGCGCGCGAGGCGAGCATCTACAGCGCCGCGACGGTGGCGGAATATTTCCGCGATCAGGGCCTGCATGTCGCGCTGCTGGCCGATTCCACCAGCCGCTGGGCCGAGGCCTTGCGCGAAGTGTCGGTGCGCTTCGGCGAGTTGCCCAGCGAAGGCGGCTATCCGCCCTATCTTTCCAGCCGCATCGCCGAATTCTACGAACGCGCCGCCAAGGTGACGACGCTGGCGGGAAGCACAGGATCGGTAACCGTCCTGGCGTCGATCAGCCCGCCGTCGGGAGATTTCTCGGAGCCCGTCACCAGCCATACCAAGCGCCAGGTGCGCAGCTTCTGGGCGCTGGACGTGAAACGTGCGCAAGCCCGCTTCTACCCTGCCATCAATCCGCTGCAATCCTATTCCGAGGACTCGCTCGACCTCGGATTGTGGTGGGCGAAAGTCTATGCCGCCCTTGGGCCCGACGCAGCCGCCACGACCGCAGATGAATGGCTGGAAATGCGGCGCGACTTCCTCACGCTGCTGGACGAGCAGGCGCGTTTGGAGCGGATGGCGCGCATCATCGGCAAGGACGCACTGCCGCCGCGCCAGCAGTTGCTCCTGTTCTGCGCCGGGCTGGTGAATGAAGCCTTTCTGCGGCAATCGGCATTTTCCGATAACGATCTGTATTGCGGGCCGCAGCGCCAGGCCAGGATGGCCCGGATCATCACGCGCTTCATCGCGGCAGCCGAAACCGCACTTGCCAATGGCATTGCCTGCGAGGCGATCGTCGCCCTGGCGATCGTCAGGCGCCTCAACCGCATGGGGGAGGACATCGCCGAGAACGACGTTCAGGCATTTGCCGACCTTGCGCTGTCCATGCAAGATGAGTTTGCCGCCCTGGCCGGGTCGAGCGGAGCAAAACATGGGCCCTAGATTGATGGTCAAGGGAGCCGCCTCCCGCATCGACGGACCGCTCCTGTTCCTGCGGCGCACGCTCAACGTGGGCCTGAACCAGGCGGTATCGGTCGACGGCAGCGACGGCCGCACGCGCCTGGGGCGAATAGCCGCGATTGACGATGAATTCCTCACCATCGAGCTGCTCGAATCGAGCGCCGGCCTTGCCCTTGGCGACACGGTCGTGCGCTTCCATCTCGAACCGCTGCATTTCGGCTTGAGCCCCGGCATCCTGGGCCGGATATTCGACGGCGTCGGCAGAGTCATCGACGGCGGCCCGCCCATCGCGGTGCACAGAAACTTCCGCATCGAAGGCTTGCCGCTCAATCCGGTCGCCCGGGCCCGGCCGCGCGATTTCATCGAAACCGGGATATCGGCGCTGGACTTGATGAACAGCCTGGTGCGCGGGCAGAAGCTGCCGATTTTTTCCGGCGGCGGCCTGCCGCACGACCGGATCGCGGTACAAATTGCGAATCATGCAAGGCTGCGCGGCGCCGGTGCGCGCGATTTCGCGATTGTCTTCGCCGGGATAGGGATACCCCGCTCCAGCGCCGATTTCTTCCGGCGCAGCTTCGAATCAAGCGGCGTACTGGAACGCGCGACGCTGTTTCTCAACCTCGCCAGCGATTCGAGTACGCAGCGCCTGCTCACGCCGCGCTTTGCGCTGACGGCTGCCGAATACCTGGCCTTTGTCGAAGGCAAGCATGTACTGGTCATATTGACCGACATGACCAATTATTGCGAGGCACTGCGCGAGGTGTCGGGCGCCAAGGGTGAAGTGCCCGGGCGCAAGGGTTTCCCCGGCTACCTGTATTCGGATCTTGCCACGCTGTATGAACGCGCCGGCTGCGTGCATGGACTGCCCGGAACCCTGACCCAGCTTTCCATCCTGACCATGCCCTCGGACGATATCGGCCACCCGATACCGGATTTGACCGGTTACATCACGGAGGGCCAGATCGTGCTCTCGCGCGAACTCGATCGCGCGGGGGTCTATCCGCCCATCAGCGTGTTGCCGAGCCTGTCGCGCCTCATGAAGGACGGTATCGGCAAGGGTTCCACCAACGCGGACCATCCAACGCTTTCCAGCCAGCTCTATGCGGCTTACGCCAAAGCCGTTCAGGCGCGAGTCCTCGCCAGCGTAGTGGGAGAAGAAGGACTGCTCGATGTCGACCGCAAGTACCTCGCCTTCGGCACCAGCTTCGAAAACGATTTGGTACGCCAGCCCGCTGCGCGCACGCTCGAGGAAAGCATGAAGCTGGGCTGGCGACTGCTGCGCGCGTTGCCCAAGGCGGAGCTCTCGCGTCTTTCCGACGCGCAAATCGCCCAATATATCGAGGGTCCGCCATGAGCGACATCACTCCCACCAGAAGCGTGGTCATCGCCCTCGCCGAAGAGCGCCGGGCAATGCAGGAGGGCTACGTTTTTCTGGACGAGAAGTGTCTGCTGCTTGCCGGCGCCATGATGCGCGAATTGCGCTTGTTCGACGCGGCGAGCGCAAGACTGCATGTCTTGCAGGCGCAAGCGCGACGGGCCCTTGCGGCGGCGGTCAGGCATCACGGGCTGCACGGGCTGCAAGTCTATCCGGCCCTGCCGCAGGGCGCGATCGCGTTGAACTTGCATCAGCACCTGCTGCTGAATGTACCGCTGCTGGATGCAAGCACCAAATGCGAGCCGGTGACGCTGCCGGAGCCCGCCTTTGTTTCGCCGGAGGCAGAAGATTGCCGCGCGGCATTTGTGGCATTGACGCAGCACTTGATGACGATGGCCGCAATGTCGGGAAATCTGGCGCGCCTGCACCGCGACTACCGCCGTTCAGTGCGCCGCGTGCGTGCGCTCCAGGATGTCCAGCTGCCGGAACTGGACGACACGATGAACGAAGTCGAAACCCAGCTTGAAGATCTGGAGCGGGACGAATTGCTCGGCGCCCGCTGGCAGCGACGGGCTTGAATTCATGAAGGGAGAATACATGGCAACCAGCATGGATATCGCAGCCATCATCGACAGGCAGAAATTCGGCTCGTTTCACCTGACGGTGGTGGGCGTGTCGTTTCTGCTGATGCTTGTGGACGGCTACGACAATATCTCGATCGCCTATATCGCCCCGTTGCTGATCCAGGAATGGGGCGTAGACAAGTCGGCGCTCGGCCCGCTGTTCAGTGCCGGCCTGCTGGGCGGACTGTTCGGCCCGCCGCTGTTCGGTTATCTGGGAGACCGTTACGGACGCAAGACCTCGGTCATCCTGGGCGCATTCTTTTTCGGTTTGTTCACCCTGGCCCAGGTTTGGGCCAACTCGCTCGGCTCGATGATGGCATTGCGCTTTATCGCCGGCATCGGCATCGGCGGAGTGCTGCCCATCACGATTGCGCTCAATACCGAATTCGCCCCGCGCCGGATCCGCGGCAGCATGACCATGCTGAGTTTTGTCGGCGTGGCGCTGGGCGGTGCGCTGGGCGGGCTGGTGTCCTCGTTGTTCATGAAGACGCATGGCTGGCAGATCATATTCTGGAGCGGCGGCATCGCTCCGCTCCTGGTTGGCCTGCTGGCGCTATTCGTCTTCCCCGAGTCGCTCAAGTTCCTCTCGCTCAAACCCGCGCGGCGCGCCGAACTTTTACGGGTGCTGGCCAGGCTCGCACCGGGCTTGAGTGTTGCCGACGACACCCGGTTCGTGCTCAGCGACGAAGCCAACCGTGCCAAGTTCGCCTTCAAGGATCTGTTCGAAGGCCGGCTGGCCTGGATCACGCCACTGTTCTGGATTGCCAATGTCATCAGCCTGCTGGTGTTTTTCTTCGTCAATCAATGGACGCCGGTGCTGCTCGCGAGCGCCGGGTTCCCGGTTGAACGCGCGGCGCTATCCACGACCTTGTTCATGCTCGGCGGCTTCGCCGGCGTGCTCGCGATCATGCGCCCGGTGGACAAGTTCGGCCTGATTCCCGTGCCCATCCTGTTTGCCATCAGCATTCCCGCGGTGGGCCTGATCGGGGTCGCCGGCCTGCCCGAGTTCGCCGTCATGGGGCTGGTATTCCTCGCGGGATTTTGTTTGATCGCGCTGCAGTTCGGCATCATCGCGACCGAAAGCCAAGTGTATCCGACCTACATCCGTTCCGTGGGCGTGGGTTCCTGCTTCGCCTTCGGACGCGTCGGATCGGTCATCGGTCCGCTGGTGGGCGGTGCGATGCTGGCGCGCAGCGTACCCGTGCAGAACCTCTTCTACCTGGCCAGCGCCCTCTTGATCGCCGGATTGATCGCGGCGGCCAAGCTCACGCCGCTGTATCGGGCCAGGATACGGGAAATGGGCCAGCGCGATACACAGGCTGACGCAAAGACAATCGTTGCAGAGCAAATCACGAGGAAGCCTGGAACATGAATCTGACATATTTACCCGGCCGATTCACCGCTCGTCGTGGAATCATCACATTGGCATTGGCGGCTTTGACGCTGCAAGGCAGCCCGACCGGGGCCACGGAACAGGGCGGCAGCTCCTACCCGGTTGGCGTGGAACTCGGTTATGGCGACATGCTGCCACCCGGCGTTTACAACCTCGCCTATTTCAGCCACGCAGAAGCTTCATCGCTCAAGGGCAACTCGGGACAGGATCTCGGCTGGGCGCGCTATCGCCTGACCGCGGACACCATCTCCTACCGCATGCAATACGTTTGGGATACGACGTTGATTGGCGCCAGCGTGGAGACGGCGCTGGTGCTGCCCTTCCCCGCCATCGATCTGGAAAAGCGCGTTTCCAGCGCCCTGCCCGATACCAGCGGAAGACGCTTCGGCATGACCGATCCGCTGCTTGTCCCATTGCGCCTGACCTGGAGAGGTGAAAGCATCAATCACTCCGCGGCACTGGAAATCATCGCGCCGCTGGGCGCCTACGACGTGAATGCCAAGGTCAACACCGGGCGCAACTATTGGCAGTTTGCCCCGGCCTACGCGTTGACCTGGCGGCCAACCGCCGAAATTCCGATTGGGCTCAAGCTGCGCTATGGAATCAATACCAGGAACAAGGACAGCCACTATCAATCCGGCGACGAACTCACGCTCGAATATAACGTCGGCTATAAGCTGTCACCGGCCATGACGCTTGGCTTCCAGGGATATTTCTTTCGCCAGACGACGGACGATGAGTTGAATGGACAAGCGACCTCGGCGACCAATGGCAGGCTCTTTGGCAGCGGCATCGGCAACCGCGGCAGCACAAACACCATCGGCCCGTTCCTTAGCTACCGGTTCTCCCCGCGCTTCGCCGTCACTGCCAAGTACCAGCAAGACTACGATGTCAAGAATCGGGGCGAGTTCAAGCGTTTCTGGCTGCAGACATTGCTGCCGTTCTAACGCGCATGCAATGATTGTTGCACTGCAGATGATGAAAAAACGCAAAGGCAAATTGAACGCCTCCCCCACCCCATCCCCGCCCCAGGGCGGGGTTCTCATCAGCTCGCTACGCTCGATTGGAACAGGGCGCCTCGCTCCACTTCTTTCACGCTAAATGGATCAACTTTGCGGAAAGTCAATAAGCCTTTTTCTTTTGGGTTTATTATTAACAAATATACCAAGCATATCCGGAGGCAGCTATGGGTCAGTTGAGTCTGAACGAAGCAAACCGGGCAGCAAGCAGGGTGGCCAGCCGACTTGGCATATCCCGGCGGGAGTTCCTCCAATGGTGCGCGGCAACCGCCGGCACGCTGGGATTACCCGTTGGAGCCGAGGCTGCTATTGCCCAGTCAGTCGCGGCGGCCAAACGCCCCTCGGTGATCTGGCTGCACTTCCAGGAATGCACGGGATGCACGGAGTCCCTGCTGCGGACCGACCACCCGACCCTGGTAAAGCTGATCTTCGACGTGATTTCGCTCGATTACCACGAGACCTTGATGGCCGCCGCGGGTCATCAGGCGGAGAAATCGCGCAAGGATGCGATGGCCGCCAATAAGGGGAAATATATCCTTGTGGTTGAAGGGGCCATCCCCGTTAAGGACAACGGTATTTACTGCAAGATTGGCGGCCACAAGGCCGTGGATCTGGTCAGGGAATGCGCTGCCGATGCAGCTGCCGTAATTGCCATTGGCTCCTGCGCTTCGTGGGGCGGCATGCCTTCCACCGGGCCGAATCCAAGCGGCGCTTCCAGCGTTGCCGAGATTCTCGGCAAGACAGTGCCCAACATTCCCGGCTGCCCGCCAAACCCATATAACTTCCTCGCGACAGTGGTCCATTTTCTGACCTTTGGCAGCCTGCCTGCGGTGGACAAACTGGGCCGGCCGCTTTTTGCCTATGGCCGGCTGATCCACGAAAACTGCGAGCGGCGCGCCCATTTCGATGCCGGACGGTTCGCCATGGAATTCGGCGACGTAGGACACCGCAAGGGGTACTGCCTCTATAAACTGGGCTGCAAGGGGCCGGAAACCTACGCCAATTGTCCCGCGATTGGCTTTGGCGACGTCGGCGAGAACAACTGGCCGGTGGGTTGCGGTCACCCCTGTATCGGTTGCACCGAAAAGGGCGTTGGTTTCACCAAGCCGATCCATAGCGTTGCCAGAATGCTCAACGTAGCGCCCCCGCTGCAGTATCCGCGAATTGTCGAGGAACAGGGAAAAGGTGCTTCATTTGCGGCTGCCGCGGCCCTGGCGGCCATCGCCGGCGCCGCTGTTGGCGGCGGCGCCATGCTAGCGCGCAACCTGGGACTCTCCCACGAGGCTGAGCAGTTGGAAAAGGAGAGGGCCAAGCCGAAGGCATCCGAGAAAACGGAGTCCTGAAATGGCAAACCGTCGCGATTTTCTCAAGGGAGTCCTCGCCGGTGGCACGGCGCTGACGACCTTTACGGCCACGGACTGCGCCAGCGCCCGCGAAACCAATTCCAGACCGGCCGAGGCACTCGGCCTGCTTTACGATGCGACGATATGCGTTGGCTGCAAGGCCTGCGTGGCTGCCTGCAAGGAGGTCAACGACAACCCGCCGGTGTTCTCGACCGAGGATCAGCTGTGGGATACCCCGCTCGACACCGATGGCCACACCTTCAACATCATCAAGATGTACCGCAACGGCACCATGGAGCAGAAAGACCGGGAGCAGGACGGCTACGCTTTCATGAAGGTGTCCTGCATGCATTGCGCGGATCCGTCGTGCGTCTCGGCCTGCCCCGTCTCGGCCATGACCAAGAATCCCGAAACCGGCATCGTCGCCTACGATCCCGGCCGCTGCATTGGTTGCCGTTATTGCGTCGCCGCCTGCCCGTTCGGCATTCCGAAATACCAATATGACGATCCGCTGGGCCGCATCGGCAAATGCGAGCTATGCCGCCATCGTTACAAGGACGGTCACTACTCTGCCTGTGCCGAAGTCTGTCCCACGGGAGCAACGCTTTACGGCAAGAGCAGCGACCTGCTGGCGGAAGCCAAACGCCGCCTGGCGCTCAAGCCCGGATCGATGACGGTCTATCCGCGCGGTCGACTGGGCGGCCCGGACGACAGTTATGAAGGCCCGGTTGGAAAATACATTCAGCATGTGTATGGGGAGAAGGAATACGGCGGCACCCAGGTGTTCAAACTCTCGGCGGTTGAATTCGCCAAGGTGGGCATGCCCGATCTGCCGCCGACTTCTTCCGCAGCCAAGTCGGAAACCCTGCAAAAAGCGCTATACGGCGGACTAGTGATGCCGATTGTGCTGCTCGGCGTGCTGACGTATGCGGCGAAGCGCAACGTCAAGCCGGACGAGACGGCCCCCGGCGTAGAACACGGCAAGGAGGGTTGATCATGTTCGCGCACACGCATCCGGCGCCCGCCCCCATCGGCGGGCCGCTTGTCAACAAGGTGACGCTTGTTGCAGGGATGCTGGTCGTCCTCATGCTTGCAATCCTGCTTTATCGTTTTGTCTTCGGCCTGGGCGCCGTGACCGCCCTCTCCGATGGCTATCCCTGGGGCATGTGGATCGTGGTCGACGTAATGATCGGTTCGGCATTCGCCTGCGGCGGCTTCGCAGTGGCGCTGCTGGTGTATATCTTTAACCGCAGTGAATACCATCCCCTGGTTCGTCCGGCATTGCTGGCAAGCCTTCTCGGTTACACATTGGCCGGCGCCGGCGTGATCTTCGACCTGGGGCGCTGGTGGAATATCTGGAATATGTATTGGCCCTGGTCCGCCAATCCGCACTCGGTCATGTTCGAGGTAGCCATCTGCATCACGGCCTATATCGGCGTCATGTGGATCGAGTTCTCGCCAGCCATCATGGAGAAGTTCGGCTGGGCCCGCGCCAGGCACCGGTTGTCCAAGGCCATGTTCTTCATTGTCGCGCTCGGCACCTTGTTGCCGATGATGCACCAATCCGCGCTCGGTACGCTGATGGTGCTGATGGGTGGTCAGGTTAATCCGCTCTGGCAGACGCCGATCGTGCCGATGCTCTACCTGCTGACGGCCGTCAGCATGGGCTACGCCGTGGTTTTGTTCGAGTCCTGCCTGGCATCCAGCGCCTATGTGCGAAAAATTGAAGTGCATATATTGACGCCGCTGGCCAAGGTGATGCTTGGCATCGTTGTTTTCTATCTTCTGGCGCGTTTCGGCGATCTGATAGCACGCGGCGAAATCGCGCGGGCGTTTCACTGGGGCCTGGAAAGCGTGATGTTCTGGCTGGAAACCGCCTGCTTTGCCATCCCGCTTTTTATCATCGGCCGCGAGACCCAGCGCCGCAATCCGGCCCGACTTCTCCTGGCGGGCATCCTGCTGATGCTGGGCGGTTCGCTGCTCCGCTTGAACGGCTATCTGATCGGCTACGACAAGGGATCAGGTTTCCATTATTTTCCTTCGCTTGCCGAAATCCTTGTCACGGCAGGCATGTTCGCCACTGAGTTGCTCCTTTACATTGTCATTACGCGCCGCTTTCCGGTTCTGCCCCGGGAAGAAGCTCATGCTTAAGCCGGCCGAACTGGAACCAAACAGGGATAGCTTCGATGAAGGACTTTGACACTTGGCTGGAAAAGCAATTGAAGACCCGCCCCCTCCCGCCCTCCCCCTCGCGGAGGAGGCGACTATCGGCTCGCTACGCTCGATTGGAACAAGTCACCTCATTCCATGTTCTTCCACGTTAACTGGAGACCAACAAAATGTCTCAACGCATAACGATCGATCCCATCACCCGTATCGAAGGTCACCTCCGCATTGACGTAGACGTGGAGGGCGGCAAGGTGCAGAAGGCCTGGTCTTCGGGCCAGATGTGGCGCGGGGTCGAGTTGATCCTGCTCGGCCGCGATCCGCGCGACGCCTGGACCATCACTCAGCGCATCTGCGGCGTTTGTACGACAGTGCACGCGATCGCCTCGGTGCGGGCCGTCGAGAATGCGCTCCAGTTGCCGATCCCGCTCAATGCGCAATACATCCGCAACCTGATCATCCTCGCCCATGCGGTGCACGACCACATCGTCCATTTCTATCACCTGTCGGCACTCGATTGGGTGGACGTGACACAGGCGCTCAAGGCCGATCCGGACAAGACCGCGCAACTGGCGGAAAGCCTTTCGTCATGGCCCGGCAACAGCAAGCATGAAATGCGGGCGGTCAAGGCCCGTCTGGCGGGTTTTGTGAACGGTGGCCAACTGGGTGTTTTTGCCAATGGCTATTGGGGTCACCCGGCCATGAAGCTGTCACCCGAGGTGAACCTGCTGGCAGTGGCGCATTACCTGCAGGCACTGGATGTGCAACGCAAGGCGAACAAGATCGTTGCCATCCTCGGTTCGAAGACGCCCCACATCCAGAACCTGGCCGTGGGCGGTGTCTCCAATCCGCTGGCGACGGATTCACAAGCCGTGCTGACCGTCGAGCGCTTGCTGGCCATCAAGGGCTGGATCGACGAACTGGCGGATTTCGTCAAAAACGTCTACTTGATCGACGTTGCGGCAGTCGGGGCCTTTTACGCCGACTGGACCAGGTATGGCGCCGGCGTTACCAATTACCTCTGCGTGCCGGACATCCCCCTTGACGAAAAAGGCGCCCAATTCGCCCTGCCCGGCGGCTACATCGAAGGCGGCGACATTGCCAAATTCAAGCCGATCAAGAGCTTCAACGACGAGTTCTGGCGCGAAGGCGTCAAGGAATCGGTGAAGCATTCCTGGTATGACTACGCGGGAGAAGGGCCCTTGCATCCTTACAAAGGCGAGACAAAACCGAACTACACCGACTTCAAGGACGACGGCAAGTATTCATGGCTCAAATCGCCGACCTTTTATAACAAGCCGGCCCAGGTTGGTCCCCTGGCCAATGTCCTTTGCATGTATGCCGCCGGCCATGAACCAACCAAAAAATACGCCACGCTGGCACTGGATACCGTGTCGTCGCTGGCCAAGACAAAGGTCGGCGTCGATGCGCTGCACTCGACCATCGGCCGCCATGCCGCACGCGCGGTGCGGTGCGCGGTGATGGTCGACATGCTGGCCGATCAATGGACCGCCCTGCTGACCAATATGGCCAAGGGCGACTTGAAGACTTTCAACAAGCCGGTATTCCCGAAAGGCGAACAAATGGGAGTCGGTTTCCACGAGGCGCCGCGCGGCGTGCTGTCCCACTGGGTCGTCATCGGGGATGGCAAGATCAAGAATTACCAATGCGTGGTTCCTTCCACCTGGAATGCCTGTCCGCGCAACGAGAAGGATGAACCGGGGCCTTATGAGGCGTCATTGAAGGACAATCCGATTGCCAATCCGGAACTGCCTCTCGAAGTGTTGCGTACCATCCATTCCTTCGATCCATGCATCGCCTGCGCGATTCATCTGACGGATACCCAGAACGGCGCGGCAATCACGGTGCGGGCGAAATGAGCGCCACATCCGCTCCCCGACATGAGCAAGAGGCGTGAGAGTCGTCGTTCTCGGAATCGGCAACACCATTTTGTCCGATGAGGGTGCCGGCGTGCATGCCGCAGCGGCACTGGAAGCCGCCTACGAGTTGCCCGATAACGTCGAGGTGATCGACGGCGGCACAGCGGGGATGGAGTTGCTCGGGCCGCTGTCGGACACGGATTTTCTCGTCGTTCTGGATGCCGTCAAGGCCGGCCGCACGCCTGGCACTCTGGTCAAATTGAGCGGAAAAGAAGTGCCGATTTTTTTTCGCGCCAAGCTTTCTCCGCACCAGGTCAGCATCTGCGATGTGCTGGCCAGTCTTGAATTTGCCGGCAACCTGCCCGGCAGGATTGTGCTCATCGGCATCGAACCGGAAAACCTGGAACTCGGTACCGATTTGACACCGACAGTAGCCGCCAGAATTTCCGAAATGGTCAGCATGGCGGTGCAAGAACTCGCAGCGTTTGGCGTCCCGCTCCAACCCCGTGCGCTTGCGGTGATTTGACATGTGCATGGCCGTCCCTTCCCGCATCGTGGCTCTTGATGGCGTAATGGCCACCGTCGAGTCCTACGGTTGCCAAAGACAGGTAAGCCTGATGCTTCTGGACGAGGAAGTGAGCATCGGTGACTACCTGCTCGTACGCGCCGGCGGACTGGCCTTCGAACGGATCGAAGCAGAACAGGCGCTGCAAGCCCTGGCCCTGATGGATGAAATTGCCGCGACGGACGGCGGCGACGTGCATACCTGGTAGGCCGGGCGGCGCGTCCTGCCGTGGTAGGATTTCTTTACCACCGGCCAGCGCGGAAACCGGCCAAGCCGGAACCAAACAGGCGAGGCTTCGATGGAGAGCTTTGGTAGTTGGCCGGAAAGGCGAATTGAAGGCCCGCCCCTCCCATCCTCCCCTCGCGGGGAGGCGACTGATTGGCTCGCTACGCTCGATATTCTTCGCACGATTTGCCATGATTGAAGTTGTTAGTGACTATAAGAAAAGAACAAGCCATGCACGAAATGTCCCTCGCCGAAGGGGTACTGCAACTGATAGATGAAGCCGGAAAGCGCGAAGGCTTCCAGCGGGTAACCGGTGTCTGGCTTGAAATCGGCAAGCTTGCCGCCGTGGAAACTGAAGCCTTGCGCTTTTGCTTCGACGCCGTAACCCGGGGCAGCATTGCGGAAGGCGCCAGGCTGGAAATCCTGGCCCTGCCCGGGCAGGGCTGGTGCATGGAGTGCGCTGAAACCGTGCCCATGAACGAGAGCCTCGACGCCTGTCCCCGCTGCGGCGGTTACCAGTTGCAGGTCACCGGCGGGACGGAGATGCGCGTCAAGGAACTGGAAGTGGAGTAGACGAAATGTGTACCACCTGCGGCTGCGGTAGCGATCAAGTTCATATCGACGGCGAAGGCCAACGCGACCGCGGCTTCGTCTATCGGCCCCATCGGGGCCATGTCCATCCCGCTCAGGCACAGCACAGCCATGCTCCCGGCCTTGCGCCGGCGCGCATGGTGCAGGTCGAGCGGGACATCCTGTCGAAGAATGACGCCTATGCCAAAGGCAACCGCCGTATCCTGGCGGAGAAGCGCATCTTCGCCCTCAATCTGGTTTCCAGCCCCGGTTCCGGCAAGACCACGCTACTATGCAAGACCATCGAACTCCTCAGCGGACGCTACGCGGTAGCGGTGATCGAAGGCGACCAGCAGACCGAGCAGGACGCGGCCCGCATCCGCGCCGCCGGAGCCCCCGCCGTCCAGATCAACACCGGCAAGGGATGCCACCTGGATGCCAGCATGGTGGGCCGCGCGATGGAAAAGTTGCCCTTGCGCGAAGGCTCCGTGCTGATGATCGAGAATGTCGGCAATCTGGTCTGCCCTGCCGCCTTCGACCTGGGAGAAGCCCACAAGGTGGTAATCCTTTCCGTCACCGAAGGCGAAGACAAGCCGCTCAAGTATCCGGATATGTTCCGCGCCGCCGACCTGATGCTGCTCAACAAATGCGATCTGTTGCCCTACCTCAGTTTCGAAGTCGATAAAGCCATCGCCTTTGCGCTCCGGGTGAACCCGGCCTTGCGGATCATCCGCACCTCGGCCACCAGCGGAGAAGGCATGGACGAATGGCTGGCATGGATCGATGAGGGGCTGGCCCGGGCAAGCCAGGTGCAGCCCGCTGCACCCCATGCAAGCCACTACCGGCTCGTGGAATGACCGAAGCCCGCCACATTCGTGTCACCGGCTTGGTTCAGGGCGTAGGTTTTCGTCCTTTCGTCTGGAGACTGGCGCGGGAACTGGAGCTGGCCGGTTGGGTGCGCAACGACGCAGCGGGAGTCGAAATTGCCGCCGAAGGAGAGACCAGGCAACTCGACATCCTGATCGACCGCCTGCGCCGGGAAGCGCCGCCCCTGGCCCGGGTGGAAGACGTATGCGCAGTGTCGGCACCAGCCCGCGGCCATGGGGACTTCGTCATCGCCGCAAGCGGCGGCGGCGCAGTCACCACGGCCATCGGCCAGGACACAGGCCTCTGCGGCGATTGCCTGGATGAACTTTTCAAACCTGCCGATCGGCGCTGGCGTCACCCCTTCATCACCTGTACCCATTGCGGCCCGCGTTATACCTTGACCCGTCGCCTCCCCTATGACCGGGCCAATACCAGCCTCGTGGAATTCCCTCTCTGTCCGGACTGCAAGACCGAATACACCGATCCCGGCAACCGCCGATTCCATGCCGAAACCCTCTGCTGCCCCAACTGCGGACCCCAACTGCAATTGCTGAATCCCGCCGGGGGGCCGTTACCGGGCGATGCCATCGTCGCGACCCTGGATTTGCTGCAGCGGGGAGCCATTGTCGCCATCAAGGGCCTGGGCGGCTTCCATCTCGTCTGCGACGCCCGTAATGCCAATGTCGTAGCCCGTCTGCGCGAGCGCAAGGCGCGCGAAGAAAAACCTTTTGCCGTCATGGCGGCTAATGCGGCTTCGTTCCTGCCATTCGCCAATTGCGACGCGGCGGCCCAGGCCTTGCTGCAAGCGCCGGCACGACCCGTCGTGCTGTTGCCCAAGGCTGGCATCGAACTGGCAGGGATCGCACCGGGGATTCAGTGGCTCGGCGCCATGCTGCCCGCCACTCCCATCCAGTGGCTGCTATTCCATGAAGCGGCGGGGCGCCCTGCAGGCACCGACTGGCTACGCGACCCGCAGTCGCTGCTGTTGGTGATGACCAGCGCCAACCCCGGTGGCGAACCGCTGGTGACCGGCAACAATGAAGCCCTGCAAAGGTTGTCCGGCATTGCCGACGCCTTCCTGCTTCATGACAGAGACATTCTTCTCCGTTGCGACGACAGTGTGATGCGCGTCTCAGCCTCGGGTCCGGCCTTTCTCCGCCGCGCCCGGGGCTACACGCCGTGCCCGATCAAATTGCCTCTCTCCGGTCCCTCCGTGCTGGCATTGGGAGCAGCGCTGAAAAACACCCTCTGTATCACCAGGGGCGATGAAGCTTTCGTCTCCGCGCATATTGGCGACCTGGATAATGCCGCTACCTGCACCTTTCTCGAAGAGACGGTGGAGCATCTGAGCGGCATCCTTGATGTTCGTCCTGAAGCGCTCGCCTGCGATCTGCATCCGGACTTCCATTCCACCCGCCTGGCCCATGCTCTGGCCGAACGCTGGAATCTGCCCCTCATTCAAGTACAGCACCATCATGCCCATCTGGCCGCCCTGGCTGTCGAGCATGGCGTCAGCGATACCCTGATTGGCTGCGCTCTTGATGGCGTTGGCCTGGGCAGCGACGGCACGCCATGGGGCGGAGAATTGCTGAGCGTTGACGACGACGGCAGTTTCGCCCGCCTCGGCCACCTCACCTGCTTGCCTTTGCCCGGGGGCGACCGCGCCGCACGCGAGCCGTGGCGGATGGCGGCGGCAGTGCTGCATCGCCTGGGGCGAGGCGATGAAATTGCCCTACGGTACGCCGCCCACCCCGCCGCCGCCCAACTGAATACGCTGCTGGAGCGGGGGATTAATGCGCCGCTGACTTCCAGCCTGGGACGGGTCTTCGATGCTGCCGCCGCCCTGCTCGGCTTATGCGACAACACCAGCTTCGAAGGCCAGGCCGCGATGCTGCTGGAAGGCTGCGCCGCGCGACATTCGGGAGCGCTCAGGATTTGGGGGCAGAGCTGGCATATCGAAAAAAACCAGCTCTCCTTGTTGCCCCTGCTGGCCCGCCTGGCGGAATGGGACGGCAGCCGCGAAGAGGCGGCGGCCCGTTTTCACCTCACCCTGGCACATGCCCTGGTCGACTGGATTTCTGCGCTGGCACCGGCGGCGAGGACAGTAGCTTTCGGCGGCGGCTGTTGCCTGAATGCCATTCTCACTCGTCATCTGAGTGTCCTGCTTGAAGATAGCGGCCGCCGCGGCCTGTTTGCGCGCCAATTGCCTCCCAATGATGGTGGCATTTCGCTCGGCCAGGCCTGGGTCGCCCTGCAGCGGATCGTGCAATGCGGGAAACGCTGATGTGTCTCGCCGTGCCCGCCCGCGTGGCGGATTTCTTGCCCGGAATCCCATGAGCATGGAACCGGGTTTCGTTCGCCTTCATCTGGCCTTGTCTGCCGACGGCTTGCGCGTTGCAAGCGTACAGGTGGAATGCCATCGTCCTGACGTGTCCACAGTGCTGGACAACAAGCCGGCATCCGCAGTGGAGAAAATGGTGCCTTTGCTGTATGCCGTATGCGGCAAGGCCCACGGGCTGGCCGCATCGCTGGCTATGAAGGCCGCCCGCGGCGAAGCCATTGCCCGCCATCGCAACGAAGAGGTGGCGCGGGAATCCGCCAGGGAACATCTGTGGCATCTGCTGGGAGTCGAGGATGGACAGCTCCTCGCCGCAGGATGCCGTTGCCTCCAGGCCGAGAACCCGTCTGCCGCCCTGGCGAATTTTATTGAGCCTTTGCTCGGCATGCCACCACGAGACTGGCTGGCGTTCGAAACATCGGGAGCCCTTGACGATTGGGCCACTGCCCAACCCGGCGTTCTGGCGCGGGGGTTTCAACCGCATGGTTTTGAACCGCATCCGGCGGCGGTTCCCCTCCTGCCGGCGCTGGAGGCAGCCGAAAGCCTGAGCCATTGGCCCCGGCTGGACGGCGTTTTTTCCGCACTGCCCGTCTGGCAGGGCAGCGCCGCTGAAACCGGCGCAATAGCACGCCAGTGCGATTCCGCGCTGGTTTCGATGCTGCGCAATCGCCCGCTGGCACAAAGAAAGGCCGCCCGGCTCAGGGAACTCCTGCTTTTTGCCCAGGACGACAACATATCTCTGCAAGCCGGTGATGCCAGCGCGCATCCGGTTGCCCCCGGGCGGGGTCGCGCCCTGATACAGACCGCCAGGGGCTTGCTGATGCATGAAGTTTCGTTGCGGGGCGAAATCACCAGCGACTACATCATCGTCGCTCCCACGGAATGGAATTTTCACCCGCAAGGAACCTTGTCGATCTGGTTGAGAAACATGGGGGCGGAACGCAAGCAGGTGCTGCATGAATCCATGGCAGCCGCAGTAGCCGCGCTGGACCCCTGTGTGCCCTGGTTATTGCAGTGCTGATGTCAGGCCGATCAGGAATCCCGGCATCTACAGGCTGGAATGCAAGTCCAACAGGAATCTACGGATTACCTATGTAATCGCGCTTTCCGATTTCCACGCCGTTGTGACGGAGGATGTTGTAAGCCGTCACCAAATGGAAATAGAAATTGGGCAGGGCGAAACCGAGCAGATAAGTCATGCCCGTGAACTTCAGGTCATGACCGCCAATCGTGAATTGGATTTCGCGCTCCTCCGATCCATCGATCTGCCGGGCGCCGATGGATTCCACGAAAACGATCGTCCTGGAAATACGTGCCTGAAGCTCATCGAAACTTTGTTCGGCATCTTCGTACTTGGGAACATCGATACCGGCAAGCCGCGCCACGGCGCCCTTGGCATGATCAGTGGCAATTTGAACCTGCTTGACCAAAGGAAACATGTCGGGGAACAGCCGGGCGGAAAGAAGGGCGTTCTGGTCAATTTTCTTCGCCGCCGCATGGGCCTTTGCCTTGGCGAGTATTGCATCCAGGTTGCGCAACAGATTTATCAAGCGTGGAACACTGGCTTCGTACATCGATATGGTCATGATCAATCCTCGATAATTAAAATCATTGAATCCAACATTATCCCCACTGCCGTTATCAACGCCGGCACTCCGGATTTTTACAACAAACGGCTGCTACCAACTGCTTGGATGTCTTGGTTCAGGTTCTTGTTGCGTGTGTAAGTCGCGCTGCGTTGTCCTTTGTATCGAAAATGTTGATGGGTGTTTTGCCTTCCGCATCCTTTTCCATCCGCAGGAGTATCTCGGCTGCCATTTTGTTGTTTCGCTGTACAGCCGGTCGTGCTTCCATGGACTCAAACCAGCGAATGAAGTGCGGAAAAGCAGCCTTGTCTATGCCTCGGTCCTTATGCCCCTTGGCCCACGGATACGTAGCCATATCGGCAATGGTGTATTCATCACAGCCAATCCATTTGCTGTTGCTAAGACGGTTATCGAGCACCCGATACAGCCGTACCGATTCACTGTTATAGCGATCTTTGGCGTATTGAATGTTTTCGGTTGCGTAGTTGTTAAAGTGGTTGGCCTGACCGAACATCGGGCCGATATGCGCCATCTGAAACATAAGCCATTGCAGCGTGTCATACCGCTTACGCGCATCCTTGGGCAGGAATTTGCCTGTTTTCTCTGCGAGATAGATCAAAATCGCACCGGACTCCATCATTGCATAAGGACCGCCGCCTGGGCCTTCAAGGTCCACGATGGCGGGGATTTTGTTGTTCGGGTTTAGCTTCAGGTGTTCTGGACCAAACTGTTCGCCCAAGCGGATATTGACATCAATATGTCTCCATTCGAGTCCGCTCTCCTCGAGAAAGATCATGACCTTTTGGCCGTTTGGCGTGGGGGTAGAGTGAAGTTCGATCATAGTTACCTCTATTAGACCAATAGAATAGCGTTGACAAGTTAACCCAAACGCCGGGGCGACGGAAAGATTATTTCGCCGCGGACAATAGCACAACACGCGTATGGATATGCACTGGCACAGAAGGAATCGAATATGGATTTGGGATTAAAGGACAAGGTTGCGATCGTCACGGGTTCGGGCCGCGGCCTGGGGGCAGCCACCGCAAGACGGCTTGCCCAGGAAGGAGCGAAGGTCGTCGTCGCCGACATCCTGCGCGCAGAGGCCGAAGCAACCGCAGCGAAGCTGCGTGCCGAGGGCCTTTTGTCGCACTGCGTGATTGGCGATATCACCAAGGCCGCCGACGTACAGCGGCTGGTCGACGAAACCGTCGCCACCTTCGGCGGCGTGCACATCCTGGTCAACAACGCCGGTTTCCCGCGCGACAATTACCTCGTCAAGATGAGCGAGGAAGACTGGGATCTGGTGATCTATGTGATGCTCAAGGGCGCATTCCTCGCGACCAAAGCCGTGATGCCGCACATGATCAAGCAGGGCTGGGGGCGCGTAATCAACATCAGTTCGCGCGCGCACCTGGGCAGCCCGACGCAGGCCAATTACTCGGCCGCCAAGGCTGGCCTGATTGGCATGGCAAAGGCGCTGGCGAAGGAGGAAGGCCGCTTCGGCGTTACGGTCAACTGCATCGCGCCTGGAGTCATCGAAACGGAGATGGTGCAGACGCTGCCCACCTACGAGACCATCAAGGAACAAGCCATGAAGATGCAGTCAATCAAACGCGTGGGGCAGCCCGAAGACATCGCCGATGCCGTGGTGTTTCTGGCCAGCGAGCGCGCCGGCTTCATTAGCGGCGAGGTGCTGCATGTCACGGGTGGGCGCTATGGTTGATATGCCGGTGCAGGAGCGGATTTAGCCAATTTGTCTGCGGATAGCATTCATGATCCCATTCTCACGGGTAACGCCTGAAATCCGAATAATGAAAACAAGATATTGTTTTAGAATTACGAATGTCGCAAAACGGCCAGAAGCAGTCGTCGCCCAGACTTCCAGAGAGCTGTCATTCAGCCTCACACAACCCCTTCCAATTTATCCACAGCTGTCCGGTATATTGGAGTTGTTATACTGACGGCAAGAATGCCAAGTAATTGACAATGATGCACTTAGCACAGAGTTTTCGACGTCATCAATATCAATTGTTATACGGCCTCAGTGTCCGTGTAAACACTGTTAGAGCGCATGACCACTCTTGCCGAACAATTCGAGAAGGCTGATCGTCTGGCCACAGTTACTCAAAGCATCGGCTTTGCCTTGTGGCAACTCCAAGAATTGGAGGGCGTCACCGCTAGCTACTTTGTCTTACTTGCGCAGGCCAAAAAAGGCATGGGCCTCGCGGAAGGGAACGATCTTGTTGAGAAGGCACAAGGCAAGACGTTCGGAACCACGCTGCATCAAATTGCCAAGGCTGGTCTCGTGTCGCCTGAAATTGAAAAACGATTCACGAAACTTCTTTCCGAAAGAAACTGGCTGGTGCATCGCTCTCGCGCTGACAGTCGCAACGTAATTCACAATGGCAAAGCAATGGTCGCTCTCCTTGCAAGGCTCGAAGCCATGGCCGATGAATCTCTTGCATTGCTCAAGTTCATTGATGCAGAAACCACGGCCTTCGTTCAGAAGCATGGCGTGTCAATGGACTACGTTGCGCAAGTATCCAAACAACTTTTGGAGCAATGGCATGCAGCCGATGCGCTCTAACTCAAACGTTATGCGGCAAGAGCGCGAAGTGAGGGTAACGGAGCGGCGAAACACATACTTGTTGGTGGAAGTAGAGGGCAGTCGTGAGTAAGAAGTATATCCAACGGGGGTTCTGGGCAATGAAAGAGAACGTTCTCGTGGATGCCAAAAAGTACCGCTACAAAGCTGAATGGGCAAGAGCCAGTGGAGGTGCTTTTACATCGGCCCAACGGAATGGATGGCTCGCCGAGGCTTGCTCTCACATGACTAGCCCGAAAGTACCTATGGGTTACTGGACGCTGCTGCGTCTCAAGGAAAATTCACAGCAGTACCAGACGCCGGCGGATTGGAAGAAAGCGAACGCAAGTGCTTATGCGACGGCTAGCGCGCGGGGATGGCTGGAAGATTGCTGCGCCCATATGACGCGTGAAAGACTGCCCTCAGGATATTGGACGAAGGAGCGAGTTATCGAAAGCGCGCTTGGCTTCTCAACAGTCGCCGCATGGAGTTTGGTTGCTGGTGACGCCTATGATGCGGCGAAGAGAAATGGCTGGATAAAGGATGCCACAGCACACATGGTTAAGATAGTTTCCCATGGCGAGCACACTATGTATTCCTTCTTGCTCCAGCATGATATTGCCTTTGAATATCAAAAGAGGTTCGGTGACTTAAGAGATAAGAAGCATCTTCCGTTCGACTTCTACCTACCGACCTTTCGGCTTGTGATTGAATTTCAAGGTCGGCAGCATTTCGAGACTTCGAAAACCAGCATGTATCGCAAGAACTTGGCGGGGCAGCAGAGACGTGATGCACTAAAGAGGTCTTACGCCGAAAGGATTGGGCTTCATTATTTGGAGCTGGATTGCTCCAAAGTCAAAGAGATTGAGTCAGCGATCATTAGCAAACTGACTGACATTGCAGCCATGAAGGGCAAACCACTTAAGTGGACAAAACATGCACTTACAGAGAATGAGAAAAAGATATTGGCGTCGCTTGGTATCTGGACGAAAGAAGCCATTTTAGTAGACGCCTTGAAATACGGTTGTATCAGGGATTGGAAAGCATGCGGCAATGCCGCCTATCAAGTAGCTTGTGTCAATGGATGGAAGGAAGAGGCTACGAGCCACATGGCGCAATTGCAGAAGCCCAAAGGCTACTGGACGAAAGAGCGTGTGCTAGAGGACGCTCGCCTCTTCACGGGTGTTATGGAGTGGTTTGGTGCGAATCAGAGCGCATGGGCTACAGCACAAAGAAATGGCTGGCTTCCAGAGGCGACAGCCCACATGACCAGACGTGTTCAAACCAAAAAATCGGCATGACGCAAATTCATCGAGGTTCGGTCGATGGGCGCTGCGCGAGAGCGCTCGTTATTGAGCGAAATTTGCAGCTATGACTTCTAAGCCCGAGGCTGAAGACATTTTCGAATCGTTCTGCGATAGCCATGCGGTATCGTGGAAGAGAGTCCCCGTTGAAAAGACTCGGACGCCTGACTATATCGTTTCATTGAATGGCCAAAGTTTTTATTTTGAAGTTAAGCAAATTGACGAAGACGACAATTTCAAGATGTCGGGAGGGGTCAGTTCAAGGACCGTCGGGGCGCACATCCGACAGAAAATTCTTGACTCACGGAAGCAGATTCAGGTGGGCGCAAAGCACGGGGCACCTAGCATCCTTTTGGTTTACAACAATCTCGATCCAATGCAGCTTTTCGGCACTGAGCAGCATGATTTCATCGCAGCTATGTACGGCGAAATGACAGTGGAACTCAAAGACAGTCGAATCGTAGATTCGTACCACGGTCGCAATTCCTTGCTCCGCGACGACCACAATACTTCCTTCAGCGCCGTCGGACACCTTCGGCATTCTGCAACCGGACCAATCGTCCGGCTCTATGAAAACTCGTTCGCGCGTAACTCGCTGAACATTGTCTCGCTTCCGCCGTGCTTTGAAGTCGTGTACGTCGAGGTAACTCAACGTGCTGCATAACCCGGCAGTCCACACGGGCGCTGCGCGATAAAGCCGCGCAGCGCCGGTGACTTCTATGTTGAAAGTCTGCTTCTCTTAGAGGTGACCGGCAGCAATGGGGCGGAACCTGCCATTTGATACCTTCGCCTTTTCCCAAACTGGACGCAAAAATATTTATTGGCATATCCACAGAAAGAAAGGCCCCACGATCGATCCCTATGAGGCCAGAGGCGGGAGATTGCTTGTGGAGTTGTGCGGATACGCCCTCCTCGCGTTTGAATAACTGGCCAGTTATGCCAATAACTCCACATGGGATGCGCGCCGTGCTATGGCCTAAATTGTGGCCCACTGTGGCATTTTGTAGCCGTTTTCAGCCACTTTTCCATGCCGTAGTTATATTACCAATTTCACCGAAGAACCGCATGATTAAGCGGAAAAATTGGTAGGCGCGATTGGACTCGAACCAACGACCCCCACCATGTCAAGGTGGTGCTCTAACCAGCTGAGCTACGCGCCTGCGAAGAAGGCGCGCATTTTACGTGAAACGCGCCTCAAGTCAAAAACTAAATCATCCGAGCAGCGCCTTGATGTTGGCCAGGGTATTCGGATCATCGAGTGTGCTCAGGTCGCCGGGATCGCGCCCTTCGGCAATGGCCTGTATCGAGCGGCGCAGCATCTTGCCGGAACGGGTCTTGGGCAGGCCGCCGACGAAATGCACCCGGCTCGGGCGGCCGATGGCGCCGAGGGTGGCGTCGACAGCCAGCATGACTTCCTTTTCCAGCGCCTTGCACAGTTCCGCTGTCGCTATTCGCGCGGCGTCCCTGACCACGGCGAAAGCGACTGGCATCTGGCCCTTGACCTCGTCCTTGACGCCGACCACGGCCACTTCGGCGATGGCCGGGTGCGACTGGATCGCCTCCTCGATCTCGCGCGTGCCGAGCCGGTGCCCGGCGACATTGATGACGTCATCGGTACGGCCGAGGATGTAATGGTAGCCGTCCTCATCGCGAATGCCCCAGTCGAAGGAGGAATACACGAGAGGTTCCTTGAAAAGACTGAAATAGGTGCGCACAAAACGCTCGTCGTCGCCCCACACGGTCGACAGGCATCCCGGCGGCAGCGGCGGCTCGATGCCGACTATGCCCTTTTCATTGGCATCGCATTCGGTGCCGTCTTCGCGGAAGATCTTGAGCTTGTAGCCGTAGACCGCAAACGCCGGCGTGCCGTAGCGAATCTCCGTCTTTTCCACCCCATGCACCGATGACAGGATCGGCCAGCCGGTCTCGGTCTGCCAGTAATTGTCGATCACCGGCCGGTCCAGTCCGCTCATGATCCATTCGTGCGTCGGCTGGTCGAGCGGCTCTCCGGCGAGGAAAAGATGCTTCAGGCTGGAGAGATCGCTCTTCTTCAGCCAGGCCGGGTCGTGCTTCTTCAAGACCCGGATCGCCGTCGGCGAGGAGAACATCACGCTGACCCTGTATTTCTCCACCAGCCGCCACCAGATACCGGGGTCTGGGTTGATCGGCAATCCTTCGTACATGATGGTCGCCATGCCGGCAATGAGCGGCCCATAGACGATGTAGGAATGGCCCACCACCCAGCCGATGTCGGAGGTAGTGAACATGGTCTCACCCGCCTCACCGCAATAGATGCGCTTCATCGACGAGGCCAGGGCCACGCAGTAGCCGCCGGTGTCGCGCTGCACGCCCTTGGGCTTGCCCGTGGTGCCGGAGGTATAAAGAATATAGGAAGGCTCCGAGGATTCGAGCCAGGTCACTGGCACCTCGGCATAGCGATGTTCGGCGCGCAGCGTTTCGTAGTCGACATCGCGCCCCGCCACCTTGTTCCAGCCCTTGTGCAGACCGCGGTCAATCATCAGCACGCGGTTGGGCGGCATCTGCGACAGTTCGATCGCCTCGTCGAGCAGATGCTTGTAGGGGATCTCCTTGCCATTGCGAATGCCGGCTTCCGCCGACACGATCAGCATCGGCTGCGCGTCGTCGATGCGCAGCGCCAGCGAGTGCGGAGCAAAGCCGCCGAAGACCACGGAGTGCACGGCACCGATGCGCGCGCAGGCGAGCATGGCAAAGGCCGCTTCGGGAATCATCGGCATGTAGATCAGCACACGGTCGCCGCGGCCGACGCCGAGCGACTGCATGATCGCCGCCATGCACATCACCTCGGCCTTCAATTCGGCGAAGGAATAGGTAATCTCGTGGCCGGTCTCGGTGGAAACATAAATCAGGGCCGCATCATGCGGCCGTGCAGCGGCATGGCGGTCTACGGCGTTATGACAAAGATTGGTCTCGCCACCGACGAACCACTTGGCAAAGGGCGGCCGCGAATAATCGCAGACCTGATGGAAGGGCTTGTACCAATCAACCAGCCTGGCTTCCTCTGTCCAGAATGCATCGGGCTGTTCAATGGATTGCCGATAGAATGCCGAGTAGCTCGTCATGACGTCCTCCTGAGTAAGTATCATTTACCGGTCAGCAGGCTGCACAAACATAGCGATACTTTACAACCTTACCGCCAAGGCCGATTGCCATGTCCTACGATCCGCAAAATATTTTTGCCCGAATCCTGCGCGGCGAACTGCCCTGCATCAAGCTTTACGAAGATGAACAAACGATGTCCTTCATGGACATCATGCCGCAAACCGAGGGGCACGCGCTGGTGATCCCCAAGGAAGGCGCCGCCATGATTTTCGAGCTGTCGCCCGCCAGCCTGACGGCCACCATTCTGACCACGCAAAAAATCGCCACGGCGGTACGCAAGGCCCTGAATGTGCCGGGCGTGCTGATCGCACAAGCCAATGGCGCCGCCGCCATGCAGAGCGTACCGCATGTGCATTTTCATGTCATACCGCGCCGCGAAGGCGAACTCATGCGCTTCCATGCGACGGTACTGGAAGACAGTGCAAAACTCGAACAGTTGGCCGCGAAAATCATCGCGGCGCTGGAATAAATGCGTCCGCACCGTTTTCTGTTTTTGCTGCTGCTGTTCACCTGCGCCGGCACGGGTGCCGCGGACCTGTCGATCGGACTTGCGGCCGATGTCTCCTCGCTAGATCCGCACTACCTCAACGTCGCCTCGAACAATGCCGTCGCCAGCCACTTCTTCGATACGCTGGTCGAAGTGGATGCCGATGGGCATTTGATTCCGGGTCTCGCCGAATCGTGGCGAACCATCAATCCCACGACCTGGGAATTCAAGTTGCGCCGTGGCGTGAAATTCAGCGACGGCTCCGATCTCACCCTCGACGATGTGCTGTTTTCGCTCGATCGCCCGGCGGCCATCGTCAACAGTCCCGGCCCATTTACCTCCTTCACCAAGCCCATCAAGAGCAAACGCGTCATCGACGCCGATACGCTGCAAATCGTCACGGCGCAGCCCTACGGCCCGCTGCCGTTGAATCTTGCCTCGGTCTTCATCGTCTCCAGACGCGCGGCGGCCAGCGCCACCAGCGAGGACTTCAACAGCGGCAAAGCCATTGTCGGCAGCGGGCCTTACCGCTTCGTCGCCTTCCGTCGCGGCGAGAGTATCGAGATGGCACGCAACGAGCATTACTGGGGGACGAAACCCGCCTGGGACAAGGTGACCTTCCGCATCCAGACCAACGATGCGACGCGGCTTGCGTCCCTGCTGGCCGGGCAGACCGACGCCATCGAAGCCGTTCCCGTCGCCGACTTGCAACGGCTCAAGCACGATGCGCGGTTTCGCATCGAGCAACGCGTCTCGTGGCGCACCCTGTTCCTGCAACTCGACCAGGGCCGCGGCGTGACGCCCGACATCAGCGACAGCCATGGCAAGCCGCTCACGCGCAACCCCTTGCAGGACAAACGCGTGCGGCTGGCCATGGCGAAGGCCATCAACCGCAACGCACTCGTGGAGCATACGCTGGAAGGATTGGGCATCCCCGCCGCCGACCTGGTAGCGCCGGGCATCTTCGGCCATGCCGACGCCCTGCAGCCCACCGCCTATGATCCCGAGGGCGCCAAGCGCCTGCTGGCCGAAGCCGGATATGCCGGCGGCTTCGACCTCGTCCTGCACGGCCCCAACAACCGCTACATCAACGATGGCCAGGTGCTGCAAACCATTGCGCAGTTCTATTCCCGCATCGGCATTCGCAGCAGGGTCGTCACCCTGCCGCTCGCCGTCTATTTCGGCAAGCTGCGCGCGGGCGCCTACAGCGTCGGCCTGCTCGGCTGGGGCTCCCTCGCCAGCGACCTCGCCCTGCGCAACATCGTCTGCACACCGGACACGAATACTGGCGCCGGTACCTGGAACTGGAGCGGCTACAGCAATCGCGACGTCGATGCGACCATCAACCAGGCCCTGGCCGAAACCGATCAGGGCAAGCGTGCAAAACTGGATGTGGAAGCCGCAACCCGCGCCATCAATGACGTAGCCATCATTCCGCTGCACCACCAGATCGTGAGCTGGGCCATGAAGAAAGGCCTGCGCTACACGCCGCGCGTCGACGAATTCACCTTCGCGCAGCAGTTCCGTAAAGAATAAAACTTGGCCACAGAGGACACAGAGAAAAACCCACGATCAAGTGTAGTGCTGCACTCTTGATGGAACATATGGAAAAAGTCTCGTCATTCCCGCGAAGGCGGGAATCCAGAGTCTTGAAAAGTCGCTGGATTCCGGCTCGCCCCCCGGGTCAAGCCCGGGGCTTCGGCTCACGACGCGGCGTCCGGAATGACCGAAGGGAATCCCCGTGGGATGACGGCTATGAATTGATGTTTCAATATCAATGTATCGCACTACTGGCAATGTTTACACCGATCATCCGAATGCCTGGATTTTGCCTTTCCTCTGTATTCTCTGTGCCCTCTGTGTCCTCTGTGGCTAATTGCCTTTTTCAAGGATAACCATGGCATTCCTTCTGCGCCGCTGCCTCCATGCCGCCTTCGTGCTGATGGCGGTGTCGCTGCTGGTGTTTTGCGCCATCCACCTCATCGGCAACCCGGTGGAACTGCTGATCGATCCGCAGGCCAGCGCCGACGATATCGCCCGCACCACGCATGCGCTCGGGCTCGACCAGCCGCTTTGGCGGCAATACCTGCTGTTCGTCGAACGCGCGGCCAGCGGCGATCTGGGCCGCTCTTTCGTGCAGGGCGCCCCGGTGCTTGACCTGATCGCGGAGCGCCTGCCGGCGACGCTGGAACTGGCCAGCGTGGCGTTGCTGATCGCCGTCGGCCTTGGCGTACCGCTCGGCTTGCGCCTTGCCGTACATCCTGGTGGCATATTCAGCCGTGGCGTTGCGCTGCTTTCCATGCTCGGTTTTTCGCTGCCGACCTTCTGGGTCGGCCTGCTCCTGATCCTGCTGTTCGCGGTGCAACTGGGCTGGCTGCCGCCGGGCGGCCGCGTCGCCGGACAAACACTGCTCGGCATTCCCGTGTCCTTTCTCTCTATCGAAGGCTGGAAGCATCTGTTGCTGCCCGCGATCAATCTGGCGCTGTTCAACACTGCGCTGATGATCCGCGTCGTCCGTGCCGGCGCGGCGGATGCCCTCGGCCGCGACTACGTGCGCTTTGCCCGCGCCCGCGGTTTGGCGCAATCGCGCATCGTCGGCGTACATGTGCTGAAAAACATCGCTATCCCGCTAGTCACGCTGATGGGGCTGGAGTTCGGTTCGCTGATCGCCTTCGCCGTGGTCACCGAAACCGTCTTCGGCTGGCCGGGCATGGGCAAGCTGCTGATCGATTCCATCAACGCGCTCGACCGACCGGTCGTGGTGGCCTACCTGCTGGTGACGACGACGCTGTTCGTCGCCATCAATCTCGGCGTCGATATCATTTACACGCTGCTCGATCCGCGCATCAAGCTGAACGAGGACAGCGGACATGCTTAAGGAAACGCCGAGCAAGTCCGTTCGCGCTGAGCCGGTCGAAGCGCAAGCCGCACCAGAAGCGGGTTTCGACAGGCCTGTCCTGAGCGAAGCCAAAGGGCTCAACCCGAACGGTGGGATACTTAATTGGCGTTTCCTTAAGTTCGCGCGAAACCCACGGCCATTTCATGTCCTGCTCGCCTTGCTCGCCATCGTCGCACTCGGCGCACCGTGGCTGGCGCCGACAAATCCTTATGACCTCGCGCAACTCGACATCCTCGATGCACGGCTGCCGCCCGGCAGCCGCAGCAGCGCATCGCACATGCTGTACCTGCTCGGCAGCGACGAACAGGGGCGCGACCTGTTCTCGGCAATTATTTACGGCTTGCGCATCAGCCTGGGTGTAGGTATTGCCGGCAGCGGCAGCGCCTTCCTCATCGGCGGCCTGCTTGGCCTGTGTGCCGCCTGGTATGGCAAACGCATTGACGCGCTGCTGATGCGTCTCGCCGATCTGCAACTCTCCTTCCCCTCGATCCTCATCGCGCTGATGCTGCTTGCATTGAGCGGGCCGGGGCTGGGCAAGATCGTGATCGCGCTGGCCGCCGTGCAGTGGGCCTATTTCGCCCGCACCATGCGCGCCGTGGCGCTGGTCGAGCGAAAGAAGGACTACATCGAGGCGGCGACCCTGCTCGGCCTGTCGACGCCGCGCATCCTGCTGCGCCACCTGCTGCCCAACTGCCTGCCGCCGCTGCTCGCCCTCTTGCCCCTGCAACTCGCGGCGGCGATATCGCTCGAAGCCACACTGTCCTTCCTCGGCCTCGGCGCACCGGTCACCGAGCCTTCGCTCGGACTGCTCATCGCCAACGGTTTCCAGTACCTGATGTCGGGCAACTACTGGATCAGCTTCTTCCCCGGTATCGCCTTGCTGCTGGCGATTCTAGCGATCAATCTCACCGCAGACCAATTACAACAGGAATGAACAAGAACACACAAACTCCCAAGATGGTTTCATTTGCCGAAGCCTTCCGCTTCTGGCTCAAGCTCGGCTTCATCAGCTTCGGCGGCCCGGCGGGACAGATCGCGATCATGCATCAGGAACTGGTCGAGCGCCGGCGCTGGATTTCCGAGCGGCGCTTCCTGCATGCACTGAATTACTGCATGGTGCTGCCCGGCCCCGAGGCGACACAACTCGCGGCCTACATCGGCTGGTTGATGCATCGCACCTGGGGCGGCATCGTCGCCGGCGGCCTGTTCGTGCTGCCTTCACTGTTCATCCTGATCGCGCTGTCATGGATCTACATCGCCTTTGGTGAGGTGCCGCTGATAGCCGGAATGTTCTATGGCATCAAGCCTGCGGTGACGGCCATCGTCATTCACGCGACGCACCGCATCGGTTCGCGCGCCTTGAAGAACAGCCTGCTGTGGGCCATTGCGGCGGCGGCCTTCGTTGCCATCTTCGCGCTCAATGCGCCCTTCCCCGCCATCGTGGCCGTGGCCGCGCTGATCGGTTACGTCGGCGGGCATATCACTCCTGCCAAGTTCTCTGCCAGCGGCAGCCATGCCGCGGCAAAAAAATCCTATGGCCTCGCATTGATCGGCGACGACACGCCGACACCGCAACACGCGCTCTTCTCTTATTTCCGCCTCGCGCAAATCGCCGTCGTCGGTGCGCTGTTATGGTTGATCCCGATGGCATTGCTGACAGCCGCCTGCGGCTGGCAGCACACGCTGACGCAGATGGGCTGGTTCTTCACCAAGGCCGCGCTGCTCACCTTTGGCGGGGCCTATGCCGTGCTGCCCTACGTCTATCAGGGCGCCGCTGGTCAATACGGCTGGCTCACGCCAACGCAGATGATCGACGGCCTCGCGCTGGGTGAAACCACGCCGGGACCGCTGATCATGGTGGTGACCTTTGTCGGCTTCGTCGGCGGTTATGTCAAGGCGGTGTTCGGCCCCAATAGTCAGTTCCTCGCCGGCGCGGTGGCGGCTTCGCTGGTGACGTGGTTCACCTTCATGCCTTCCTTCCTGTTCATTTTCGCCGGCGGCCCGTTGATCGAAACCACGCACAACGATCTCAAGTTCACCGCGCCGCTCACCGCCATCACCGCCGCCGTGGTCGGCGTGATACTCAACCTCGCGCTGTTCTTTGGTTATCACGTGCTGTGGCCCAAGGGCTTCGCCGGAAGCTTCGATGCAATATCGGCGCTCATCGCCATCGCCGCGGCCGTGGCGCTGTTCCGCTATCAGCGCAACGTGGTCCATGTGATCGGCGCCTGCGCACTGATCGGCCTCGTCATCAAGCTTGCCGGAGGTGCAGGATGAAATGGATCACCCGCCAACGCCCCCAGGATCGACCGCATCGCCTGCCCTTGGCTGGCGGCGCGCTTCATGATGACCGCTTTCCGAACGTGTTGGCGAATGAGTACAATCGGCCAACTGCCGACCTTCGCTCACTCTACAAAGCCGCCATCCGTCTGGCCGATGTACTTCGGAACCTGCCGGAAGGACGATTTACAGGGACAATCTGGAACATCCAGTCCGAAGCCGATTTCCCTGGTTCGCAGATCGAATCACCAAACCGGGGAAACTCGCTCTGCTTGAAAAGTGGGTTACACGCAGGCTATGGTTGAACTGTCGTATGCGTCTCACCCCATCAATTGTTTGTCGCATCCCCGGAGGGTATTCATCCATGTACGGCAACCTGATTTTTCGGCAGCTATTCGATGCGGAGTCGTCCACCTATACCTATCTGCTGGGCGATTCGGCGACCCGCCAAGCAGTCATCATCGACACTGTGTTCGAACAGCATCTGCGCGACCGGGCGCTGATCCAGGAGCTCGGGCTGACGCTGGTCGCTTCTCTCGATACCCATTGCCATGCCGACCACGTGACCGGTAGCTGGCTGATGCAGCATGCCACCGGCTGCCTGATCGGCATCTCAAAGCGCTATGGCGCCGCCGTGCCGGAGGCCAACATGTGGCTCGATCAAGGCGACCGTGTCGATTTCGGTAATCGCCACCTCGAAGTCCGGGCCACGCCGGGACATACCGACGGCTGCCTGACCTTCATCACCGACGACCACCACCTGGCTTTCACCGGCGACTGCCTGCTGATCCGAGCCGCCGGGCGTTGCGATTTTCAGCAGGGAAACGCCAGCCGACTGTTTCACTCGATAACCGAACAGATTTTCAGCCTACCCGACGATTGCCTGATCTACCCTGCCCACGACTACAGCGGCCGCACCGTCACCTCGGTCGGTGAGGAAAAGGCGTACAACCCACGTATCGGCGGCCAAGCCGACGAACAGGATTTCGTCGGGTTCATGCAGAACATGAACCTGCCACACCCCAAGCAAATCGCCATCGCAGTGCCGGCCAATCTGCGCTGTGGCAAACCTGAGGATGACAATGTGCCGCAACCGGCCGACTGGGGGCCGGTCCGCAAGAGTTATGCCGGCCTGCTCGAAATCGATCCCGAGTGGGTGGCGCAGCACCTCGATGCTCTCTGCGTGCTGGATGTACGCCAGCCCGAGGAAATCGACGGGCAACTAGGGAAGATTGCCGGTGCCCGTTCGATACCACTTGGCGAACTCAAGGGGCGGATCGACGAAGTCCCCCGCGACCAGCCCGTGATCACCGTGTGCCACTCAGGCATGCGTTCCGGGCAGGCGACCGTGATCCTGCGCGAGGCGGGCTTCACCGAAGTCGCCAACCTGCACGGCGGCATGCTCTTGTGGCAGCAGATGGCGTTGCCCACAGAGCTTCGATAGCGCTGGTCAGCTTGGTCTTGGCACTTGACGAGCGGCTTGGTTTCAAAATCATTTAGTGGGCGAGCTACCCCTACGTCCGCTGTACTCAGTTACCTGTCGTTGGACCTGCGAAGTGGCGAACGGCAGGTGTGGGGCGGTAGTACGCATTCACAAAATTCGCAAGCGGCCGTTGCAGATCGGCAATTTCCTTGGCCACAGCGGGTCAGTCTTGCCGAGAAGCGGTTCCCTCTGGTTACGATTCTCGCAAAGCGCCGTCGACAAACATGGCGATGCGGTCTGAGGGCAACGGCGTCCAGGTTTCGTTATCCGTCAAGGGCTGCGTGGCAATCAATGCGACGCGATCATCCTGTGTCGTGACTTCGCTGAAGTCGATGCTGACGTCCTGATCCTTGAGGTGGGCGACGGTGAAGGGGGCCTGGCGCACGATGTAGTAGAGGTCGGTGGAACGATGCGCGAACAGGCTGTCGCCGTTCGACAGCAGGAAGTTGAACTGGCCCAGCGCTCGCACCTGCGCGGAAAAGTCCTCTATCGCCGCCTGCAATCGCTTGCGCGCAGGCATACCCGCCGGAAAGCGGGCGCGCAGCGTCTGCAGCAGATGGCAAAAGGCTCGTTCGCTGTCGGTCTGCCCGACCGGCAGGAAGCTTCCGTCGAAGTCGGGCGCATAGTCCGCCAGGTTGCCGTTGTGGGCGAAGATCCAGTAGCGGCCCCACAATTCGCGCATGAACGGATGCGTATTTTCGAGGCCAATCTCCCCTTGCGTCGCCTTGCGGATATGCGCAATGACATTGAGCGAGCGGATCGGGTAGTGCCGCACCAGCTCCGCCACCAGCGAGTCCGCGGAAGGCTGCGGATCAAGGAAGACACGCACCCCGCGGCCTTCGAAAAAGGCGATGCCCCAGCCGTCGCGATGGACGTCGGTGGCGCCGCCGCGTGCCTGGAAGCCGGTGAAAGAAAAGCAGATGTCGGTCGGCACATTGCAGTTCATTCCCATGAGCTGGCACATCGAAGGACTCCTTTGCGAAGGTATGAATTATTCTCCAGATCAGGCCCCGGCGGTACTATCCGCCTTCGTTTCGACCTGAGTAGCCATCCTCGCATGCAAACAGAAGTCAATGAAAAGCCCCGCTACGCCATCGTGGCGGCCGTGCAACTGCCGAACGTGAGCGACGCGGAATTCGCGTCGTCGCTGGCCGAACTGAGCGATCTCGCCAAGACATTGGGCTACAAGGTCACCCGCACTTTCACGCAGAAGCGCTCCGGCTTCGACAAGGCGGCGTATCTGGGCACCGGCAAGCGCGAAGAGATACGCGAGTTTGTCGCCAGTGAACCCAAGCATGGCGATTCAAATCCCGTTCGCCCTGAGCCTGTCGAAGGGTCCGATCACTTCGACATCCTTTTCGTCGACCATGAGATATCGCCGATGCAGGCGCGCAATCTCGAAAAGGAAGTCGGCTGCGAGGTGATGGATCGCACCATGGTCATTCTCGAAATCTTCCATCGCAACGCGCGCTCCCCCGCCGCGCGGGCGCAGGTGGAAATCGCGCGCCTCGGCTATATGGCGCCGCGCCTGCGCGAGCAGGCCAAGCTGGCCGGGCCGCAAGGGCGGCAGCGCAGCGGCACCGGCGGGCGCGGCGCCGGCGAATCGCATACCGAACTGGACAAACGCAAGATCCGCGACCGCATCGCCGAACTGCAGAAGGAGATCGCGGCGATGGAGGTCGAGCGCAAGACGCAGCGCGCACGGCGGCAGGATCGCCAGGGCGGCGCCAACGTCGCGCTGGTCGGCTACACCAACGCCGGCAAATCCACCCTGATGCGCGCCCTCACCGGCAGCGACGTGTTCGTCGCCAACAAACTCTTCGCCACGCTCGACACCACCGTGCGCGCGCTCCATCCCGAAAGCGTCCCGCGCGTGCTGGTCAGCGACACGGTGGGTTTCATCAAGAACCTGCCGCACGGGTTGGTCGCGTCGTTCAAGTCGACGCTCGAAGAAGCGCTCGATGCTTCGCTGCTGCTCCACGTCATCGACGCCAGCGACCCCGGCTTCGAGCGGCAGCTTCAGGTCACCGACGCAGTGCTGGCCGAGATCGAGGCACAGGACGTGCCGCGCCTGCGCATCTTCAACAAGATCGACCAGGTTAACGGTGGCGGCGACGCCGTGGCGCAAGAAGAATGCGCCGCCGCGCTGCGCGCCATGTATCCCGGTTGCATCGTGATAAGCGCAAAGCGCCCGCAGGATATCGCGCGGCTGCACCAGACGATCGTCGCGTTTTTCCAGCGGGATCTGGTCGAGGCCGAATTGTTTCTGCCGTGGACGGCACAGCAACTGCGCGGAGAAATATTCGCGCGCTGCGAGGTGCTGGCAGAGCGCGCCGAGGAGGAAGGGGCGTTCTTCCGGGTTCGCAGCGAACAGGCGGCCTTGGATAGCCTGCACGAACAGATCAGTCTGGTGTGAAATCCAAATCCATGCCGAACCCTTTAGCCTCCATTCCCCTTCCGCAATAGCGCGCCCAACGCAATTCTTCCCGCCAACCCTTTTGCTTACCGCTTCGCTGCGATCTCGATTTTTCTGGCGTAGTCGGGGAAGTCGAGGCCGAACTTGTCCTGCAGCACCTTTGTTTTTCTATGGAGCAGGCGCCAGTTGGGCTTGAAGCGGGCGTCCTTGAAGGCCAGCAGCACGGAATTGCCATCGCCGCGCACGGGGACGACGATCACGCGGCCGTCGAACACGTCCGTCACCTCGTCAATCAGGCCGCGAAAGCGCCGCTTGTCACCGGCCAGGTTGATGATGAACTGGCCTTGGGGCGAGAGCCTGGCAAATGCGCTCTCGAAGAACTCGCGGTTTGCCAGTGCCGGTGCCAGGCCGATCTTGTCGAAGGCATCCACCAGCAGCACGTCGATGCCCTTGCCCGCACTGGCCAGGTATGCCGCACCATCGGCCTGTAGCACCTGCAGGCGCGATCCGTCGGGCGGCACCTTGAAGATGTCGCGAAAGGCAATCACGTCCGGGTCGAGTTCGATGGCGGTGACTTGTGCAGAAGGCAGCCGCTGATGGCAGAACTTGACCAGCGACCCGCCGCCCATGCCGATCAGCGCAATGCGCTTGGGGCTTGGGTTGAACAGCAGGAACGACATCATCTTGCGTGTGTAGCGCAATTCCAGCGTGTTGGGCGTTTTCAGCCGCATCACGCTCTGGATCAGGCGGATGTTGAAGTAGAGCGTCAGCAGTTCGCCATCGTCGATGACAAACGGCTTGGGATAGGTTTCGTCGAGCAGCATTGCCCGCAACTTGCGCGCGCCGGCATTGGGCGGGTCCGCCAGCAATACCGAGCCGGGCGCCGTCTCGAAGGGGCTGGGGATTTCAAACCAGGAGGATGCGTCAGACATGGAAGTGGAAGCGGGCGGATCAATGCGGGATTGCGGCGAGCGAAGTCTACAGAGAAAGATTGTTAATGGCCAACCACGCCAGCGCAAAATTGCGCGGTTTGCATTCTGGTACTAGACTTCAACTGCGGGCGCGGACTCCGCGCACTTATGACAAAAGGGAAACAAGATGAACAACCACGTATACAAGAAAATCGAACTGACCGGCTCTTCCAGGGCGGGCCTCGAGGATGCGATCAACACGGCCATCGCCAAGGCAGCGGAAACCTTGCACAACATTCGCTGGTTCGAAGTGGTGGAAACGCGCGGCGAAGTGGAGAATGGGAAGGTGGCCTACTGGCAGGTAACGCTGAAGGTTGGTTTTACCCTGGAATAAGCGGCGCCGGAGCAGCACTGGCTGCCTGTGCTGGCTTTTGGCAGTCAGGACGTTGTGGCCTTCAACTGAAGCGTCAGCGTTACCAGGCTTGTCAGCAATTTTCCGATCAGCGCATTTGTCTTTTCGTCGGTCAGTACGCCATTTGCATCGAAACGCTCACTGGCACTGCCGATCATGATTTCCGGCTGGTTGACGGTTGGCATGCCGAGGCCGACCAGTACCTGGCGCAAGTGGTATTGCGCCCGGGCCGAACCGAACAGTCCCGGCGAGGCGCCCATGATAGCGGCGGGCTTGCCCTTCCAGGCGCTTTCGCCAAAGGGCCGCGAGGCCCAGTCAATCGCGTTCTTCAACACGCCGGAGATGGAGTAGTTGTATTCAGCGGTAGCAAAAAGAATGGCATCGGCTTCGCGAATGGCTTGTTTCATCTGCGCCACCGCGAGCGGCAATTCCTTCTCCTTGTCCTGATTGAAGAGCGGGATGTCATCCAGTTCGAATGTAGTGAGAATCACGCCGGCGGGAACGTTGGTCTGCGCGGCACGCAACGCGGCGCGGTTGAAAGACTGCTGGCGCAAACTGCCGGCGATACCGAGAATTTTGACGGGTGGGCTCATGATGGTCTGCCTCTTGTTAAAGTCGAATCCAGATAACAGATGCTGCAATTCCATGCTTCTGACCATAGCACGCTACGCGAGCAGCACAAGCGACACAGGCAAGGCCGGTTCCAAAGCCCGCTCAATACACCTGCTGATAACGCTGCCATTCAATCCCGATTTTCTTGATTCGGATCAATTACGCAATATAGTTCTAATTCATATATTATGAGACAGCTGACCGCATCCGCGTCGGCAGGATTGCATGAAAGGGGAACCATGCCAAGTAAATTCTCAACCTCGGCAGCCCGAAACATTTTTTTCGGAGGGACGCTGTTTGGCTTCCTCCTGTTTCTGGGACTGACTTTCAATACACAGAAGCAACTACCACAACGCGATCAGCGCGCCCAGTTGTCGAACCCGCAGGTCGCGGCCGGCAAGAATGTCTGGGAGACCAACAACTGCATCGGCTGCCACACTCTCCTGGGTGAAGGGGCGTATTTCGCTCCAGAATTGGGCAATGTCTACAAGCGGCGCGGACCGGAATTCATCAAGGCCTGGATCAAGGCGCAACCTACCGGCGTACCCGGTCGCCGACAGATGCCGCAGTTCAATCTGAGCGACAAGGAACTGGATGATCTGGTGGCGTTTCTGAAATACGCTTCCGAGATCAACACGGCCAAGTGGCCACCCAACATCGAGGGCTGAGGAGGAATATCCAAATGCAATATAAATCTCAAGCGGTCGCCAAGCCCTATTTCATCGGCGCTCTTGGCCTTTTCGTGGCGCAGATTCTGTTCGGTTTGATCATGGGCCTGCAATATGTGGTGGGAGATTTCCTGTTCCCGCACATTCCCTTCAACGTGGCGCGCATGGTGCACACCAATGCCCTGATCGTCTGGCTGCTGATGGGCTTCATGGGCTCCGCCTACTATCTGGTGCCCGAGGAATCGGAAACCGAGTTGTATTCGCCGAAGCTGGCCATCGCGACGTTCTGGGTTTTCCTTGTTGCGGCGGCATTGACTGTGGTCGGTTATCTCACCGTCCCCTATGCGGCGCTGGCGAAGCTCACCCACAACGAACTGTTGCCCACCATGGGGCGCGAGTTTCTGGAGCAACCGACGGTCACCAAGATCGGCATCGTCATCGTCGCACTGTCGATGCTGTTCAACCTCAGCATGACTTTCCTCAAGGGACGCAAGACGGCAATTACCACCGTGCTGCTGATGGGCCTGTGGGGTCTGGCGATTTTCTTCCTGTTCTCCTTCTACAACCCGACTAACCTGGTGCTCGACAAATTCTACTGGTGGTGGGTGGTACATCTTTGGGTGGAAGGCGTCTGGGAACTGATCCTCGGCGCGCTGCTCGCTTTCGTCCTCATCAAGGTGACCGGCGTAGATCGCGAAGTGATCGAGAAATGGCTTTACGTGATCATCACGCTGACCCTCATTACCGGCATCATCGGCACCGGCCACCATTACTACTGGATTGGCGCGCCGGAATACTGGCAGTGGTGGGGTTCGGTCTTCTCCGCCCTGGAACCGCTTCCGTTCTTTGCGCTGACCGTGTTCGCCTTCAACATGGTGAACCGCCGCCGCCGCGAACATCCCAACCGCGCCGCGACGCTGTGGGCGCTGGGCACCGGCGTGATGGCCTTCCTCGGCGCCGGCGTGTGGGGTTTCCTGCATACCTTGGCGCCGGTCAACTTCTATACCCACGGCACTCAGGTTACCGCCGCACATGGACATATATCCTTCTATGGCGCCTACGTCATGGTGGTGCTGACCATGATCTCCTATGCCATGCCCTTGCTGCGCGGTCGCGCTGCCAACAGCAACAGTTCGCAGGTCATCGAAATGTGGGGCTTCTGGCTGATGACGGTGTCGATGGTGTTCATCACCCTGTTCCTCACCGCCGCCGGCATTCTGCAAGTCTGGCTGCAACGGGTCTCGGCAACGCCGCTCGGTTATATGGCGACACAGGATCAGGTTGCGCTGTTCTACTGGATGCGCGAAGTGGCCGGCGTGATTTTCCTGATCGGCTTGGTGGCTTATCTGGTGAGTTTCTTCAAGGGAGGAAAAGCCGCGGCTTGATAGCGCGGCAATCGACCAACCACGGGCCCTTGACTCCAGGGGCCCGTTTTTTTTGATTATCGCCATGGACATGCGAACGACTAATTTGCCTTACTATCAGGCCGCCGGACAGGAGATTGCTCTGTTCGAGCATGCCTGGTGCAAGCGCCTGCCGGTGCTGATCAAAGGGCCGACCGGCGTCGGCAAGACGCGCTTCGTCGCCTACATGGCGGCACGTCTGGGCTTGCCGCTGTTTACCGTCGCCTGCCATGACGACCTGACTGCGGCCGATCTGGTCGGCCGCCACCTGATCCAGGACGGACAGACCGTGTGGAGCGACGGCCCGCTGACCCGCGCTGTGCGCGAAGGCGGCATCTGCTATCTGGACGAAGTGGTCGAGGCGCGCAAGGACACCACGGTAGTGATTCACCCGCTCGCCGATCATCGTCGCACGCTGCCCATTGACCGCACCGGCGAGCTGCTGCATGCGCCGGACAGTTTTATGCTGGTGGTATCCTACAATCCCGGCTACCAGAATTTCCTCAAGGGCCTGAAGCCCTCCACCCGGCAACGCTTCGTCTCCCTGCGTTTCGACTTCCCCGATGCAGAACGGGAAGAAGCCATCCTCATTGGCGAAACCGGCTGCGACCCGATGCTGGCCAGGCGTCTGGTCGCGCTCGGCAACAGCATGCGCAGCCTGAATAACGTCGATCTTGAAGAAGCGGCCAGCACCCGCCTGCTGGTGTATGCCGCGATTCTCATTGGCGACGGCATGGACCCGATCGAAGCTTGCCGTGCAGCGTTGGCGGAAAGCCTCACCGACGATGTCGAAGTTTCCGCCGCATTGCTGGAGCTGGTAACCGCCACCTTTGGTGGATAAAGCGATGAACGAGAGCGCGCCAGCGCCGGGGCAAGCACTCGCGGTAAATGCGGAGTTGCTGTATCTGGTGAATCTGATGCTCGCTCCGGGCCTGGCCTTTTTGCTGCTGGCATGGCTGTGGCTCAAGCACCGGCGGACGGCGCCCGCATTGGCGCGCCAGCATCTCGACCAGACCTTCGTCGTCAGTCTTTGTGGTGGTGCGTTGCTGATCGTCGCCTGCGGCGTGATCCTTGCGCTCGGTGGCCTCGACTGGTCATGGACCTGGGTTATCGTCCTGCTGTATTTCCTCCTCGTGCATTCGACATTGATCATGTTCGGTTTGATCGGACTATCGCACGCAATGGCGGGAAAAGTGTGGCCGTTCCCCCTGCTTGGCCGTGCCGCCCGCTGGATAGAGGTCAAATAATCCAAGCATGGTCCGGCCAATAACCAAGTTAAACAGTAGGAAATTATCCTAGATCAAGGAATGCACCGACTTGGTCCAGTTATGATGGACCAAATCATCAGCGGAGCCAACAAATGGATATGCGTCGAACGGATGCGCCGCGCATCATATCGATTGTGCCGATAGCCGCCATGCCGGCGTCTGCGCGTGCTGTCACGAGTGCCAAGCACACGCAGCGACAGCGGTTGTTATGGCAGGGCGGATTTTTCATTCTGTTCGTTCTGGCGCCGCTGTTCGACATCTTCCGCTTCGACCTCACGGCCGGCCATGCCTGGCTGCTCGGCATGCCGTGGCGACTGGGCATCGATGACTTCATGGCCGGACGCATCGGCAGTATCGAGGTCAGCCTCAACATCCTGCTGCGCCTGTTCCTGCCCTTGCTGACTGGCGCAATTCTGTTCCTGCTGGTTGCGTGGCGCTGGGGCCGGCTCTATTGCGGCTGGCTCTGCCCGCATTTCTCCGCCGTCGAAACCATCAACCGGCTGATGCGCCGCGCCAGCGGGCGCCAAAGCATCTGGGACCGGCAACCGATCCCGCCCCGCAACCCGGATGGTTCACCCAGTCCCGTCAACCCTGTCTGGTGGCTGCCGACCATTCTGTTCGCGATCAGCTTTGCCGCGCTCTGGGCCATTGTCCTGCTCACCTATCTGCTGCCGCCGCTGGAGGTGTACAGCAACTTGTTCCATCTTGCGCCGACGCGCAATCAGGTCATTTTCCTTGGCGCCGCAACAACGGTACTGACGCTGGAATTTCTTTTCGCGCGCCATCTGTTTTGCCGCTTTGGCTGCGCCGTCGGCCTGTTCCAGAGCCTGGCCTGGATGAGCAATCGCGGCGCCATGGTGGTGGGCTACAAACGCGCACAGGCGGCGGACTGCGTGGCCTGTTACGAGTCAGGTGGTCCGGGTTATGCGGCATGCGAGGGTGTGTGCCCGATGCGCCTGAAGCCACGTACCGCGAAGCACAAGATGTTCGCGTGCACGCAATGCGCGCAGTGCATCGATGCCTGCGCCACGGTGCAGCAACGACACCGCGGCGACCACCATCAATCCCTGTTGCACTGGGTAGAAAACGAAGAGGCGCAGCGCAACGAAGCGCAGGTGACGTTAACCGGGAGCCGGGATTAGTAGCGTGCATTTAAATTATCACTTGCGTCTGCAAAGGCCCTCGTCATCCCGCGGGGATTCCCTTCGGTCATTCCCGCGGAAGCGGGAATCCAGCGGCGTTCGGACAAAGGCACTGGGTCCCCGCCGGCGCGGAGGCGACGGCATTTTGTTCGTCAGTTGCAGAATTTAGGAAGCATCACACCAAAATGGAAGAGTGGGTCGGCTCCGCCTGGAACAAGCTGATCACCCGCGTCGCGATACGGGAATATCCCTCCGCCGCGGTAACCTTGCCGCAAATGGAAAAGATCTTGGGCATTGTCTTTCGCGGGCTCGGCGGCGATCCCGGCTTGCGCGTGCAGCAAGCCACAGCGGAACGGCACGGTGCGCGCCGTTCCTGGCTGGCGCGCATGGCAGGCAGCGCGGACAAAACGCATTTCGCAGGCATCGATGGCGCCAGCCTGAATCTGCCGGAACGGATCGCGCTGTTTCCCAATGCTGAATTGAATCGCGACCTTTACCTGTGGCTTGCCGCGCTCGCCGCGCACGATGTGCCTGATGGTGAATGGATCGTGCGCAACCAGCGCGCCACGGTCGTCGCGCTGGCCCGCTTTCCAGGACTGGAAAGCCGCTATCGCCGGCTGGTTACCGCCTGCATCAGCCAAAGGATCGATCCCGATGGCATGCCGGCGGATGAAGCCGGACAGGAACGCGCGATCAGAGCCGCATTGAACGAGCCCGGCACCGTATCGCAACTGCCGCCTTTGCAGCGACGCAAGGCAAAAGCGCTGCAACCGGTACCACTCTGGCTTTACCCTTTACCCGGAACAACCGGAGCGCCGCGCAAACTGCAACACCAGGACAGCGAAGGCAGCACTGTTGCGGCGGAATCGCACAAGCGATTCAAGGCAGAACGCGTGGACATGCCGCAGGACAAGAATGGCATGCTGATGATATTTCGCGCGGAAAGCCTGCTGTCATGGGCCGAGTACATCAAGGTCAACCGTTCCCTCGACGACGACCCCGATCCCGATGCGGCACGCGCCGCTGAGAACCTGGACCAGTTGAGCGTCGCCCAGGACAACGACCGGGTAGCCTC
Organism: Georgfuchsia toluolica; assembly: GCF_907163265.1. Taxonomy (NCBI): domain Bacteria; kingdom Pseudomonadati; phylum Pseudomonadota; class Betaproteobacteria; order Nitrosomonadales; family Sterolibacteriaceae; genus Georgfuchsia; species Georgfuchsia toluolica. The sequence goes on from NZ_CAJQUM010000001.1 coordinate 1,049,822, forward strand.
AAGGGTGCGCTTCGATCTCGATCTGCCCGCTGTGGCGGAAGATGATATGCCTCTGGGGCCGGGAATCCTGTTGCCCGAATGGGATCACAGGAGCCGTCAACTCAAGCGCGATTATTGCAAGCTGCAAACGATGCAGGCGCGGCATGCCCCGGCCATGCCGCTGCCCGCGTATCTGCGCCAGCAGGCGACGCGCTTGCGCAATCAGTTCGCCTGTCTGGCGCCGGCCAGGCGCTGGCTCAAGGGCCAAGCCGATGGCATCGAACCGGATATCGACGCCTGGGTCAGACGGCAAGCCGATCGCCAGGCCGGCGTCACCGACAACAGCGACCGGCTGTATCTGACGCAGGTACAGCAGGAGCGCGACCTCGCTTGCCTCGTGCTTGCCGATCTTTCCCTGTCCACCGACGCCTGGGTCTCGAACGAGCAGAAGGTGATTGACGTGATCCGCGACAGCCTGCTGCTGTTTGCCGAAGCACTCAGCAGCACCGGTGACCGCTTTGCGCTGTGCGGATTTTCTTCTTTGAAACGCGGCCATGTGCGCTATCAGGAACTCAAGTCCTTCGCGCAGTCGTATGACGACCGCGCACGCGGGATGGTGCAGGCGATCCGTCCCGGCTACTACACCCGACTCGGCGCGGCAATCCGCCACAGCACAGATCTGCTCCAACGCGAACCCTGCCGGCAGAAATTGCTTCTCATTCTTTCAGACGGCAAGCCGCACGACATCGACCTCTACGAAGGCCGCTATGGCATCGAGGACAGCCGGATGAGCCTGAATGAAGCGCGGCATCAGGGCATCCGCCCGTTTTGCGTCACCATCGACCGCGAGGGCGCCAGCTATCTGCCACACCTGTTCGGCGCCCAGGGTTACACCTTGCTGCGCCGGCCCGAAGAACTCAGCCTGCGCCTGCCGCTGCTCTATGCGCAACTAACACGCAACTGATCAACATAAAACCTTTTGAACCACGGCGACGTGGCGAAAACACAAGGCAGGATAGTTAGGAGGGTTTCGCACATTTGGGAAAATGCCGTCTATTGGTAAATAAGCATTGATTTCCCGCCGTGACCGCCGTGTCGCCGTGGTGAACTGTTTTTTCAGGGATCAGATCTCGAATTCGCGCAGCCGGCGCAGATCGGGAATGCAAACGGTGCGGCCCTGCACTTCGATCAGTCCGGCGCGGGTGAGATCGTTCAGGATGCGGGAAAAGGTTTCCGGCGTGAGATTGAGGCGCGAAGCGACCACCTGCTTGGAGGCCGGCAGGGCAATATCCGCCGTCAGCGCTTCGTCCTCCGCACAGTGCTGCAACAGATAGCCGAGCACGCGCTGCGTGCTGGAGCGCATCGTGTAGGACTCGACATCCTTGATCAGCGAGTGCAGCCGTAGCGACAGTCCCGCCAGCATGCCCCGCGCAAACGAGGGATCGGAGCTCAGCAGATATTCGACATCACTGCGCTTCACATGCAGCAGCAGCGAATCAGACAGGGCCACCGCCGTCACCGGGTAGGAACGATCTAAAAACATCATCGCCTCGCCGAAACTCTGCCGTTGTCCGATGATCTCGACCACTTTCTCATTGCCCTGCGCGGAGCCGATCGTCAGCTTGATCTGGCCGAAGATCACCACGTAGAAGCCGTCGCTTGGATCGCCCTTGTGGAACAGGGTATCGCCCTTTTCCAAGCGCAACTCGCTCGTGCCGTCGGCAATCCGTTGCAACTGCACGGCTTTGAGCGCCTGAAACAAGGGCAGGTGGGAAAGAATCTTGTGCGTGTTGTCCGCGTTTGCTGGCTGGTTCAAAAAAATCCCCTGACTTCAATTGAGACAATGTACCGGCTTCTCCCGGACTGTGGTCGGGCAAGAATACCGTATTCAAGTCGCGAAAAAGGCGATTTGACAAAAAAGGAATTTAACTGTGCTATCTTGGCAGTCATGCGACATGGGTACGGTCCAGAAAGCCGATCTGGCTGGCAGTCATTTCAACTGGCCACATCATTGGAGTTTGAAAAATGAAAGGTAGTTGCCTGTGTGGAACTGTTACTTATGAGATTGATCCACCATTCAAGGTGTTTCAGTATTGCCATTGTTCCAGGTGCAGAAAGTTCACTGGCAGCGCTCATGCAGCGAATCTTTTTGTCCCGCCATCGCAGTTCAGGTGGCTTGGAGGTCAAAATCAAGCTGGGCGATATGAGTTGCCGGAAACCAAATATTTCGCAACCTGCTTTTGCAAAAACTGCGGCTCTTCGCTGCCTTGGGAAGTAAAAGGCGGCAAGAATGTCGTCGTCCCTGCCGGCACTCTGGATGGGGATCCCGGCATTCAACCCCAGCAAAATATTTTCTGGGGCTCAAGAGCTATCTGGTTTGTGGAAACTTGCGATCTTCCCAAACACTATGAATTTCCGGAAAGAAAATGACGGCTTCCCTACCCATCAACACTGACGCCCGTCGCTGAGATCAGTGGGTGCCAGTCATGCCAGGTTTAAAGTTTTGCCCAACACTTGCCTGTAACTATCAATTCTGCTGGCAGCGATTTCCCCCAGTTTCACAGACCGCGGAGGGATACCTCGATGATTCGCCGCCTCATTCTTCTAACAACAATACTTTGTTCGCCCGCCAGCTTCGCCGCCGAGCCGGCGGATACGCCGCCATCCGGCACGGCAAGCACCTCGGCGGGCGGGCAAGCCGAACTTTACTTGTTCAATGACAGCGGCTGGACCCTGATTCCAGGCGATCAGATCGTGACCGATAACGGCATCGAGATTGCCCGGCTGCCGAGACAAACATATGTCAAGCTGTCCCTCAAGTCAGGCTTGCATAGTTTGAAGCCGGAGCCGCCGCTTTGGAAGCAGGAGGTTCGGTTCACGGCCGAAGCCGGGCAGCACTATTTTGTGGTTGTCGCCTACAAGCCGGAACGCTCATGGCTGATGCCGCTGACGGAGGCTCCGCTTGTATTGCGTCAAATCAGCGAAGAACAGGCCGCGCAGCTGCAGAGAGAGCTGAAGGCCAAATGAGCTGAGCCAGCCGGGCCGAAGAACCCCTTCCCCTTCGACACGCTCACTGCACGAGCTGCTCAGCACGAACGGAAAAACCGGTATCAGCCTGCCCCCTGAGAACTCGTCGAAAGCGTTAAAGGGGCACCTTTTAGCTTTTAAACCCACACGGCTCTAGCCTTCAGCTTCTTCGCTTCAGGCTCATGCCTCATTGGAAAAGGCTCCAACTGGACAATGGTGCTGAGTAGGAATAATCTGATTTATTACTGCGTATTTTTCCGCAGCAAAGATTCTTCAGTGACATCCTTCATTACTTTCGGAGGCAAGCATGAAAATCAGCGCCAGAAATGTGCTCAAAGGTACCGTCAAGTCGATTACGCTTGGGGGAGTTGAAGCAGAAGTTGTTATTGAGCTTCCCGGCGGTAGCGAAATCGTCTCGGTCATTACCAAGCACTCCGCGGATTCTCTGGAATTAGTTGTGGGTAGAACCGTCTATGCAGTAATCAAAGCCTCCGATGTAATGATCGGTGAGCCGCACAGCCAAAAACCTTAATGTCCATCAATTAAAGGTCCAGTTTCAGCGGTTTCAGGGCGCCGCCGAGAACTCGTCGAAAGCGGCCAGCGCATTGGCCGAATACATCAACGACGGCCCGCCGCCCATGTAGACCGCCATGCCGAGCGCCTCTTCCAACTCGGCCTTGGTCGCACCGAGCCTGACCAGTGCCTGCACATGAAATCCGATGCAGGCATCGCAATGCGCCGCCACGCCAAGCGCAAGGGCAATGAATTCCTTGGTCTTCTTGTCGAGCACGCCGTCACGCGTGGCCGCGGCGGCGAGTTCGGAAAATCCTTTCATCACATCGGGCACATCCTTGCGCAGGGTACCGAGGTTTTTCGAGATGGAACGCGTCAGATCGCGGTAATTCACCGGAAACTGTTCCGTGTCGCCATGAATGAATTCGACTGCTTTCATTGCTGCTCCTTGATCAAACGCGTTTCGCGGCCCGGCGAAATGCCGCCTGCCGATTGCTTTGTGCCGACAGCCGCTTGGCGATCTGGCCGCACACCAGGTCGCAAAGCGAATAGATGTCGGGGTCGGTGATGTGGTAATAAACGCTGGTACCCTGGCCGCGCCGTTCGACGAAGCCGTTCTTGGCCAGCAGCGACAGATGTTTCGACACATTGGCAGCAGTCGACCCTGCCTGTTCCGCCAGTTCGCTCACCGTCATCTCGCCACCGCGCAAGGCATTGAGCAACTGCAGCCGAGTCGGTTCGGCCATCGACTTGAAGTACTCCGCCACTTGTTCCAGCGCGACCCTGTCGAGTCCCTTCATGGTTTACTCCCGCAGCAAAACTTATTTGCTTAATTAACTAATTGGTTGTATAGTAAGCCATGTAAATCATTTTGTCACGCACTTTTTTACGCGCACAACGAAACACGAGGGTGAGTCATGCGAGGAACTGTATTAGCAGGCCGGTTGGTAGTGGTGCTGGCGCTGATGTTCACAGCGGGCGTTCGGGCGCAATCGCTGGCTACGGAAACCGTGCAAGCAGGCGCCGGCGCCAACACCTACAGCGCCGAGGGCGTGGTCGAGGCAGTGCGCAGCAGCGTCATCGGCGCCGAACTCGCGGGCCGCGTCACCGCCCTGCTGGTCAAGGCCGGCGACCGGGTGCACGCCGGACAGGTACTGGCCCGCATTGACGAACGCATCGCCAACCAGCAGGCACTGGCAAGCCAGTCGCAGGTCGCCGCGGCGCAGGCGCAACTGTCCGCGGCACAGGCCGACTTCGAACGCCGGCAAAAGCTTTATGAACAGAAGTTCCTCAGCAAGGCCGCGCTTGACCGTGCCGAGTCCGACTACAAGAGCGCCGCCGCGCAAGCCAAGGCGCAAATCGCACAGGCCACCGCAGCCGGCGTACAGACCGGCCTGCATATCTTGACCGCCCCCTACAATGGCGTGGTGGCGGAGACCCAGATCGAACTCGGCGACATGGTGATGCCGGGCAAACCGCTGCTGACGGTCTACGACCCAAGCGTGATGCGCGTCACCGTCAACCTGCCGCAAAGCCAGTTGGCGAATTTGAAAAGCGCAGCCGCCACAGTGGAGATTCCCGGCGCAAAAAATCCCACGCTGAGCATCGCAGCGGGTAATGTCATTGCACTGCCCACTGCCGATCCGGTGAGCCATATGGTGCAGGTACGCATCGCCCTGCCTGCCTCAACGGACAACCCAAGCCCCGGCATGTTCGCACGCGCCTTGCTGCCAACCCAGGGACCTGCTGCAACGAGCCGCATCACGGTACCCGCCAAGGCCGTCATTACGCGCAGCGAACTGACTGCCGTGTATGTGGTGGATGGAACCGGCCATGCCTCGCTGCGCCAGGTGCGTCCCGGCCGTCGCCAGGGCGAGCGCATCGAGATTCTGGCCGGCCTCGAAGCTGGAGAGAAGGTAGCGCTCGATCCGCTCGCTGCCGCAAAACAGCGCTGAGCGATGAAAATGAAAAAGACAATTAGCCACAGAGGACACAAAGATCACAGAGGAAAGACAAAAAGCTGTCACAGGTTTGTACTTTCATTCTTTGATAAAGGCTGTGATCGCCAAACCAACTGGGTTTTCTCTGTGCCCTCTGTGTCCTCTGTGGCTTGCAGTTCAGGTTTTTAAATGGACAACAACAAACCATTAGGCATCTCCGGCCGCATTGCGCGTTATTTTCTTGGCTCGCGACTGACGCCGCTGCTGGCGCTGGTGGCGTTGCTGCTCGGCATTTTTGCCGCGTTGGTCACGCCGCGCGAGGAAGAGCCGCAGATCAACGTCACCATGGCCAATGTGATGATCCCCTTCCCCGGCGCTTCGGCCAAGGACGTGGAGCAAATGGTGGCGACGCCGGCCGAGCAGGTGCTGGCGCAAATCGCGGACGTCAAGCACGTCTACTCCGTCTCGCGGCCCGGCATGGCGATCATCACTGTGGAGTATGACGTCGGCGTGCCACGCACCGAGGCGCTGGTGCGGCTGCATGACGTAATCCAATCGAACAAGGACTGGCTGCCAGCGGGCTTGGGAGTCGGCGAGCCCATTGTCAAACCGAAAGGTATCGACGATGTGCCCATCGTTTCGCTCACGCTGTATTCGAAACAACCGGATACGGGAGCTTTCGAACTGGAACGAGTGGCCCACAGCATCGAGGCCGAACTCAAGCACGTCAAAGGCACGCGCGAAGTGGCGACACTCGGCGGCCCCGGCCGCGCCATCAATATCGCGCTTGATTCTGCGCGCATGCGTGCTGCCGGCATTGCCGTGACTGACCTGCAGCGCGCCTTGCGTTCGGCGAATTCCGGCCGTTCGCTGGGCGATGTGGTCAGCAATAACGCCGCCGTCGAAATCGGCGCCGGGCCTTTCCTCACCGATGCCCGCGCCGTATCCGAACTGATTGTCGGCGTACATGACGGCCGACCGGTTTTCCTGAGCGAAGTGGCGGCTGTCCGCGACGGCCCGCCGGCGCCGGAACGCTTTGTCTGGCACACCATTACGGGCAAGGACGGCGGCGAATACCCTGCCGTCACCATGACGGTCACCAAGAAGCCGGGGCAGAACGCCGTTGATGTCGCCGATGCCGTGGTCGCCAGGCTTGATATGCTGAAGAATTCCGTCATCCCGGCCGACGTGCAGGTAGACGTCACGCGCAACTACGGCGTCACTGCCAACGAAAAAGCCACCAAGCTGATCCAGAAACTGATCTTCGCCACGACCGCCGTCGTGGTACTGGTCTTTCTCGCCCTCGGCCGCCGCGAAGCGGCGATCGTCGGCGCCGCCGTAATCCTTACCCTGACCACAACCCTCTTCGCCTCCTGGGCCTGGGGTTTCACGCTGAATCGCGTCTCCCTGTTTGCGCTGATCTTCTCCATCGGCATTCTGGTCGATGATGCCATCGTCGTGGTGGAGAACATCCACCGCCACATGAAGCTGCATCACGGCCAATCGCTTAGGGAGATCATTCCCGCCGCGGTCGATGAAGTCGGCGGCCCGACCATTCTCGCCACCTTCACCGTCATTGCCGCGCTGCTGCCGATGGCCTTTGTCAGCGGGCTGATGGGGCCCTACATGGCACCGATTCCGATCAACGCCAGCATGGGCATGATGATCTCGCTCGCCGTGGCTTTCATCGTCACGCCCTGGCTGTCGAGCCTGTGGCTGAAGCCGGCCGGTCATGCCACGGAGCATGACGATGCCATTGCTGCCAAGGCTGCGCCCTGGTTTCGCAGAGTTTTTTCGCCCTTCCTCGACAACAACAAGGGAAAACGCAACCGCCGCCTGCTCGGTCTCGGCGTACTCGGCCTGATCGTCATTTCGCTGGCGTTGCCGGTATTCCAGCTCGTGGTGTTGAAGATGCTGCCGCTCGACAACAAGTCGGAATTCCAGGTGGTGATCGACATGCCCGCCGGCACGCCGCCGGAGCGCACCGCCAGCCTGCTGCATGCGCTCGGCGCGGAAATCGGCAGAATGCCGGAAACGCTGAGCTACGAGGCTTATGTCGGCCTCGCCGCACCGATCACCTTCAATGGCCTGGTGCGCCAGTATTACCTCAGGAGCGGCGGCGATATCGGTGATATTCAAGTGAATCTCGTCGACAAGCATCACCGCGACGACAAGAGCCATGTGATCGCAGCGCGCATCCGCCCTGCCCTGCAGAAAATCGCCGCGCCTTTTGGCGCACGCATCAAGGTGGTCGAAGTGCCGCCCGGCCCGCCGGTGCTGGCGCCCATCGTCGCCGAAGTGTATGGCCCCGGCGACGCCACGCGTCTCTCGGTGGCCAAGGCCGTGCGCAAGATATTCGATACCACGCCGGGCATCGTCGACAGCGACGACAGCAGCATCGTCGCCGCGCCGAAGCGCGAACTCGTCATCGACCGGCGCAAGGCCGCGCTGCTTGGCATCGCCCAGGCCGACATTGTGAATACCTTGTACGCAGGGCTGAGCGGCGAAGGCGCGACCTACCTGCACAACGCTAGCAAGTACCCCGCCGCCGCACTGTTGCGCCTGCCTGTTGACGCACGCGGCGATCTCGACGAACTGCTCAAGCTCACTGTGCATAGCGGCAGCGGCAAGCTGGTGCCGATACAGGAGCTGGTCAGCATCGAAAACACGATGCGCGAGCAACCGCTGTATCACAAGGATCTGCTGCCCGTGACCTACGTGACGGGCGATTTCGTCGGCAGCGCCGACAGCCCGCTCTATGGCCTTTTCGCCATGCGCCCGTCCATCCGCAATATCCAGGTGCCCGGTGGCGGCACGCTGGGCGAATATTTCATCAACCAGCCCGCCGATCCACAGCGCGAGTTCGCCATCAAATGGGACGGCGAATGGCAGATCACCTACGAGACTTTCCGCGACATGGGCGCTGCCTATGCGGTTGGGATGATCCTGATCTACCTGCTGGTCGTGGCGCAGTTCGGCTCCTACCTCACCCCGCTCGTGATCATGGCGCCGATCCCGCTCACCATCATCGGCGTCATGCCCGGCCACGCCCTGCTCGGCGCACAGTTCACCGCCACTTCGATGATCGGCATGATCGCCATGGCCGGCATCATCGTGCGCAATTCGATTCTGCTCGTCGACTTTATCAACCTGCAGGTTGAAGCCGGCACGCCGTTCAAGGAGGCCGTCATCAACTCGGCGATCACCCGCGCCCAGCCGATTCTACTCACCGCCTTTTCGGCTATGCTTGGCGCACTGTTCATCCTCGACGACCCGATTTTCAACGGGCTCGCCGTGTCGCTGATCTTCGGCATCCTGGTTTCAACGCTGTTGACGCTGTTGGTAATTCCGCTGCTGTATTACATTGCGTATCGCAGGAAGTTCACGCATTAACGCTAATACAAGGATTAGCCATACCTCTAATGATGAAAATACGCAAAGGCAAATTGAACACCCCCCACCCCCGCCCCCATCCCCGCCCCAGGGCGGGGCTACTCATTAGCTCGCTGCGCTCGACTTAAACAATCGCTTCTTTCTACGTTCTTTTACACTAAAGGAGAAAATCATCATGACATCCTGGCAACTCACGCGCGTTATCGCCGGCACATTCGTCCTGCTCTCGCTCGCTTTCGGCGTTCCGGAAAGTCCGCTGTTCATGAGCAAATACTGGCTCTGGTTCACCGCCTTCGTCGGCGCCAATCTGTTGCAAAGCGGCCTCACGCGCTGGTGCATGATGGAGAAAATCATGCAGAAGCTCGGCGCGAAACCGGGGAATTGATAAATCTAGAAAAAGTAGTTAGCCACAAAGGACACAGAGTGCACAGAGGAAAAACAGAAGGTTGTTGCCATTGCCTCACTTACCCAACTGTTGAGCGTGGGGAGATTGGGTTTGAAGGCTTTTCTCTGTGATCTCTGCGACCTCTGTGGCTTGCTTTTGCCGTTTTTAAGATGAATCAGGAAGAAACGTGGAGCTCCCGCTACCGCGAGGCGGGAGAAGGCTATCTCTTCGGCACCGAACCCAATCGCTTTCTCCGCCATCGCGGCGGGCTGCTGCAATCGGGACGGAACGCGCTCTCGATTGCGGACGGCGAGGGGCGTAATTCCGTGTGGCTGGCCGAACAGGGGCTGCATGTCACCGCCGTCGAAGTTTCGGCCATCGCCGTGGAAAAGGCGAAGAAACTGGCGCTGGGCAGGCATGTCGACGTGCGCTTTCTCATTGCCGACGTACTGCATGCCGATTGGCCGCCTGCCGAACTCGTCAATGCATTCGACTGGGTAGTAGGGATTTTCATCCAGTTCGCCACACCGGCTGAACGCAGGCATCAGTTTTCTGCGATGAAACGGGCAACGCGTCCCGGCGGCCGCATTCTGTTGCAGGGCTATACGCCAAAGCAGCTTGAATACGGCACCGGCGGCCCTTCCGCGATTGAAAACCTCTATACCGTTGACTTGCTACGAACCGCCTTCTCCGATTGGTTCATCGAAGAACTCGTCGAATATGAAGACGACCTCGAAGAAGGGATTGCTCACAAAGGATGCTCGGCGCTGATAGGACTGGTCGCGCGCAAACCAGTCGAAAAATAAGCCTATCCGCAATCCGTTATTGATATCCTTTTCGCATGATGCGGCGCAAAGGATAATGAAGCAGCAGATTGGGCGTTAGCTTAGCTGTATGTCTCAGTTGTGCTGCGGATTCAACTTTCCTGGAAGCGGTCGTTCAACGACCAGGCTTACCTGCTGCTTTGAAGCACAGGAGCATCTCAGTCACTGTACCTGCATCGTCGTTCGCACTGGCCGGTAACGTCAATAGTAATCTTGAGGTTAATATTCAATTGCGAGCTGGGGAAAGGGATGTCAACTCTCAGATATACTGAAAGCTGTATGCGGAGTCTGAAAATACGTTCTGGCGGATGTGACAGCAGGTCTATTTCAACGAACATTCAAGGGAGAATCCAATGGCAAAGCAAACGAATTCAGACTCGAACAACCCGACCCCCGTGCTTGGCACCGACGAGAGTTTTCGCCTGTTCGTGGATAGCGTTACTGACTACGCCATTGTCATGATCGATACTGCGGGACGCGTTAACAGCTGGAACCGCGGTGCTGAACGCATAAAGGGCTTTCGCGCTGAGGAAATCCTGGGCAAGGACTTCGCCTGCTTCTATCCCGTCGATGTCGTACAGCGCGGTGTGCCTCAGCAGGAGTTAAGAATGGCAGCCAAGGAGGGACGCTTCGAGGACGAAGGCTGGCGCGTGCGAAAGGACGGAACCAAATTCTGGGCCAGCATTGTCATCACCGCCTTGCGCGACAAGGACGGCACGCTGCGCGGCTATGGAAAAGTGACGCGCGATCTGACGGAACGCAAAGCGACTGAAGAACAGCTGCGCGCGCAGTCGCGGGAAATCATGGAACTATCGACCCCCGTGATGCAGGTCTGGCAAGGGGTAGTCGTCGCTCCCTTGATCGGCTCGCTGGACAGTCAGCGCACGCAGCAGTTCATGGAGCGACTCCTGGCGCGCATCGTGGAGACCAATTCGTCCATGGCTCTGGTTGATATCATGGGCGTGCCGACCATCGACACGCAAACGGCACAGCACCTGATCGAGACCATCAGTGCCGTGCGTCTGCTGGGAGCGCAAGTGGTCCTGACCGGAGTGCGGCCGGCTATCGCCCAAACCCTCGTCCATCTGGGTATCGACCTGTCCAGCATTACCACACGCTCCTCCCTGGCGGCTGGACTGCGAGTCGCCCTGGACAAGCTGAATCTGCAAATCGTTGCCGCGAACGGCAGTCGCTAAGGGCGCGGACATGACGATCGAAAACATTTCCGTCATCAAGCTGCGCGATCTCCTGCTGGTCACGGTGCCGCCGGACCCGGACGACCAGACCATCTCGGCGCTCCAGGAGAAGGTGCTGGAAGCCATGGCACGGCATGAATGCAGGGGCTTGGTGCTGGACATTTCCACCGTACAGACCCTGGACTCGTTCTTTGCGCGGACCATCGCCGAAACCGTGGATATGGTGGGCTTGATGGGCGGTCGCGCGGTACTGGCCGGGATGCGCGCCAACGTGGCCATCACGGCAACCCAGCTGGGGCTGACGATGGGCGAGGCCCTGACTGCTCTGGACGTGGACCGGGCTTTTGAACTGCTGGGCGCTACGTTGCCCTAGGACGCGCAAATGGGGCATACGAACCAGGGAGATTTGCGGATCGCGTCTGAAGGCGACATCGTGATGGCGCGCAGGCTGGTTCGCAGCGCAGCCACCGACTTGGGTTTCGGTATTACCGATGTAACGCGCATCGTCACCGCTGCATCAGAACTAAGCCGGAACATTTACCATTATGCCGGCACCGGCGTAATGCGCTGGTGGTCGCTGAGCGAGGGCGACCGGGTCGGCCTCGAACTGAGCTTCGAAGATGAGGGGCCAGGCATCCCCGATGTCGAGAAGGCATTGGAAGCGGGCTTCAGCACGGCCAAGGGACTCGGCTTGGGATTGCCCGGCGCCAGGAGATTGATGGACGATATAGACATTCAGTCCCGTGTGGGCGAGGGAACCACGATCCGGGTTCGAAAATGGCTTCAGTAGTAGCGGAGATGTCGCCACCGCAAACGGTGGATATTCGCTACGAGAGCAGCGTAGGAGAGGCGCGCCGGGCAGCACAAACGCTCGCTGCTGCCCTGGGCTTCGTGCCGCAAGCCTGCGACGATATCGCGCTGGCGATGACGGAACTGGCCACCAATCTCATCAAACATGCTGGAGGCGGGAGCCTCACCCTGACGCCGCTGGCCGAGAACGGCCGCGTTGGCCTGGAGATTCGGTCGCGAGATACGGGCCGGGGCATTGCCAACGTGGAGCTGGCTCTTGGTGACCGGTTTTCCACCGCGGAGGGCAGCCGCGGCACAGGTTTGGGAGCTATCAATCGCCTAATGGACGAGCTCGATATTGACTCCCAGCACGGCGGTGGCACGGATATCGTATGCCGCAAATGGCGCCGCGAATACCAGCCCAGCGTGAGGCCTTGCCCCTTGGGCTTTGGCGTGGCAACGCGGCCGCGCACCTTTGGTCAAGCCAACGGCGACGCCTTCGTCGTCCATCAGTGGGCCGAAAGCGCACTGGTGGGTGTCATTGACGGTCTTGGCCACGGACAGTTTGCTCACCGCGCCGCCCAGACTGCCTATCAGTATGTGGAGACTCATTTCGATCTGCCGCTTGACCAAATCTTTCGTGGCACGGGCCGTGCCTGTCGCGCTACCCGTGGCGTGGTGATGGCCCTGGCGCGTTTCGACTGGGGCCATGGCCGGCTGACATTTGCTGCAGTGGGCAACATCCTGATGCGGGTGTTCCCTCGTTCCGAGCCGTTTCATTTCGTCGTCCGGCGCGGCGTCATCGGGCTTAATGCGCCCAAAGCCGTGGTGACGGAACATTCCTGGTGCCCCGATCAAGTGCTCGTACTGCACTCCGACGGCATCTCCGCGCACTGGGGCTGGCAGGATTTCCCAGGCTGGGCAAACAAACCAGCCGAAGCCATGGCTCGGGAACTGCTGCAGGCCAAGGCAAAGGCGGAGGACGACGCCACAGTAATTGTGGTCAGAAATGCGATCCCATGAATAGCTCGAACTTTCCGGAGCAGCTGGCCAAGGCCCAGGCGACCATACAGGCACTTCAAGACGAACTGACGGCGACCAACCGAGGGCTGGTTGCGCTAAGTATGGAATTGGATGATCGCGTCCAGCAGCGGACGGCCGAGTTAGCCGAGACCAACAAGGCGTTGCGTATCGAAGTTCTTATACGCCGACGGGCCGAGGAAGAGCGACAGAGGCAGGTAGAGCGGTCTGCGCTGCTGGCAGAAGTCACAAGCCAGTTGCTTGCCAGCGATGAGCCGCAGAAGATCGTCGAGTCGCTCTGCCAGAAGGTTATGGAACATCTCGATTGCCAGGTATTCTTTAATTTCCTTGTAGACGAACAGCAGCACCGGCTACACCTTAATGCCTGCGCCGGCATACCGGATGAGACAGCACGCGAGATCGCCTGGCTTGACTATGGCGTCGCGGTATGCGGCTGCGTGGCACAAGACGGCCGTCGGATGGTAGCGGTGGATATTCAGACCACACCAGATTCCCGGACCGACCTGGTTCGATCTTTGGGCATCCACGCTTACGCTTGCTACCCGCTCCTGAACCGGGGGCAGGTCATTGGAACGCTCTCATTCGGGTCGCGGACTAGAGCGGGCTTTGCCGAAGACGAACTGGTGCTGATGAATTTGGTGGCCGACCACGTCGCGATAGCGATGCAGCGCATCCGCTCGCTGGAGTCCGAGCGGCTGCACGCTGAAACCGCCGAAGCTGCAAATGCCGCCAAGTCCGTCTTTCTCGCCAACATGAGCCATGAGATTCGCACGCCACTGCATGTCATCATCGGCCTCGGCCACCTGCTGCGCCGTGACCTTACCGATCCCGTACAACAAAGGCGACTGGATAATCTCTGCGCCACTTCCGATCATTTGCTGTCCATCATCAACGACGTCCTCGATCTGTCCAAGATCGAGGCCCAGCGGCTCACAATTGACCACAGCGACTTCAGCCTCGGCACAATGGTCAACAAGGTAGTGCGCATTATCGAAGGACGGGTGCAGGAGAAGGGATTGGCGCTGACCGTGGAGGTCGCGCCACAATTGCGCGACATGCTACTGCATGGCGATCCAATACGCTTGGCCAAGGTGCTTATCAATCTGTGCGCCAACGCCGTCAAGTTCACCGACACGGGTGCGGTTAACCTGTGCATCGGCTGCCTGGCGGAGAATGCTGATAACGTCACCCTGCGTTTTACCGTCGAGGACAGCGGCATCGGGATTGCGCCGGAGGATCAGCTACGACTTTTTCAGCCGTTTACCCAGATCGACAGCTCATTCACGCGCGAATACGGCGGTACGGGACTGGGCTTGACCATCAGCCAGCACATGGTGTCGCTAATGGGTGGCACGATCCGGTGTGATAGCCAGCTGGGAATGGGCAGCACCTTCAGCTTCGAGTTGGTCCTGCCGCGCTCCACAACGAGCCTAACCGAAGAAACGCCGGCGGAATCGATAACCGACTTCAGGGGTCTTCGAGTGCTGTTCGCCGAGGACAATCCGCTAAGCCAGGAAATCATCCTGGAGATGCTCGAAGACCTTGCCTGTGAGGCAGATGTGGCGATGGACGGCGCCGATGCGGTCGAGTGCGCGCGGACGCATAGCTACGATATCATCCTGATGGACATGCAGATGCCCAAGATGGGCGGGTTGGAGGCCACGCGCGCCATTCGCGCACTGCCAGGGTACCGGGATACTCCCATCATCGCCATGACAGCCAACGTCTTCGCCGAGGATCGCAAGCGCTGCCTCGATGCCGGCATGAACGGCCACCTCAGCAAGCCGTTGTCGCCGGCCACGCTTGCCGCCGCACTCGGCCAATGGATGCCGGGACCGGCCGCACCGGGAGTGACCACACCGAGCGATGCTACGTCGATCGGCGACAGCGAATTGCAACGCGCCTTGACAGCGATTCCAGGGCTCGATGCGCAGCAGGTATTGTCAGTATTAAAGCCGGCCACCTATAGTGGGCTACTGAATCGCTTCGTGAAGCTTCACA
The DNA here is from genome assembly GCF_907163265.1 of Georgfuchsia toluolica. Classification (NCBI taxonomy): domain Bacteria; kingdom Pseudomonadati; phylum Pseudomonadota; class Betaproteobacteria; order Nitrosomonadales; family Sterolibacteriaceae; genus Georgfuchsia; species Georgfuchsia toluolica. The sequence goes on from NZ_CAJQUM010000001.1 coordinate 1,064,910, forward strand.
GTCAGGACATCAGCCGGATATGCGAACTGCTGAAGAGCGGCGAGTACCAAGCTGCACATGAGGTTGCTCACAGCTTCACAGGGGTTACCGGAATGCTTGGTGCCCGGCGTATCTCCGATCTGGCGGGCGCCGTCGCGCAGGGACTGCTCGATGGCGCGGATGAATCCCGCATCACGCTCCTTGCGGCAATATGCGAGGCTGAGTTTACCAGCCTGGCGAATGCGGTCAGAACACTGCCGATACCATGAGCAGAATCGTCCATGGCAAAGTCGGGCAGGACTTTTTTGAGAATCAAGCTACCGGAAGCGCTGTTAGCAGCCTGTTTCAGCATGGCTATGTATTCGACATCGTTGCATTACGTCAATGGATTCACAACCAGGAGACCTGTCTTGGCCGCATATCGCCCATTTGATTTATTGACGACAAGGTCCGTTACCCGGCGCGGACAGCGCGCCCTGATCGACGAAACCCGCGGGGTCGTGAGGGCCACGCAAGCCGGCATTGTTCCCGAGACGGGCTCCGGCGCAACATTTCACGTTGCCTTGGTGTTCGCCACATGACCGGCAAGAAGACGGTCTTTGTGGTCGACGACGATCCCGTCGCGCGGGATTTTCTGGGGTTCCTCCTCGAAGCGGAGAATTTTGCAGTCGAGACCTTCGATAGTGCGGAGACGTTTCTGGCGGTGTGCCGGTCGACCCCACGCAGTTGTGTGATCGTCGATTACCGAATGCCCGGAATGGATGGCCTGCAGTTGCAGGGCGAACTATCGCGACGCGGCATATTGCTGCCGCTCATCTTTTTGACCAGCCAAGGCGACATTCCGCTTTGCAAACGCGCAATGTTGGCGGGCGCAGTCAACTTTCTGACCAAGACTACCCCTGCTGAAGATATTCTGGGGAGCGTTCGGGAAGCGCTGCGCGAAAGCGACAGGATGTGCGAGCAATCCAATCTGATTCAGATGGCCACGGCGCGTCTCAGCGATCTGACCAAGCGCGAACGGCAGGTTATGGCTCTGGCGATAAAAGCATTGACCAGCAAGGAAATCGCGCGCCACTTGAATATCAGCTATCGCACCGTAGAGATTCACCGGTCGCGGATTATGGAGAAAACCGGCGCAGTTAACTTATTCGATCTTTCCCGCATCGTGAAAGCCAGCGGTTTCAATTCTTGACGCAGTTCCGTAGCGCCACGCGCCTGATGCTGCTGTAACCAACCTGACCTCAATTGGTTGGAACCCTCTTTCCGAGAGACTTTCCGGCTTATTCCGGCAGTTATTTCGCTCCGGTTTTTCCGAAGGCGCCGCGTTGACTAAAAAGCAAGTCGATACGTGTTCACGCGTATTCATTTGCGCAGCATCTCTGGGTACATTGCCTACCTCGACCAGGCAATATCTTGGACGGCCACCGTATACTTTAGGAAGGAGATGCCATGTCATGGGATACGCTACAAGCGCATGCTCTGAGTATGGGTTTTGAAGTCGCGTTTCGTACCCGGCGCGATCAAGGCGGTGGATTCATGCCTGACCTGACGCCGCCCAAGGGCAGAGGTTGGATATTTGTAGGCAGTTACGAGAATGCCGCCGGCTTCTGGGTCAAACCCTTAACTGACGGCACGCGCAAACTGCACAGTAATTTCATACGCAAGTTGATGTTGGATTGCGACCCATTCATCGGAACTTTCGGGGATGACGATGTGGATTATTTCAATTCCCACGCACGTCTGCTGGTGGCTTTGCAAGGCCTCGATCAATTTACAGGCGATCAACCGGAACATTTGAGAAGTGGCACGATCAGGAATGCCGGCAACCTCTCTACGAACAAATCCGCTGAACTCATGATGACCGCATGAAGATATTTATCGCTGTCCCGATAAATGTCCCCCTGAGATCGAGATTCTTAGACTGCATCTGCTTGAGATATCCACAGGCACTACGATTCAAGACGTAAATACTGTATAGAGCCTCGAAGAACAGTGTCGCGGATAAGCTGAAACGTGTAGTCATGTATTGTTTGGGAGATTTTATTCGCATGCGGAACTGCATGGGATTTGGTGCGCCATTGCCCTTGTCGCCAAATCCTGAGGACGACCAACTGATATGGTCATGGTGAGGAATCCGGGCGTATCCCTTTGATGTCGCATGAAGTTGTAGGTAACAGTCACCTGTATCTGTACGCTACATCAGGCAATGAAGGAAACGCTTAAGGCCGAATGAGCATCGCACCTTTTCCTCGTGAGTGCGTCGCTAATCGTCCGACTGGCGGCTTTCGGGAAACTCCGTCAGTAACCACTTCCGGCCGGACCGCGATCCTGGCATATTAGTCCAAAAGCATTCTGCATCACAGAATAAAAAATCAAGCATACATTACAGATACCCCAAATAACCGGGTCATTGCCATATGGCATATTGTGTTTTGCGCATGCCGCCTACCAACGACTGGCCGCTTCGTCGTCGCTCGCGCGCGCATCGACCCAGCGTCCGCCATCCGGTGTTTCTTCCTTCTTCCAGAATGGCGCCTGCGTCTTCAGATAGTCCATGATGAACTCGCAGGCGGCGAAGGCTTCGCCACGATGCTCCGACGACACGACAACCAGCACAATGCGGTCGCCGGGCAGCAGATGGCCGATGCGATGGATCACGCGCACGCCCAACAGCGACCAGCGTTGCATCGCCGTGGCGACAATCTCCCCGATCGCCTTTTCCGTCATGCCGGGATAATGTTCGAGCGTCATCGCCGCAAGTGATTTGTTTTCGTCCCTGACCAGGCCGACGAAGCTCGCCACTGCGCCCGCGACGCCGACATCGGCGGTCAGCGCGTTGATCTCGCGGCCGGCATCGAAGTCTTCCGCCTGCACTGAAATCGAGACGCTCATCGCCTCATCCTCCAGTGACCGGCGGAAAGAAAGCCACCTCGTCGCCGTCTTTCACGGCGGCATCGAGGCCGGCCATGGTTTGATTCACGGCGGCGCGCAGGTTGCGCGTCGTTTCAAGCGTTTGCCAAGCTCCGCCGCGTTGGGCCAACTGACCGCGCAATGCGGCGATCGTGGCGATCTCAGGTGAGTAAGGCAATGATTCGCCAGAACCAAGGGTCTCGCGCAAGTGGGCAAAAAACAGTATCCGTACCATGTCAGTTCAATAATTCAGAGAAGGGCAAATAGCGTACATCATCTCCGCGCGCGACCGTTTTGTCCGGCGCCAGATCGACCAGGCCATCGGCCCATATCGTCGAGGTCAACACCCCCGAGCCCTGATGCGGATAAAGCTGCACGCGGCTATCGTCACCAATACGTGCACGAACGAATTCGCGTCGTGCATCGGCAGGCTTCCATTCGAAGTCCGCCGCCAGCATGATGCCGCGCGCGTTTTGCGCCAATACTCCCTGGCGTTTGAGCAGGAAGGGACGCGCCAGCACGAGGAAAGTGATGAAACTCGCTACCGGGTTGCCGGGCAGGCCGATGAAGGGCGTTGTTCCGCCGCTGCTGTTGGTTATGTGGCCGAACGCCAGCGGCCTGCCGGGCTTAATGGCGATTTTCCACAAGTTCAGTTCGCCTTCGGCTTGCACGGCCGCCTTGACGTGGTCTTCCTCCCCGACCGAAACGCCGCCAGTCGTCACGATCAAATCCGCACCCGCGGCCGCTCGTCTTAATGTCTCGCGCGTTTGGGCCAACTCGTCGGATACGATGCCAAGATCAAGCAATTCGCAACCCAGGCCCTGAATCAGACCGCGCAGCATGAAGCGGTTGGAGTTGTAGATCGCCCCCGGTCGCTGGGGATCGCCGGGCATTATCAACTCGTCGCCGGTGGAGAATATCGCCACGCGCAAACGACGGAAGACTTCCAGTTCGGCAATGCCCACGGAAGCAGCGAGGCCCAGCGCCTGCGGCGTCAACCTGATTCCGGCAGGCAGTATTTCGCTGCCAACTGCGACATCCTCGCCACGGCGGCGAATGTTGTCGCCGGCATCCGGGATTTCGTTGATGACGACGCGGTCACCTTCGGTCGCACAGCTTTCCTGGATCACCACTGCATCGGCGCCGGCCGGAACCGGCGCGCCGGTAAAAATGCGCGCGGCAGTACCCGCAACCAGCGAGGTACCAACGCTGCCGGCGGCGATGCGCTGTGTGACAGGCAACGCGCAACCTTGCGCCGTCACGTCGGCAACGCGTACGGCATAGCCATCCATCGCGCTGTTGTCATGGGGCGGCACGTCGATCAATGAACGCTGCGTCGTAGCCAACACGCGGCCGCCTGCCTCGAGCGTGGGCAGCTTTTCGATTCCTGCGACCGGCACTGCCGCGGCGAGCAAGCGCGACAAGGCATCTTCAAAACTCAGAGTCTTCGGGTTCATTCTCTTAAAAACATTTTAGCCACAGAGTTCACAGAGACCACAGAGGAAAAACTGTGACGATTTTCTCTGTCCCACGGGGATTTCCTTCGGTCATGTCCTCTGTGAACTCTGTGGCTGCTTTTGCTTTTGTAAATCACATTAATCCCGTGTGTTTCAGCACGAAAGCCGCGATGGCGGCATGGTCGTTGATATCAAGTTGCGGCAGCGGACAGTCTATTGCTTGATCCCTCGCCACCGCAACTACGGCGGGAGTTTCCTGCCACACCGTTGGTTTGCCGTTGGCGACGCGATGCACTTCGATCTTGTCCCAGCGCGCGCTCTTGAAGCCTTCGAGGATCACCAGATCGCAAGGCGAGAGATGCCGCAGCATGTCGTCCAGCATGGGTGTTGGTTCCGTAGCCTCCTGCCGCTCGTGCAACAGTACCCAGCGCCGGTCGCTCAACAACATCACCTCTTGCGCACCGGCCTCGCGGTGGCGCCATGAGTCCTTGCCCGGTCGATCCATATCAAAACCATGATGTGTATGCTTGATGAGTGATATCTTGAGGCCCTGCTGCACGAAAAGCGGAATCAGACCCTCGATCAGGGTCGTCTTGCCGGAGCCGGAATAACCACAAAAACCGAAAATTTTCATATCACTGTTACCACTGGTGTAAACCCGCCTCCCGGCGTACGAAAATTGGTCGTCTGCCCCTGCCATAGTCGTGCAGTCGTCAGTAAAACCATACCGCGATAAGCATAACAGCGCAAATCAAATTTTAGTTCGATCTTGTTGCCCTCCACCATGACCGCACGGGTTGGCGGCGGCACCAGCGTTTGCGCGACATAGTTGCCGGCCGCGACAATTTCGCCGAACACGCGCGTCGTCACATTATGGCCGCGGTAGGTGGCCTTGGAACCAAAGCCCGTTGCCGGTTTGAAGAACAGATGCTTGCGCTGGGAGTGAATGGCGTCGGCGTTCGCGGCAGTCACTGGTTCGGTGTGTGGCACGATGCTGTGTATGAGGGCGCGCTCATCTTCGTCAACGCCAATCGAGGCCAGCCATGCGTCATCGCTCAGCAAGACCAGATGGCGCTTGTCGGCATACAGAGCATAGTTGCGCGGGTTTGGCGTAATCACCGCGGCATCGGAAAGCCATGCTTCACGCAACACTGCATGTTCGGGCGCATCGAGAGAAAAATCGGTGAGCCGGTTGTATACCAGATCGACACGTCGTCCCTGGCATTGCAGTTCGCCGCCGACGAATCGCAGATCGGCAGCATCGCAGATGACCACGGGCATGCCATGCCGTTCGAGCAGCAGGCGGCAGATCTCGAAATCGGGGTTCAGATATTGCTCGGCGGGGCCATCGTCGACGACCGCAATCAGTCCCGGCACGCCACCATGACCCGTTGCCGTCCATTCGCTGCTGAACATCGCGACAATGCCCTTTTCGACCTCCAGCGCCTCGGCGAGACCGCTGCAATCACCGCGCTGCGCCTTGAGCAATTTCACATTGAGCGGCCCGCCGCCGGCATTGGTGTTGATTTCGATGAGCTTCGGCCCATCGGCACTGATATGAAAATCGTAGCCGAAGAACACACCGCTGGCGGACGTCGGATGTCGAGCCGTCTCGCCTGCATCGTTCAATACGGCCTCTTGCCAACGGGGCAGCGCGCCGATACGTTCCATCGTCGCCACAAACGCCGTCATGCGTGCGACGTGTTCCCGTGCCACGAATATCCGCGTGTCGGAGAAGATCAATTCACGATCAGCCAGCAGCGGCCGTATCCACTCGCGGTCGAGGCAACCCGATAGCGGCGTTGCGTTCAATTCGCGGGCACGTTCGACTGTATTCATGCGGTCAGCCCCAGCCCTTCAGCGGCGAAAAACTGCTCGACGTCGGTGATGTCGCGCGTACGCCGCATCGGCGGCAGTGATTGCCAGATGCGCCGCCCGTAGGACTTCTCCACCAGGCGCGGATCGCACACCATCAGCACGCCACGGTCGCGCTCGTCGCGAATCAGGCGGCCGGCGCCCTGCTTCATGTTGATCACCGCGCGCGGCAACTGGTAGTCGAAGAAAGGATTCTTCCCGGCGCGGCGCAGATGTTCGATGCGCGCCGCCAGCACGGGATCGTCCGGCGGCGCAAAAGGCAGCTTGTCGATCACCACCAGCGAGAGCGCCTCGCCGCGCACATCGACACCTTCCCAGAAGCTCTGGCTCGCCACCAGCACGGCGTTGCCGAGCTGGCGGAAGCGGCGCAGCAGTTCGCTACGCGAACCATCGCCCTGCAACAGCAGCGGCATGTCAAGAGCATCGGAGTGGATGCGTTCCGCCAATGTGGAATGGATGTAGCGCATGGCGCGCAGCGAGGTACACAGCACGAATGCGCGGCCATTCGAGGCACGGATCGCGGGCCACGCGGCGGCAACGACGGCATCGCTGTACCCAGGCGTGTTCGGTTCCGGCATATCGGGCGGGCAGTACAGCAGCGCATTCCGCGCATAGTCGAAGGGGCTGCCCCAAAGACCGGTGCCGGCTTCATCAAGACCCAGCGCGCCGCAGTAATGGCTGAAGTCGGGGCCGACGGCGAGCGTGGCTGAAGTGAAGATCCAGGCGCGCGGATGCCCGTCCATTTGGCGCTTGAAAATGTCGGCCACCGAGAGCGGCGTCATGTTGAGCGACAGCGAATGGGCAAAGGTCTCGACCCAGCGCACGCAGATTTCTTCGTCAAGCTTCGCCGCCTTGTCGCCAACGCGCCAGCGCTTCAACTTGATGCTGAATTCCTGGCTGCGGCGCAGGCAGTTTTGCAATCCCTCGCTGCGCGCCGCCTGCGTGTCGAGGTGGCGGCCCAGATCGGCCAACGCAGCTTCGCCCGCTGCAAGCGAGTGCTGAAAATCGTCATCCTTCTCGACCTGGCTGAACGTCAGGCGCGCACTGTCGCTGCGGATAGCGAGACGCAGGTCGCGCGCCGCCTTATCCAATACCCTTGCCGCTTCCTGCAACGGCGGATAGTCTTTCGCCGCGGCGATGGCCTCAACGCGCGCATCGCGGGCAAGTTCGATCAACTGCGTTGTACCAACGCCATCACCGAAGAACAGGCTCGCGGTTTCCGGCAACTGGTGCGCCTCGTCGAAGATCACCGCATTGCATGCCGGCAGCAGTTCGCCCAAACCATCGTCCTTCAGCATCACATCGGCGAAGAAAAGGTGGTGATTGACCACCACGATATCAGCGGCAAGCGCTTCGCGTCGCGCATTCAACACGAAGCAACCCTTTACATACGGGCACTCCTGGCCGAGGCAATTGTCTCGGGTCGAGGTCGCCAGCGCCCATGCGCCTGATTCTTCAGGGACAGCCGAGAGTTCGGCCTTGTCGCCGCTTTTCGTGACCTTGGCAAACTTGGCGATGCTGCGCAGGTGACCTGCCTCGGTACGGCTGTTGAGCTTGCCCTCGGCCAGCGCACGTTCAAGATGGTAAGGGCAGACGTAGTTGGCCCGCCCCTTGAGCAATGCGATGCTGGCACCCGATTTGAGCGCGTCGCGCACCATCGGCAGATCACGCTGAAACAATTGGTCTTGCAGCGTCTTGGTGCCGGTGGAGACGATGATCTTGCCGCCCAACAGCAGCGCCGGCACCAGATAGGCGAAGGTCTTGCCGGTACCGGTGCCGGCCTCGGCGACGAAAACCTTGTTGTGCTCAATAGCCTCGGCGATATGCGCCGCCATTTCCTGCTGCTGCGGGCGTTCGCGATAACCGGGAATCGCCGTGGCAAGCACGCCGCCGGCATGGAATATCCGCTTCAAATCAGTCATACGCCGATACTGCACGCAAAGTGGCGAACGCGCTACCGCGAAAAAAGAGAGAGATCACTCGATCAGCAGGCGATTCCGCATCCGCTCGATCTGCTCCTGCGTAACGCCCGCACTCAGCAAGTAGTCGTCGATGCGTCCATCCCTTTCCCCCATCACCGCCAAAGCTTCTTCGAGGAATCGCCTTTCCACTCCCATCAATATCGACGCCACCTCCTGTGGCGGTCTTGCGGGAGCATAGATCGGCTCCAGGAATTCATCCACATGAAGCAATAATTTCAGCCGGTTCTGATAGCGGACCGTTTTCAGGTAATCCTCGAACACAACTTCGCGCGGCACTCCCAGCGCAAGCAGGATGATCGCGGAAAGTATACCGGTGCGATCTTTGCCCGCGGAACAATGGAATACCAGCGGCAGCTGATCGTTGCTTACCAGGGCGGAGAAAAACGAAGGGATATATTGCGCCAGCATTCCGGGCACGAGGCGGTACACACTCGACATCATCGCCGCGGCGCCCTGCGGTGAAGAATCATGGTGCAGCATCTCCAGCAGGCCCGCATGATTGACGCGCGGGTCGGCATTCACCTCCATCAGCAGGGTCTTTGGCACGAACCGCTGCGGCCAGACGGTAGGTTTCCGCTTGCGCTCGTATTCGCTTCTGAGGTCGCAGACCAGCCGCAGACCGAGACGCGACAGATCATCGAAATCCCGTTCGCTCAAGGCATGCAAGCCGTCCGAACGAAAGACGCGTCCACGACGAACCTTCCGTCCATCCACTGTGGGATAGCCGCCGAGATCGCGAAAGTTCGGGGCGCCTTCCAGTCTTGTTTCGGATTCGATCATCTAAATAACATATCCTAGGCAGTTACTGCATCACGGACGGCCACTGCAATCGTCTCCGCATACGCGTTGACTGCCTGGGCGTCGGGGCCTTCCACCATGACCCGCAGCAACGGTTCGGTACCCGAGGGGCGCAGCAACACGCGACCCTGACCGTCCAATTCACGTTCAACTGAAGCAACAGCCGACTGGATGGCAGGGTTCGCTTTCCAGTCGAAGGCCGATGAAGGGAAACGTACGTTAACCAACTTTTGCGGATACATGGTGAGTTCGGCACAGGCCTGCGCCAGGGTCTCCTGACGCGAACGCAGGGCCGCCAGCACTTGCAGCGCCGAGATGATGCCGTCGCCGGTGCTGTGCTTGTCGAGGCAGATGATATGGCCCGAGTTCTCGCCACCCAGCGACCAACCCTTCTCCTGCATCAGTTCCAGCACATAGCGGTCGCCGACCTTGGCACGGGCAAAGGCAATCCCGAGCCGCTGCAGGGCATGTTCGAAACCGAGATTGCTCATCAGGGTACCGGCAATCCCCGTCACTGTACCGTGTTGCATGCGTTGACGCGCGATCACATAAAGCAGTTGATCGCCATCGTAGAAGGTGCCTTGTGCATCGGCCATCAGCAGGCGGTCGCCGTCGCCGTCGAGCGCGATGCCGATGTCGGCCTTGGCCCCCAGCACCGCACGGCGCAACGAATCCGGCGCCGTAGCGCCGACATCTTCGTTGATGTTGAGCCCGTTCGGCGCAATACCCACGGAGATGACTTCGGCGCCCAGTTCATGAAAGACCTTCGGCGCAATGTGATAGGTCGCGCCATGGGCGCAGTCAAGCGCGATGCGCAGACCGCGCAAATCCAGTTCGCCAGGAAAGGTACTCTTGCAGAATTCGATATAGCGCCCGGCGGCATCGTCAATGCGGCGCGCCTTGCCAAGCCGTGCCGATTCCATGCAAATCATCGGCTGCTCCAGCCGCGTTTCGATCTCAAGTTCCACCGCGTCCGCCAGCTTGGCGCCCTGGGCGGAAAAAAACTTTATACCGTTGTCCTGGTAAGGATTGTGCGAGGCGGAGATGACCACGCCCGCCTGCAAACGTAGCGCCCGCGTCAGATAGGCCACGGCCGGAGTCGGCATCGGCCCGACCAGGCAGACATCCACGCCTGCCGCGGCAAACCCGGCCTCCAGCGCGGCTTCCAGCATGTAACCGGAGATGCGCGTGTCCTTGCCGATCAGCACCGCCGGATGCTCCCCGGCCGGCAGATGTTCGCGCGCCACCAGCGTGGCGCCGGCGGCATAACCGAGACGCATGATGAAATCCGGCGTAATGGGGGCCTGCCCCACTTCGCCGCGCACGCCATCGGTACCGAAATATTTACGACTCATTTTGTGGTTCCTTCAAAGCATTCCATACAGCCAGCGCATCGCGCGTCGCCGCCACGTCGTGCACACGCAGGATGTTGGCGCCGCGCGCGACCGCGAGCATAGCAGCCGCGATGCTGGCATGCACACGCTCACCGGCTGCACGGCCGGTGAGCAGGCCCAGCATCGACTTGCGCGACAAACCGACCATCAGCGGCAGACCGGGCATGCACAATTCATCCAGGCTGCGCAACAGTGCCAGATTCTGTTCCAGCGTCTTGCCAAAGCCGAAGCCGGGATCGACCACGATACGTTCCAGGTCGATTCCTGCCGCTTCAGCCGCGGCGATGCGTTGCGCCAGAAACTCCGCAACCTCGCTGACAACATCGACATATTGCGGCGCCTGCTGCATGGTGCCGGGATTGCCCTGCATGTGCATCAGGCAGACGGCGGCCCGGCTCGCGGCGACCAGTTCCAGCGCGCGGGGCGCCTGTAGCGCGTTGATGTCGTTGATCATCTCGGCGCCGACCGCAAGGGCGGACTGCATGACTTCGGGCTTTGTCGTATCCACCGAGAGGGGCACGCCGCACTCGAGCAAGCCTTCGACCACGGGCAACAGGCGCGCCTCTTCCTGGGCGACGGATACCGGAGCCGCGCCGGGACGCGAGGATTCAGCGCCGATGTCGAGGATGTGCGCCCCCTCTTCCACCATTCTCAGCCCCTGCTCGATGGCACGCCGCGCATTACCGTGCAAGCCGTCACCGGAAAAGGAATCATCGGTTAGATTGATGATGCCCATGACGAGTGGATAACGGAGGCTCAGCACATGGCTGCCGCAATGCAGGTGCAGGTCATCTGCCGTATCGAAGTTCATATCATCATCCAGAGTCGGGAAGCCCATTTTTTTGATCGGGGACAGGATTGTTTTCCAAGGCGTAAGGCATGGTGGCACGGATCAGATTATCAAGCTTGTCCATTGTTGTCGCAGCAATGACCGCAACTTGAACAGGCTTTCGTTTGCGCTGCATCAAAAAAGTTTGTAAAAATTTTACTTAAAATTATAACTATATGTTTTATATTGAAAAAGAAATTACATTAACACCAATGCAACGCACCATTTTTGTTGACTTAAGACTAGGGACTCGTATAAAGTCGTTGTCGCGTACAACTTTTATGGGAGTGATTCATGAGTGTCAATTTGTTGGTTCCGTTGGCAGTAGTAGTCATAGTCGCAGTTTGTTTTTTCTTCGGAGCAAGCTCGAAAACCAAATAACGCGTCGCGACATAAAAGTCTGGAAGTCCGGTTTTGACTCGCATGACAACGATGGCATCCGGCATCAAGGCAAAATAGATCTTGTTTCCAGCTTTCATGCCAAGACCATGCAGGAAATGCAGGTAACAAAAAAGGCCGCTCCCGAGCGGCCTTTTCCGTATACGCGTTAACTCAAGCAGGCGCCGTCGCGCTTGGCGCCGCGCCGGGTGTGCTGCCGCTATCCGCCGGCGCCTTGGGAGGCGCCGAACTCGGCTTGGGCTGGCGCGGCGGCTTGCCGGCCATGATGTCGTCAAGCTGGTCGGAATCGAGCGTTTCCCATTCCAGCAATGCACTCGCCATGATCTCGATCTTCTCGCGGTTGTCCTCGATGATCTTGCGCGCTACCGCGTATTGCTGATCGATGATGCGGCGGATCTCCGCATCAACTTGCCGCATGGTTGCTTCCGACACGTTTTTGTGCGTGGTCACCGAACGGCCGAGAAATACTTCGCCCTCGTTCTCGGCATAAACCATCGGCCCCAACGCATCGCTCATGCCCCATTGGGTCACCATGCTGCGCGCGATGCCGGTGGCGCGCTCGAAGTCGTTGGAAGCGCCGGTGGTCATCTGGTGCATGAACACCTCTTCGGCGATACGTCCGCCGAACAGTACCGCGATGGTCTGCAACAGGCGTTCCTTGTCCTGGCTGTAACGGTCGCCCTCGGGCAATTGCATGGTGACGCCGAGCGCGCGGCCGCGCGGAATGATGGTGACCTTATGCACCGGGTCGGTCTTGGTCAGCGACTTGGCGACCATCACATGGCCGGACTCGTGATAGGCCGTATTGCGCCGCTCTTCCTCCGGCATCACCACGGACTTGCGCGCGCTGCCCATGATGATCTTGTCCTTGGCCTGTTCGAAATCTTCCATGTCGACCAGGCGCTTGTTCTGACGGGCGGCGAACAGGGCCGCTTCATTGACCAGGTTTGCCAGATCGGCGCCGGCAAAGCCGGGACAGCCGCGTGCGATGATGTCGGCCCTGACGTCGGGCGCGATGGGCACCTTGCGCATATGCACCAGAAGAATCTGTTCGCGGCCGCGCACATCGGGCAGAGGCACCACCACCTGGCGGTCGAAGCGGCCGGGACGCAGCAGCGCAGGATCAAGTACATCGGGACGGTTGGTGGCGGCAACCACGATGACGCCCGAAGTACCTTCAAAACCATCCATCTCGACCAGCAGCTGATTCAGCGTCTGTTCGCGTTCGTCATTGCCGCCGCCGAGGCCGGCGCCGCGCTGACGCCCCACGGCATCGATTTCGTCGATGAAGACGATGCAGGGCGATTGCTTCTTGGCATTCTCGAACATGTCGCGCACGCGCGCCGCGCCGACGCCGACAAACATTTCGACGAAGTCGGAGCCGGAAATCGAGAAGAACGGCACTTTTGCCTCGCCCGCAATGGCCTTGGCCAGCAGCGTCTTGCCGGTGCCCGGCGAGCCGACCATCAATACGCCACGCGGAATGCGCCCGCCGAGCTTCTGGAACTTGGTCGGATCGCGCAGGAAATCGACCAGTTCGGAGACTTCCTCCTTGGCTTCGTCGCAGCCGGCGACATCGGCGAAAGTAATGACATTGGCACTCTCGTCCATCAATCGCGCCTTGCTCTTGCCGAACGAGAACGCACCGCCGCGCCCGCCGCCCTGCATTTGGCGCATGAAGAAAATCCAGACGCCGATCAGGAGCAGCATCGGGAACCAGGAAACGAACAGGCTGGTGAGGAAAGACTGCTCCTCTTCCGGCTTGGCGACGATCTTGACGTTGTTCTTCAGCAAATCCGACACCATCCACAAGTCCGGCGGCGAATACGAAGTAATCTTCTTGCCGTCGTTGGTCACCGCCTCAAGCTGGCGCCCCTGAATGGTGACCTTGGCAATATGGCCCTGCTTGACCTCGTCGAGAAACTGCGAGTACTCGACCGATCCCTGCGCCGCCTGGCGCGAATTGAACTGGTTGAACACCGTCATCAGCACGATGCCGATGACCAGCCAGATCGCAATATTCTTGAACAAGTTATTCAACTTATGTGCCTCTCTACCCGATTTACGGGATGGTCGGTCATTCTAGGCTTGATTCAAACACGCCGCAAATCACCCTAAACCGTTCGCTGACGTTTTTTGCGCGCCAGCAAGAACACTTCCGGGCTACGGTCGCGCGAGGCTGCCGGCTTGCGCATGTGAATGACCTCGAAGTCCCGCTTTACCGCTTCGCGCAATTCGGTGAAGCCGCTGCCCTGAAATACTTTGATCAACATATCGCCGCCGGGTTTCAGGTGCCCCCGGGCAAAGTCCAGCGCCAATTCGGCCAAGTGTGTCGCCCGCGCCTGATCGGCCATTGCGATACCCGATATATTGGGGGCCATGTCGGATAAAACAAGGTCTATGGCTCGACCGGCGATGCGTGCTTCCAGTTCCCGTAGCACGGCGTCATCGCGGAAATCGCCCTGAATGAACTCGACACCGGGTATCGGGTCCATCTCCAGGATATCCAGCGCGATGAGCCGCCCGCCGGGCTGGATGCGTTTCGCTGCGTACTGGCACCAGCTGCCCGGCGCGGAGCCGAGATCGACCACGGTCATGCCGGGCCTGAGCAACTTGTCCCTGGTGTCGATTTCGGACAATTTGAACACGGCACGCGAACGCCAGCCCTCGGCATTGGCCTTCTGCACGTAGTGGTCATTGACGTGCTCCTGCATCCAGTTTTTCTTTGGATGGTGTTTTTTTATGGCGCTGTTGCCAAGTTTCATCGTGTTACAAAATTCAGTCAAAAACTGTAAATGACCACACAAAGCAACAAGCCCCGCGCTTGCGGGGCTTGTTGTTCATCCTCTTCACGGCTCCGTCTAGCGGTGCAAGGCTACCACGCCTGTGATGATGTTTTGGACCGCAGGGTTGGGCAGGAAACCGTATATCATCACCGCTCCCATTGCACCGGCACCGCCGAAGCCGCCCCGGATTTCCCCCCGAGGTGTACCGGGGGCGCCGCAAGCAGTGCCACTGCCACTACAAGCCACCGCCAGACCACTCACGGTGTCGGCATTGAATGTCGCGTTTTTGAAAATCGGCACATTACTGGCCGAGGCATCGATGGTCGTGGCACCCACGGTCGCATTCACCCCAACGTTGACCTTTTGATTGGTAAAGTCCGCGCGAAGTGAAGCAGAGTTGAGCGTACCTACGCCGCCCGTCGAATCGGTGGGGTTTGTCCCACCTGCCACGACATAATCATATGTACCGCTCACCGGCAGTGTCGTGGGCCCGCTCAATTCCGGCGTGGCGATCCAGTGCACCCCGCCACCGTTTATGGGTACAACCTGAGGTGATGCCCCCGCCTCGGTGATCGTAGCAGTCACTCCTGGCGCCCAGCGGCCCCATGCAATACCGGTTACTGCATCTGTGCAAGGACTGCATGCTGGTCCGGCTGAACTGGCGCCGGTAAATGCCGACCCTAGGGTGCCAAGGGAAAATTCTATCTTGTCATCCTTCTCCCCATATAGCTTTATCAGATTTCCAGAACCGTCAAAGGCGACTTTGGTCAAGGCCTGATACCCTCCCACCATGGGATCGCTGCCATCCATTAGCACCGGATCGTTCACCATCGCGACAGCAATCTTGTAAGGGGTCAGCGGATCGTTAGGTACATCTGCGCCAAACGCCGCAACACCCTGTACAAATTCATAGCCTGGCGTTGGCCCCGGGTTTATTACCTGGCCATCCAGGTTGAATTTGAGGAAAGCTCCATCCAGTCCCGATCCCACCAGCTGTCCGGCCAGATTGCCGCTGGCAGGTGTGGCATCCACCGTCACCGTCAGATAGCCGGGCTCTGAAGGCAACCGTTTGCTGTCGGCATTAAAGCTGTTCAGGGTGTCGCTATTCTGATATTGCAATGACGCATCCGAGGTACTCGCCAGCCAGTCATGCCCATTTACCGCCAAGCCCAAATTCACCGCCACAGATTGCGTGGCGAAATTCACAGTGAGCGACGAGCCTCCATTGACCGTGCCATGTATCGGAGTGGGTGTCCAAACATCGAAGGTACCGCCGTTGCTGGTGACATCGCCATCGACGAAGTGATAGGTAGCAGTTGTCGTCAGCACCTCGGACAGATAAACCGGCGTCGGCTCTGGCGCGGTGATCCAGTGCAATTGCGCAGTACCCGGCACATAGCTGAAAGTGTTGTCGGCAACCGACCCTGTCGCCCACTCGCCCCAGTTGATCGTACCGCTGCCGGAGCCAACCGCCGTTTGCGCTACCGAACCAGCGGCAGGTGCCACTGTTGAGTTGAAACCACCAACACCCCAGCCCGTCAGCACACCGGTAGCGGTATCAGTGGTAATCGAAGTCGGTCTTTCAACATTGTAGGAATTATTCGTCAGAACATAGGACGTCATGGCGGGGTTGGGAGCGCTATTGATAACTGTCGGGTTGGTGCCTACAGGCATGCGGTCAAATGCCACCAATCCATCCACATTCAGCCCGTTGTTATCCCACACGTTGTACTGGACTATTGCACCGGCATAGTTCTGCCCGACGAAGGAACCGTTGATGTTGCCGCCGCAGGTCGAACAAGCCAGCGTATTTACCGTAATGACCGGCGATGAGCTGTTAAAGCTTGCTCCCGTGCCGTTGAACGAGTCAAGGAAAGTGATCGGCATACCGCTGCCAGCCGATGTCCAACTGGTTGCCCCCATCGTCCCGGCCAGCGCGACATTCGCCGTCTGATGGGTGAAATCCGCACTCATGCTCGCCGAAAGTGCCGTGCCGGTTGCCCAATTATTGGAATTGTTGTCGTAAGAGGTCATTGCGACCTTGTTGTAGCTGAACGTACCCACCAGCGGGCCGGTATTACCGTTAATACCATTAAAGAAAGCCACGGGCGAATCGAGGTAGCCTTCAGCGCCAAACATGTAGGCGTGAGCAGTACCGCTGCCCTCGCCCGGCATAATCACATGATGCTCGTGTATATCGACGCTCGCCACAGTTTCCCATACACCAAAGGTGATGCCATTCGTTGTTGTGGTTGGTGGGGTTGTCGTGCTCGCGCCATTTAAAACGTCAGTCCAATAGCCCGAAATGTCGCCATATCTTTGTGTGAACGTGGTCGGATTGCCCGCCGGTGTCACATCCCCGGGTGCGGCGATAAAGCTGAAACTGCCGCCATAAGCGCCGGTGTAAGCCACTGCCGTGCCGGTTGCGGCAATAGCTGCGAACGGGCCACCCGAGGATACTGTCGGTGGTGTAGTGGTTGTGAATGCCACCAAGCCCTGCACCGAATTGGTTGCCGGATCGCTAATCAGTGTCGTCGTCGGCCAGATATTGTAAGAAAATGCTGCACTGGCTGCCGCCGTGCCAGCAAAATTACCACCAAGATCGGCGCTGTAGCCTGTTGGTCCCGCGGCACAGCCCGTTCCGGAGCAACTGGTTGTCAGCGCACTGGAGTTGGGAACACCGAAGCCGCTTCCCTGAATAGGCATATTGTTTGCGGCCACATTGAATGTGCCCGCCATGGATCCAGTGCTCATGGTCAGGTTCACCGCTGCGCTAACCAATTGATTGGTGAAGTCGGCAGTAAGCGCCGCACTGGTCAAGACCCCAAGATTGCCGAAGGCATCAACCGGCGTGGTATGCCCGGCCATGGTGTAGGTGGTCGTTCCCACCAGCGATTGCACATAACCGGTCAGCGGTGGCAAGAGCGCTATCCACACGTTGTCGAGTGGGGTGTAAGTAAATACATTAGCCGGATTGGCGTTATCCGTCACGGTTATCGTCGGGTTCACCCAGCGTCCCAAATATATGCTGTTGTCAGCAAGTTTGAAAGTATCCGCTGCTGTGCCACCGCTCCACTTGATATCGGCGCCAGTGGTGCCCGTGATGGCTGGGGTAAGTACAATGCCATTCTGGTTGGTTTGCACCTGGAACGGCGCATTGCGCATCTCGACCAGATTGCCGCTGCCATCCAGCACGTACGATGTGTTGGGCTGCAACGGAGTGTCTGGCGTAAAGGCCGTATTAAACCCGCCGGTCACCGGCACCGATGCCATTGTTGCTCCAATGAAGTTTCCGGCAACAGCGGGATTGTTGTAGGCTGCGATTGGTGCATTGGCCGTCACCGTGGTTGCGTTGCTGCTCACCACGGCCAGTTGGCTGCCAGTAGTCGCAAGCGCAGCAGTGGCACTGTTAGCTGCTGTTTGCGCAGCACTCGCTTGCGTGCTGGCTGTGGCTGCATCCGTGGCCGCGGCGGTGGCCGTATTGGCCGCCGTCGTCACAGCTGCATCCGCTGCTGTCTGCGCCGTCTGCGCGTTGGTCAACTGCGTCGCCACCGCGGTTTGCGCCGCCTGCGCATTAACCTGCTGGGCCTGGGCGATCGCCAGTTGCTGCTGCGCGATCGTCAGTTGCGCCTGCGCCCCTGTCAGATCGCCCGCCGCTTGCAAGGTGGCCGCCTGGGCGGCGGCGGCGGCCGCTGCCGCCGCCGCGTTCTGCGCATTCGTCGCCGCCGTTTGCGCCGCGCTCAACGGCGTTGCCGCCGAACTTTGTGCGGTAATGATCGTTGCATTTTGCGTATTCGCCGCAGTCAGATTGGTGTTCGCCGTGGTCAGTGCATTGCCGGCACTGGTCAATGCAGTCGAAGCTGCTGCCTGCGCTGAAGTCAATGCGTCATTCTGCGTGCTTACGTTTCCCGCAGCCGTTTGCACCGCTGTGCTCGCTGCTTGCAGGGAACTGTTTGCATTTTGCGTGGCGATGTTTGCCGGGCCTGCCGTTACGTCGGCAAATGTGCCATGCGTCGTCAAGGCGCCTTGTGCCGTTGCCGCCAGAGCCGCCGCCGCTGTTGCGGCATTTTGTGCAGCGGTTGCGTTGGCGGCGGCAGCCGTGGCATCGGCTGGTGTCAGTGCCGTTGCTGTAGTGACTGCCGTAGTCGCAGTAGCGATGTTGGCCGAAGCCGTGCTTATTGCCGTGGTTGCCGGAGCAGTACTTACTTGGGCGATACCAGTCAGGGTTGTATTGCTTGCCGTAGCTGCGCTGGCTGCAGCTTGCGCCGCCGCTGCTGCACTGGCTGCGGCGTCTGCTGCCGCCTGCGCCTCGATACCAAAAGTGCCATTCTGTACCGGTGCCGGAGGTGTGTCCGGACCAGCAGAAACCGTCTGGTTCGTTGTGTCCAGTGTCAAAGAATCATTGGTGGCTATCACCGGAATCGTGGTTTGCGGTGGAGTTACTACAGTAGTACCGGTCGTATCAGTAACAGCAGGCGCGATCGGAACACTGGCTAGAATGCCGGCACCCTCGCTGGTGTTATCCACCACGGCCGTATCGCGGATCGGCGGCTCCACGGTTCGCGTGTCATGATTGTCTTGCCCACCACCCTTCTCCTCTTTCTCTTTCGCACCGATTACTTTCGGTTCCTTGGCCGGAGCAACTGCAACGGTGAAGAGATTGGTATTGATGGGCAGCAGTTCAGGGATGTGCGTCATCCCTCTTGCATACCCCATCTGGTTGGGTTTCACGTTGATCGATCCCACATCCGTAGTCAGTGAAGTCTCACCAAGGTTGACCTTGCTGTAAGCACCCGCCGGAACCCCCGGCAGAGCATTCGGCACAAAGGCCGTTTCATGGTCCGTACCGCGAATGCCGATGGTCGCCACCGGCGTGGTAATTTTGTATTCCTGCCTGTTGACGCGGCCAATGAGGCCGGTCACCGCGCGAAAGCTGCCTTTTACCAGGGAAAAGAAGCTGTTCTCGGGTTCACCCTGCCTGGTGGAAAACTTGAAGCTGTCGAACTTGAGCTGGGTATCCGGGCGCACAGCGATGAAACCGCCATCCACCATCTTGACTTGCGCCGAGGCGTCCCTGGCCGAACTGATGGTGTCGCCTTCGTTGATGGCATCGCCTTTTCGCAAGGCACGAGCCATCCCGCCTGGACTGACAACTTGTACGTCACCATTGACGAACTGGATGTGACCTGCCGTATCGGCCCAAGCCGCAGTCGCATCGAGAAACAGCGCGGCCAAGCCAGCCATGCAGAGAAGAAGGTTGCGAGTTTTCATGAGGCGCCTCACTATCTAAACCTGTTGAACAATCAAAAGTCCCTGCGCACCGCTACCGATACGTCGGCGCGGTGGTAGCGGTAAATCGCAATGTTTGAATCGTTGCTTGATAAGGCCAGTTGCGGCCGTACTGTCCATAATTTATCGAAATGCCAGTTCAGACCTAACGTCACATCCGTCTGCCGATCATCGCGGGTTACCAGAAAAGCGGCATTGGCTTTGTCATATCGCGCCCACTGGAAACCGATACTTTCAAAAAAGTCCCACTTGTCGTTCAGCATTACCTGGGTACCAAAGCGCAGCCCCGTCATGTCCTTGTTGCCATCGGCGCGTCCGCCCGTGGGATTGATAGCGGTCACTGGCGCCACGCTTTTCTCGTGCCCCACGAAGATGCTGCCAAACAATGCCGACTTGCCATCGGGCATGACATGCATCCAGCCCGCGCCGACAACCGACTGGTCGAAATCCTGGATCCGCATCGAATCCGGATCAAAACGGAAGCTGGAGAACTGGCCGAACATGCTGAGCTGATTGCCCGGACTGAGCATGTGCCGCCACTCGCCGTTGACGCCTGCCGTGTTGTAAAGGCGCGTCGTCGACAACATGTATTGATCTCCCAGCAGGCCGGCACGGAACGTATCTTCGCCAGTGGTGTAGGAAACCCCTGCATGCTCGAGCAGATCGACGGTGTCGAATTGGGATTCCGACGTATAGCCACGCTGACGCAGATCGACTCCAGCATACAGCGCCAACTTCGGAGAAATCGAGTGCGTCACTTCGCCGCCCATTGCGATGCCGGCATAGCTGTCGGCCATGGAGATATTGGCCTGACTCAAGGTAAACACCAGATTACCGAACACAGGGATGGGAATCTGGCCCTGGCTGGTAGAACTATTGATATTGGTGTCGCGGCCCACTGATCCTTCGAGATAGGCGGTGATTCGCGTCTGCAGCGCTTTCTCGTGCGCCGCCATCGCATCCAGATACTTCTGAATGGTAACCCTAGCCGCTTCCGGCGGATTCTGTTTCATTACCGTATCGAATTCGGTCTTGGCGCGCGGCAAGTCGCCCAATTGAAAATAGGCGCGGGCCATGTCGAGGCGCGCACCGGCAAAATTGGGATCCACTGCGATCACCCGCTCGAAAGCGATGGTCGCCTTGTCCGGCCTGCCGCTGTCCAGCGCGGCTATGCCCAACAGGTAATCGAAACGCTTGTCGCCGGCCTTTTCGAATTCCAGGGGTTCCAGCAAGCCATAAGCCTCTGCGGCTTTCCCGGCTTTCATCAGGGCCTCGGCATCATCTACCGGCTTTTCAGTCGCGGCAACTAAGGCAGCGTGCCTGGCCTGCGCATCCGGGCCAGCCTGTGCCTTAGCGTCCTGAGCATAAGCGACCCCATTCCCCAGGGTAATTAATGCAAACCCCGCCGCCAGGCCGCAACAAAATCGACCAAAAGCCATAGATACCTCCCCATCCCATTATTAGCAAACAATTCCGCTACTTTTAGCATGGCTATACAAGAAAGTCCATGGCGGAAATTGCATGAATGACAGTGTCTTTTTGAACCCAAAAAACGGCTGTTCGCAATCAACAGGTTGCGATGTGGGAGTATTGCCAGGCTTCATCGCGTTAAAATGCCGCCATGATTGAACTGAACCCAAGCGAAACCCGCGCCCTGCGCGCCCAGGCCCATCATCTGCGGCCAGTCGTCAGTATCAGCCAAAACGGCCTCTCCGATGCGGTGATGAAGGAAATCGACCGTTCGTTGAATGCGCATGAACTGATCAAGGTGAAACTTTACGGCATCGAACGCGCCGAGCGCGATGCCGTGCTGGCAACAATATGCGGGCAACTGGATTGCGCGCCGATCCAGCATATCGGCAATGTCCTGGTGCTGTGGCGGCCAAAACCCGCGGCCGAAGCCAAAACGCCATCACCCCGACGCAATCCCAAACCCAAGACCAAGAAGCAGGCAGCCGCTGCGGCAGAACGTAGTCTGCGCAAGAGTTAGCGGTTATTGAGCCTGGAACCTTGACTCTCATGGCCTTGGTGGCTTGCGCTGCCATGAAATCATTTACTCACTTGACACCGGCCGACTGATGGGTGACTACTTTCACTCCTGAATCAGCGGTTTTCCTCGTTCAATCAGTCGGGGCACGAAATTTTCGATCAATTCACTTCTGGGAAGCTTTGATAACTGAGTACGAACAAGTTTACGGTCGCGGGTCAGTCGGTCTTTCATCATAAACACCAAGTGATTCTTCTCGCCATCTTCCACTGTACGTGGGCTCCATTGCCCAATGTAAGCGGCAATTGCCGGATTCAGTTTAATGATTAAGTGTGGGTCAATAGCCAATTATTCGGTACATGCCCCAATGTAGGCTTACATGGAACGGCCTTGCTAAAATCTCACCATCCGGCACCCATTTGTTACGATCAAGCACACCAGGAGTTGCAAGCAAAATAGTGCCTACGCCTTCTTCTCCCTCTCGCTGGAAGATCAATGTCGCTGCCTGACCATGCTGGGCGTAGTGTCCTATTGACCCAAATATAATTCCATCTCCCGGCAATCCTTCGACTCCTTGAATTCTTTCAAATCTACCAGCGTCCTGTTGGGGCGCAATTGCTACTGGTGGACTCATGCAAGTCGATAGAAACATGGCCGCTAGAATTGCAAGGCTCTCTCCTGCCCCTCTCCCACGAGGGGCGAGGAGCAACTCTAGATTCTCGCTTTCGCCGGAATGACCGAAGAGAATCCCCGTGGGATGACGGCGCTACGTTTCACCCACTCCCGATACACCCGCAACGGCACCTGCGCATCATTCGCCGCATAAAGAATCTGCCCCGAACTAAAGCGCGGATTGGCCCAGTTGGTCGTGGAAATTTTTCTTGACTTTTGCAGCTTCTGGCCGAAGAAATGCGCTACCGCCGTCTTGGCGCCGAAATCCTGGCGCTGGATGCCACGCAGGGCCACGGATAAATCCAGTATCCCTTGGGCATGGATGTCGAACTTCGCTGCCAATCGCTTTACGTCATCCTTGATGCCGAAACCCACTTTCATGATGCGCGGCGACTCCAGGAGTGGTTTCAGAAGCGTGATGTCGAATTGGGTGTTTAGAGGGAAGAGCCAGGCCCGGTCGTCAGTGGCAAGCTGGATCAAGTGGGGGCCGGTGGATTCCTCGCCCTTGCGAAAGGTGGGTTTGGATTCGGTGTCGAAGCCGAGCGCATCGGCCGCCAGCATAACGGCTACGGCCACTTCGGCGGCCTGCCGTGACTGGATCAGGGTTACGTCTTCCGGTCGGATGCCTGGATAGGGCGGCAGTACGGCAGGGGCGGGAGTGTCGCTCAAGGCGACTCAGCGAGCCACGCTTCTGCTTGCGCCAGACTCTCGAATACTTCCAGATCGACATCGCCGATGGCGCGTGTGAGCCAGGCGCTCCACGTCACCCACTGGCTGCGGCAAAGCACGGCGATCTTGCCGAAATCATGGCCATGCGCACGTGCGAACTTGATTTCCTCCCACGCCACGTCGAGCGTGAAATCGGCCATGTTGCGCAAATCGAAAAGCAGGTTGAGCGGCGCGCTGGCCCTGCTCACCAGCGCCTCGAATTCCTGAAAATCCGCAAGGGTGAATTCGCCCAGTACGGCGACGGTGACGAGATGTTCCTTGTGGTCGATGGTAATCATGGCGGTTCCCTGAACGGAGTTTGGCCTGACTATAACTCAGTCCTGTTCCGTCGGCGCTACAGGCGCAGAGCGCGAGAGTGCCATGGCGGCCACGCCGCCGGCCACGATGATCGCAATGCCGCTCCAGGCCAGCGGCACCAGCACTTCGCCCCAGAGCAGCATGCCAAACAGGCTGGAGAAGACGACGGTCGTATAGGCCAGGCTGGCTGTTGCCAGTGTCTTGCCACGCTTGTAGGCAGCGGTCATGCACAGTTGTGCCGACGCACCAAACGCGCCGACGCCAAACAGCAGCCCCCAGCCGCGCGCATCGACGGTATGAACTGAACCGAAGGCCAGCAGCCACGGCACGCCGCCCAGCATGGAAAACAGCGAGAAGTAGAACACCGTGCGCCACTCCGGCTCGCCCCTCTCGCCCAGGTACCTCACATTCAGATAGGCAACGCTGGAAACGACGCCCGATACCAGCCCGAGCACACCGCCCAGCCACTGTTCGCGCGCCAGAGTCGGTTGCAACAGCATGGCGATGCCGACGAAGCCGAGCGCCAGTGCGCCGTAAAGCATCGGCCGCACCGGCTCACGCATCCAGAACGCCAGCAACGCGGCGAGGAATAACGGTGACGTATAGCTGAGCGTCACTGCCGCCGCTAGCGGGATCATGCCAATAGCGTAGAAATAAGCCACCAGCGCAACAAAGCCGGCGCAGCCGCGCACGAGGTGGGAACGCCACAGCGGCGTCGCCAGCGGCAGCCGGCGCACCATGATATAGCCGCCCAGCAACAACGTCGCCACGGCGCCGCGCGCGAACACCAGTTCACCGGACGAGAACACCTGGCTGCCGAGCTTGACACAGACCCCCATGCAGGCGAACAGGAAACTCGCCGCGACCATCCAAAGAGATTGCATATTCAATAGTGTGAAAAAGTAAAACCAGCGCGCATGGTTACTATCGAGCGTAGCGAGCAAATCAGTAACCCCGCCCCGGGGCGGGGTTGGGGTAGGGGGCCTTCAATTTGCCTTTGCGCATTTTCATCTTCGGGGGTGGCGCTAGCAACCGTGCACGCTAAAGTTCACCCATGACGCGTCGATAAAATTCATGGAAGTGCTGCATGCCGTCCTCCATGGGTAACTGATAGGGACCGACTTCATTACGCCCCTCTATCCAGAGCGAGTGACGACCACGATCCATGCGCTCGCCGATGTCGTCGTCCTCGATCGCGGTCTCCATGTAGGCCGCTTGTTCTGCCTCGATGAACTCGCGGTTGGACGCGGCGATTTGCTCCGGGTAATAGAACTCGACGACATTGAGCGTCTTGTCCACCTTCTGGGGAATCAGCGTCGAGACGATGAGCACATGCGGATACCACTCGACCATCACGTTCGGATAATAGGTGAGCCAAATGGCGCCGTGCTTCGGCAACCGGCCGTTGTAATGGTCGAGCACTGCCTTATGCCAGCGCTGGTAGGCATCCGAACCCGGTTTGGCCAGCGAGGTAACGCCGACGCGCTGCACCGAATACCAGTCGCCGAACTGCCAGGTCAGGTCGTTGCAGGTTACGAATCTGCCCAGGCCGGGGTGAAAAGGCACAACGTGGTAATCCTCAAGATAGACCTCGATGAAGGTCTTCCAGTTGTAGTTGCACTGGTGCAGTTCAACCCGGTCGAGCTTGAAGCTGCTGAAATCGAGCTCGTCGGCGACCTGCATGCCGGCCAGATCGGCATTGGCCGAACGCGGCCCCTTGAAGAGCAGGCCGTGCCAGTTTTCCAGCCGGATGCGTTGCAGGCAAAGATCGGGTTTCGCCGGAAAATGCGGCGCGCCAATCAGATGGCCGGCCATATCGTAGGCCCAGCGGTGGATCGGGCATACGATGGACGTGGAATTCCCGGCGCCCTGCAGCATGATGGCTTGGCGATGACGGCAGACATTGGACACGTCATACACGCCGTCAGGCTGACGCAGCAACAGGTGCGAATGGTCGCGCCATTCCTGCGAGCGGTAATCGTTGATCCCGGGCACCATCAGTTCGTGGCCGGCATATCCCGGTCCGGCATCGAAAATGAGCTTTTTTTCCCGTTCGAAACGCTTTTCGTCGAAGTACCAGTCGACGGGAAACTGGGAAACGGCAGGGGCAACGGCAACCTGGCTCGCGATATCGGACATGATTCCCAACCTCCAAGAAAAAACAACCCGGAAAACCGGAGAATCCCCGTCGCAACCAGCGTTACAGGGGCTGGGGAGTATATCGGAGTAGCGCCGGATTTGACCAACATGGGGCGCTTGCGCTATTTTCACGCCTTTCCTCTTTGACCACGGTCAAAATCAGCGGCCATGGCCAAGACAACCTCTCCAGACACACCCGCTTCACCCGCCAGTTTCGAGGACGCGCTGCGCGAACTCGAGTCCATCGTCGACGCGATGGAAAAAGGCAACCTTGACCTCGAGCCGTCGCTGACAGCCTATCAGCGCGGCATGGAACTGCTCAAGTTCTGCCAGGACAAGCTGGCTGCCGCGGAAAACAAGATACGTGTCTTCGATCAAGGCGTACTGCGCGAGACTGACCTGCCCGATGCCGACTGACCTGAGCGCGGATTGGGTTCTCAATATCCAGTCGCGAACGGAAGCAACACTTGACCGTATGCTTCCCCGCGCTGACTTCCCGCCGCAACGCCTGCACCAAGCCATGCGCCATGCCATGCTCGGCGGCGGCAAACGCGTCCGTCCCCTGCTCTGCCATGCGACTGGGGAGATGTTCGGCGCGGCATCTGCTGCGCTAGATGCTGCGGCTTGCGCGGTGGAGTTGATCCACGGCTATTCGCTGGTGCATGACGACCTGCCCTGCATGGACAATGACGTGCTCCGGCGCGGCAAACCGACCTGCCATGTCGCATTCGGCGAAGCAACGGCGTTGCTTGCCGGCGACGCATTGCAGTCGCTGGCATTTCGCACGCTGTGCGATGCCGAACTGCAAATATCAGCAATGCGTTTACTCGCCGACGCCGCCGGATCGCTGGGTATGGCGGGCGGCCAGAGCCTCGATCTCGACGCGGTCGGGCAATCGTTATCGCTGCAAACGCTGGAAACCATGCATCGCAAGAAGACCGGGGCGCTGATTCGAGCCGCCGTGCTATTGGGCGCCTATTGTGGCAAGGCGGACGATGAAGATATTGAAATCCTGTCCCGATTTGCGGCTACCATTGGCCTGTTGTTCCAGGTGGTGGACGACATTCTCGATGCCGAAGCCAGCACCGAGATATTAGGCAAAACCGCCGGCAAGGACGCGAAAGACAACAAACTCACCTACATCAGCCTGCTGGGCCTGGATGCCGCCAGGAACAAGGCAGTGGAACTTGGCCGCCAGGCGCATGCGGGCCTTGATCATTTCGGCCAACGCGCCGATCGCTTGCGTTTTATTACCGATTACATTGCAAAACGTGAATACTGAAGTGACCCGGATGTATCCTTTACTCGACACCATTCATTCCCCTCTCGAACTGCGCGCGCTGCCGCCGGAATCACTGACCGCGCTGGCCGAAGAGCTGCGCGAGTTCCTGCTGGAAACAGTATCGAAAACCGGCGGCCACCTGTCGTCCAACCTTGGCACGGTCGAACTGACCATCGCGCTGCATTACGCCTTCGATACGCCCGAGGACAGGCTGGTATGGGATGTCGGCCACCAGACCTACGTGCACAAGATATTGACCGGCCGTCGCGAAGGCATGGCGCGACTGCGGATGAAGGACGGCATTTCGGGATTTCCGCGCCGTTGCGAAAGCGAATTCGACACTTTTGGCGTCGGCCATTCTTCAACCTCGATTTCCGCCGCGCTGGGCATGGCGGTCGCGGCCAAGCAGCAGGGCAGCAACCGGCGTACCGTAGCCATCATCGGCGACGGTGCCATGTCGGGCGGGCAGGCCTTCGAAGCGCTCAACAATGCCGGCGTCAGCGATACCAATCTTCTTGTCATATTGAACGACAATGACATGTCAATTTCGGCACCGGTTGGTGCGCTGAACCGTTATCTGGCGCGCATGTTTACCGGCGATTCCTTCAACGCTGTGCGTCATGCGGGGCAGAAACTGCTCAAGAACGTACCGCCGCTGTACCGCTTCGCCAGCCGTTTCGAGGAACACGTGAAGGGCATGTTCGTACCAGGGACGCTGTTCGAGGAACTCGGCTTCAACTATCTCGGCCCCTTGGATGGCCACGACCTCGAATCATTGGTGCCGACGCTGCAAAACCTCCGCAAACTGGATGGTCCGCAGTTCCTTCACATCATCACCAAGAAGGGCCAGGGCTACAAGCTTGCCGAGGATGACCCCGTGCTGTACCACGGCGTTTCGAAGTTCGATGCCAGCAACGGCATCGAGGGGGGGAAAAGCTCTGGCAAAAAAACCTACACGCAAATTTTCGGCGACTGGCTATGCGACATGGCGGCGGCCGACGAGCGTCTTATCGGCATCACCCCGGCCATGGGTGAAGGTTCCGGGCTGATGCGCTTTGCCGAGCAATATCCGCAGCGTTATTTCGACGTCGGCATCGCTGAGCAGCATGCACTGACCTTTGCCGCCGGGCTTGCCTGCGACGGCATGAAACCGGTTGTCGCCATTTATTCGACCTTTCTGCAACGCGCCTACGATCAACTGATTCATGACATTGCCCTGCAAAACCTGCCGGTGATGCTGGCCATCGACCGCGGCGGACTGGTCGGCGCCGACGGGGCCACGCATAACGGCGCCTTCGACCTTTCCTATCTGACCTGTATCCCGAACATGGTGGTCATGGCAGCCAGTGACGAAAACGAATGCCGTGCCATGCTGACCACGGCCTATCAACATAATGGCCCGGCGGCAGTGCGCTATCCGCGCGGCAGCGGGTCTGGCGCAGCAGTCGTGCAGGCACTGACTGCGCTGCCGCTCGGGCGCGGCGAACTGCGCCGCGAAGGTAAGAATGTGGCAATTCTGGCCTTTGGCGCAATGGTCTCACCGGCACTGAAGGCTGCCGAGGAATTCAACGCGACGGTCGCCAACATGCGTTTCGTGAAGCCGCTGGATCGGGAACTGGTAATGGATCTGGCGCGCCGGCATAGCCTGCTGGTAACGGTCGAGGAAAATGCCCTGATCGGTGGCGCCGGCTCGGAAGTCGCGCGTTGCCTGGAAGAGAATGGCTGCGCTGTGCCGCTGCTGCGCATCGGCCTGCCCGACCGCTTCATTGACCACGGCGATCCGGCACTGTTGCTGGCCGACAGCGGCCTTGATGCCGCTGGCATCGCCAGGCAGATCAAGGACAGACTGGCAAAGGCTGAGTGATCTTGTCGGGAATGCTATAATTTTAAACGGTTGCTCTCGTCCGACGTTATCGTCTCCAGCGTGACAGCCCCAATTCAGGCGCAAACACCATGAACACAGTCAAGCCGGAAGGCATCGCCGATGTACAGAACAGCGCGGACACGCGCCATTTGCCGATCAACAAGGTCGGTATCAAGGCCATCCGCCACCCTGTCAGACTGCTCGACAAGAGCGGCGGCGTGCAGCACACCATCGCCACCTTCAACATGTATGTGGAACTGCCGCACAACTTCAAGGGCACCCACATGTCGCGCTTCGTCGAAATCCTCAACGAACACGACAAGGAAATTTCGGTGGAGAGCTTCGAATCCATCCTGCGCGAAATGGTGCAGCGGCTTGAAGCCGACGTCGGTCATGTTGAAATGAACTTCCCCTATTTCATCAACAAGACGGCACCGGTTTCGGACGTCAAGAGCCTGATGGACTACGAGGTCAGCTTCATTGGCGAAGTGCGCAAGAATGGCAGCTACAAGCAGACCACCAAAATCGTCGTGCCGGTGACCAGCCTCTGTCCCTGCTCGAAGAAGATTGCCGAACGCGGCGCCCACAACCAGCGCTCGCATGTGACCATCACCGCCACCACCAACGACTTCGTCTGGATCGAGGAACTGGTGCGCATGGTGGAAGACCAGGCCTCATGTGAACTCTACGGCTTGTTGAAGCGCACCGACGAGAAGTACGTCACCGAGCGCGCCTACGACAACCCGAAGTTCGTCGAGGACATGGTGCGCGACGTCGCCGCGGTACTCAATGCCGATCCACGCATCGATGCCTATGTCGTCGAATCGGAAAACTTCGAGTCGATCCATAACCATTCGGCTTATGCGCTGATCGAGCGCGACAAAAAGAACGGCGTGGGTTTGTAGCGCTCCTGCCCCGCCAGGCTCAACCTTCATAAGCGGGTGCCCGGCCGTTCCGTTTGCGGTCAGCGAATGAAATGGATCGATTGACCAAGCATATCCGGCGTCACCAGCGTAATGCCCTTCTCGCTGACGTGGAAGCGCTTGCGGTCTTCCTCTGCATCGAATCCGATTGTCATTCCCGGCGGAATGCGGCAATGCTTGTCGATTACCACCCGCCGCAATTTTGCATGGCGGCCGATATCCACGTCGGGCAGGATCACCGAATCCTCGACCTCGGCATAGCTATGCACATGGACCTTGGAAAAAAGCAGGGAACGCTTCACGGTGGAGCCACTGATGATGTCGCCGCCTGAAACCAGGGAATCCACCGCCATTCCGCGCCGTCCCGCGTCGTCGAAAACAAACTTGGCCGGCGGCAACTGTTCCTGATGGGTCCAGATCGGCCAGACCTCGTCATACATATTGAGTTCCGGCGTCACCTTGGTCAGTTCGATGTTGGCTTCCCAGTAGGCGTCGATGGTGCCGACATCGCGCCAGTAGGGCGTGTCGGTGCCGACCATTTCGACGCAACTGTCGGCAAAATTGTGGGCAAAGACGCGATGGCAGGAAACCGCATGGGGGATCAGGTTCTTGCCGAAATCATGACTGGAGTTTGGGTCGTCGCTGTCGCGGATCAATTGCTCATAGAGGAAATCGGCATTGAACACATAGACGCCCATGCTGACCAGAGCGCGACCCCGCCTGCCCGGAATGCCAGGCGGATCGGCCGGCTTTTCCAGAAAACTGGTGACGCGCTGGCCGTCGTCCACGCCCATGACACCAAAGGATGAGGCTTCGCCAACGGGAACTTCCATGCAGGCCACGGTCATGTCGGCGCCGTGCTCCGCATGCTGGGCCAGCATGCGGCCGTAATCCATCTTGTAGATATGGTCGCCGGCGAGAACCATGACATAGCGCGGGTGATTGCGGCGCAGCACATCGAGGTTCTGGAACACCGCGTCGGCTGTACCCTGGTACCAGTTGTCGCCCATCTGCTGCTGGGCCGGCAGCAGATCGATTTGTTCGTCGAAGCGGCCATCGAGGAAGCTCCAGCCGCGCTGCACATGACGGATCAGGCTTTGTGCCTTGTACTGCGTGGCGACACCGATGCGGCGGATGCCGGAATTGACGCAATTCGACAGGGTAAAGTCGATAATGCGAAACTTGCCGCCGAAGGGAACCGCCGGTTTGGCGCGCCAGTCGGTCAGTTGCAGCAACCGGCTGCCGCGCCCTCCGGCGAGCACCATGGCATAGGTGCCGTGGGTCAGGTGGCTGATAAAGCGGCCGAACCCGGCGGAGGCATCATTTTGTGCTGGAGCTGTCTGCATTGGCGTATTCTTCTATCATTCACGGTTATGTAGACCGACCAAGATCAAACTGTAGATGAAAACAAGGATTGATGAGCCATTGCGCGCATTGGCTGAAGCGCGCGAGCATGACCCTTTTCGCACGCTCGGCTTGCATCGTACCGCAGATGGCTGGCGTCTGCGCGTGCTGCGTCCGGACACCCAGTCCGTGACGCTGCTGGAATCGGGCGCAACGACCCTGCCCCTGCACCGCATCGGGGGCAGCGACTTCTTCGAATGGGAAGGCACCGAGGCACCGTCCTCGCCCTACCGGTTGCGCATCGAGGAGCAGCAGCGAAAGTTTTGTTTGCACGACCCTTACGCATTTCCGCCAGGTGCCTCGGATCACGATTTGTTCCTGTTCGCCGAGGGCAGCAACAGCCAGGCCTATCGATTGCTGGGTGCAACACTGGAAACTCGTCAGGGGGTCGCCGGAATCTGCTTTCGCACCTGGGCGCCCAATGCCGGGCGCGTGTCGGTCGTGGGCGACTTCAACCGCTGGGATGGGCGCGTCCATCCCATGGCGTCGCTAGGCGCCTCCGGCATCTGGGAATTGTTCATTCCCGACCTGCCGCCTAGCAGCCTCTATAAATTCGAAATTCGCAATCGCGCGACGGGAATGGTGAGCACCAAGACCGACCCCTATGCGCGGACTTTCGAAGTGCGTCCGGCAACAGCGGCCCGGGTCACGAACTCAGACCATGCCTGGAGAGACTGCGAATGGATGAAGATGCGTGAACGCCGCGACTGGCTGCACGCGCCGATGTCCGTCTACGAAGTCCATGCCGGCTCGTGGATGCGCCATCCTGACGGCCGCTTCTATTCCTACCGCGAACTGGCCGAGCGGCTGGTTCCTTACGCCAAGGATCTGGGCTATACCCATATCGAATTTCTGCCGCTGATGGAACATCCGCTCGACGAATCCTGGGGCTACCAGTGCACCGGCTTCTTCGCACCGACCTCCCGCTTCGGTTCACCCGACGATCTCAAGTTCCTCATCGATGGCTGCCATCAGGCTGGCATTGGCGTGATTCTCGACTGGGTACCGGGGCACTTTCCCCGCGACGAGTGGTCCCTCGCCCATTACGACGGCACCGCGCTTTACGAACATGAGGATCCGCAGCGCAAGGTGCAACCCGACTGGGGCACCTACGTCTTCAACTTCGGTCGCAACGAGGTGCGGAGCTTCCTGCTCTCCAGCGCCCACTGGTGGCTGTCTGAATTTCACGTCGACGGCCTGCGCGTCGATGCCGTCGCGGCCATGATCTACCTCGACTACTCGCGCAAGGCAGGCGAGTGGGCGCCGAACGTCTTCGGTGGACGCGAGAATCTCGAGGCCATCGATTTCCTGCGCCGGCTCAACGAAATGGTGCATCGCGAATTCCCGGGGGCGCTGACCATTGCCGAAGAGTCGACGGCCTGGCCCATGGTGTCGCGGCCCACACACCTGGGCGGCCTCGGCTTCTCGATGAAATGGAACATGGGCTGGATGAACGACACCTTGAGCTACATGGCCGAGGATCCGGTGCATCGCCGCTACAGCCATGACCGCCTGACCTTCGGCCAGCTCTATGCCTACACCGAGAACTTCGTGCTGCCTCTCTCGCACGACGAGGTAGTGCATGGCAAGGGATCACTGTTGGGCAAGATGCCCGGCGACGAGTGGCAGCGCTTCGCCAACCTGCGCCTGCTGCTGACCTACCAGATGACCACGCCGGGCAAGAAGCTTTGTTTCATGGGGGCTGAGCTGGCGCAGTCGCATGAATGGCGTGAGCGGGAAGAAGTCGCCTGGCATCTGCTGCAATGGCCCTCCCATGCCGGCGTTCAGGTTCTGGTACGGGAGCTCAACCATTTACATTCCACTGTGCCGGCGCTGCACGAACTGGACTTCGATGCGCAAGGTTTCGCATGGATCGACTGCCACGATGCCGACCAGTCAATCGTGAGCTGGCTGCGTTTTTCCCTCGACGGGGATTTCGTCGTTGTGGTGCTCAACTTCACGCCCGTACCGCGCCTCGGCTACTGCATCGGGGTGCCGGAGGCGGGGCGTTATCACGAAATATTCAACAGCGATTCGCGCTATTACGGCGGCGGTGACCTCGGCAACGGCAGCGGCTTGATTGCACAGCCGCGACCGTGGATGGGACGCCCGGCATCGCTCACGCTTACCGTGCCGCCGTTGGCTGGCATCGTGGTTGCGCCGACCAGATCCTGATCCGGTTTTTACTTCGACAGCCGGTCGATATCCAGTTCGGCCTGGATCCAGTCTTCGAGTTCACTGCCTCCTCTGAACCCCCGGCGCTGGGCGATGTAGTAAGCCGCAACTTCGACATAGTTGCGGCGCTCGGCATCCGACAGGGCACCGTTTGCCTTCCTGGTTTTCGATTGTTTTGTCACCATGTTCCCTGGTTTTTCAATGGCCTTGCCCGACTTCGAAGCCTTGGCGCGGGTTTTTTGCATGGGTTTGCCACTATGCAAAATGGTCGCGGGTTTCACAGCCGGCGTTACAACTGATGCAGACATGTTAAATCTCCACAAGGATGGCCCCGTTCCCGACAACTTCCCAGAACAAGGTTGAAGCAACAATACAAACACCCCGCCATCCCTCAACGGAATGGTGGGTACTTTAAACTGCTAACTCCTTTTTAGACGAGTTTTTGCTACCTGGTAGACGGAATTCACCCCATGCATTGACGAAAGTCAATTCATCATCAAGGCATGGTGAGCGGCCCCCTTGAGGCCCAGTTCAAGATCGGTCACAACCTTGACCGGCATCCGCATCGCCAGTGCCGCATGCTCGGCCTTGGCGTTGAATTCCCGGATAAACGGGCTGGACTGTAGTTGCGGCAGATTCTTGACGGCGATGCCGCCGCTGAGAAACACGCCGCCCGTGGCCATCAAGGCCAGTGCCATATCGCCGGCAAACGCTCCATAGACAGAAAAAAACAGTTCCATGGCTCTACCGGCATTGCCATCAGGCTTGCCAGCCGCCAGCGCAGCAATCGCAGCAGCCGGATCGGCGGCCCCAAGCACGACGGAATCGGCGTCATTGCCGGCGAGGAAACGGTAGATCGACGCGAGGCCATTGCCGGAGATCACGCGTTCGTTGCTTACGCGGCCGCCCACCTTTAGTAAATGTGCCCAGAGCGCAGCCTGCTGCGCATTTGCCGGAGCAAACCCGGTGTGCCCCGCTTCGCCGGGGAGTATGCGCCAGAAATTTTCTTGCGGCACCAGGACAGCCATGCCCAGGCCGGTACCAGCGCCGATCACCAGCCGCACCCCCCGGGGGTCGGGTTGGCCTGCCTGCAGCACCAGCAGATCATCGGCTGCCACGACGCTTATACCCGCTGCCGCTGCATAAAAATCGTTGACCAGGGCCAGATGTGAAATGCCGGATTCGCGGCAAATGAGTTCGGTATCGATCGACCATGGCAGGTTGGTAAGCCTGGCAGTTCGGCCGTCACCAGAAACCGGGCCGGCGATCGCCAGACATCCGCCTGAAATATCGCCGTCCTTTGTGCCGCTTGCCACAAGAAACTCCGCGAGCAGATCGGAGAATGTCGCGTATCCGGCACAAGCATATTTTTCTTTGAAGACGAATCTGGGCTGGCCTGCTACAGCCTGCGCCTGGCAAAGTCCTAGCAGTGCCTTGGTGCCGCCAATATCTCCTGCCAGCAGCAAACCGGCTTTTGACGTGGGCGGGAATAAAATTTTTGTCATATTGCCTCGCAATAAAAATTGCCTGGGCGCTTCAGACCCAAGCCTACCTTCAAGCCATTGGCGAGCGCAAGGTGGAAGGCAAAAGATTGATAATGCTTTGTGCATCATCGCAGCAAGTGTCGATCACGAGCGCGTTGGAGCGTTCCTCAGCCACCAGCGGCTCCGCGCCAGCGAGCTGCATTTCCAGCACCGCAAGCGTCGCCTCCGAAGCGTCCGTGCCGGCAGCCGCGCGTTGCGCCACCCGACGCCGCAATTCATCGGGAGCGGCATGGCATTCAAGCAAAAAGAAAGGCACCTTAGTTTCCGCCGCAAGGGCACGAAACCGGTCGCGTTGCTTCCTCTTGAGGAACGCGGCATCGACGATGACGGGCCAGCAACAGTCGATCAGGAGCCGCGCCAGGCGATGCAGTTCATTGTAGGTGGCCTGTGTCACAGTCTCGGCATAAAGGCCGGCGCCGACGGCGGAGCCGCTGTGCGCCATGGCGTCCAGGCCATGCAGGCGTTTACGTTC
Source organism: Georgfuchsia toluolica (assembly GCF_907163265.1). Classification (NCBI taxonomy): domain Bacteria; kingdom Pseudomonadati; phylum Pseudomonadota; class Betaproteobacteria; order Nitrosomonadales; family Sterolibacteriaceae; genus Georgfuchsia; species Georgfuchsia toluolica. Next base: position 1,100,096 of record NZ_CAJQUM010000001.1, read on the forward strand.
CAGGTCCGAACGCAGGCGCAAGGCTCCCAGATGCTCCACCAAGGGCTGAGTCACCGTTGTCTTGCCTGATCCCGAAACGCCATGGGTAATGATCAGGCAAGGCTGCCGTCTTGCCGTGAATGTCCTGGCGAGCTGAAGATGAGAGCTGAATTCCGCGCGCAATGCTTCGCGTTGACGCGTGCTCAAACCGGTCTGGTGGCAATGAATGCATGCCACCTTGGCGCGAACCATGGCGCGATACACAAGGTAATAGGGCAGCAGGCGTACCGCCTCGTAGTCCCCGCTGATTTCCAGATAGGCATTGAGAAAGCGCACCCCCAGATCCGGACGACCGCGCGCGGTAAAGTCCATGATCAGGAAGGCTACCTCCGCGGCGACATCGGTCCAGCGCAGATCAGCGTTGAATTCAATGCAGTCGAAAACCTGGACCTCGCCATCGACCAGCGCGATATTGCCCAGATGCAGATCGCCGTGGCATTCGCGAACCCGGCCATGGCGTTGCCGCAGTGCCATCAACGGCGTCAAGGCAACGTGCTCGTTGACGCTCCAGCGCTCGATCTCGTCAAGCTCATCACGGTCTTGCACGGAAATCGGCAGCTCCCGAATCTGGGCAAAGTTCTGCCGCATCAGGGCTTCCATGCCAGCGGGCGCCCCATAACGATCTCCTTCGACTGTGCGGCCGGCTTTGGCGTGAAAATCGGAAATAATATGTGCCAGCGCATCCACATGCTGCCGGGTCAGTTCGCCATTGACAAGCATGCGGTCCAGCAAACCCTGCTGTGGGAACTGCTTCATCTTGACCGCGTATTCGATGGCGCCTTCCGCGCCGCGTGAACCCAGACGGGGGGAGTCAGGCTTCCCGCAAATGGCGATCACATCCAGATAGAGACTCGGCGCCAGGCGCCGGTTAAGACGCAGTTCCTCTTCACAGAAATGGCGCCGTGCGGCAAGCGTCGTGAAATCCAGAAAACCGAGGTTCAGCGGCTTTTTGATCTTGTAGGCATAAGCACCGGTGAGCAGCACAGTCGAAATGTGCGTGTCGATACGTTCGATGTGGCCTACCTCGTGCGGATAGCTCTCCGGCTTCATCAAGGCCGCCAGCAAAACCTCCCGAGAGGTCTCCATCGATTGTCCTTCCACTTTCATGCGCCGCCCGATTGTGTTCGTTTACTGTCCAGATTTTACATTTGACGACTTCAAGAGCAGACCAAGTTTGACCCATGTCAATGATAGGCTGCGGTCATTGCACTACTTTTGCAGATTGAATGCTTTCACCGTTAACGAGTCAAAACAGCTTTTGCACCTATAGTGGAGCATCCATGGGGAGAGGATGATGGCCAATAAGCGTCGAATGGATACCGCATCACCTTCGTCACTGGACGCAAAAGCGCAGTCTGATGCCGATGCTTCCAGCAGATGGCCTGAATTGCCTGCCCCGGACAGACTGGTTCATCTCTTAAAGCGACTGACATTGTTGTTCGCCACCCTGGTGGTGGTCGGACTACCGGGCGGATATTTCAGCTTGAAATACTCGAGCCTTGTCGAACACGTCGAGCTTTCGGCCCAGGTGAGGGCAGCAAAGATTACATCCCTGGCTACTGCCAACCCGGAGTTGTGGGTCCGCCAGAGACAGGACATGGAAGAAGTGCTGCTGATGACCCCCCCTCCGCTGGGCAACGAAAGCGAGACTGTCCGTGATGCCTTCGGCATTCCACTTGTCGTCGTGGGCGTGTCGCCGCAAGCGCCAATCTTCATCCGCTCGTCTCCCATCTATGTCCATGAACGGATCGTGGGTGAAGTCGAAATCGCGCATTCGTATCGCCAGATATTGACTGGCACGCTGGCCGCAGGGCTGCTGGGCTTGCTGCTTGGCGTCCTGGTGTACGCCACGATACTCGCCCTGCCATTACGCGCACTACGGCGCTCGTCCGCCGCGCTGAAACACGAGAAGCAAGCTTTGCACGATAGCGAGGAACACTACCGGACCTTGTTCAGCCGTGCCATGGACGGAATTTTGTTGTTGGACATGGAGGGAAATGTCGTCAACGTTAATGACTCGTTTGCTCGCATGCACGGTTATAGCATCGACGAGATGCGCGACATGAGCCTGCACGGATTCGATACCCCGGGAACACTGACGCAGAGCGCGGAAAGGCTGGCCCGAATAATGGCGGGGGAATCACTGGAATTCGGAGTGGAGCATATCCACAAAGACGGCCATATCGTGCCGCTGGAAGTTACCGCTTCCGCAATCGATATCAACGGCAAAAAGTTCACGCTGGCATATCATCGCGACATTAGCGAGAAGGTTAAAAACGAAAATGAATTGCGCGTCTTGCAGGCGGAATTACACGAATTCTCGGTAGTGGCGCAATCGCTGCGGGAACGAGAAAAGGGCATTCTCGCGCGAGAACTGCATGACGAACTGGGCCAGGCGCTGACGGCGCTCAAGATGGACGTGGCGTGGATCATGGAAAGGCTGCCCGCCGGCGCGGAATTCCTGATGGGAAAACTGGCCAATATGCAGATAATATTAAATGACACCATGATATCGACGCGGCGCATCTCCACCAATCTGCGGCCATTGATACTGGACGACCTTGGACTAATTCCCGCGGTAGAGTGGCTGGTAGAGAATTTCCGCGAACATAGCGGAATCGACTGCCAGCTCGCGATCTCCGATCCCTGTCTCGATTTGCCGGAACCCTACGCCACCGCCGTGTTTCGGATTCTTCAGGAATCACTGACCAATATCTCGAAACATGCCCAGGCATCGCTGGTGAAAATATCGATCAACCGGACCAATGATGAAGCACAACTGACAGTACGTGACAATGGCCGTGGATTCGTCAGCACCAGTCCGCGCAAGCCGGATTCCTTTGGCTTGATGGGACTGCGCGAACGTGCCCACCTGATCGGTGGCACAATATACATTGATAGTGCGCCCGGCCGGGGGACAGTCATCGACCTGCTCATCCCGATTGGCCGATCAGAAGCAGGGTATCAGGATTTCTCCGTATGAAACGCTCGATATGATACGAATCGTCATAGCCGACGACCATGCCATGGTTCGCGAGGGTCTGAAACAACTGATCTCCGCAGCCCCTGACCTGATCGTGGCCGGAGAGGCACAGAACGGGAACGGGGTGATCCAGTGCGTACGCGAACTGGATTTTGAAGTACTGGTACTCGATCTGTCCATGCCTGGCAGAAGCGGCCCGGAACTAATCAGGCAGGTACACACCGAAAAGCCGAAGCTGCGCATACTCATCCTCAGCATGCATCAGGAACCGCAATATGCGGTGCGCGCCATCAAGTCAGGCGCTTCCGGTTATCTCACCAAGGACAATGCCTCGGTGGATCTGATGTCGGCAATACGCAAGGTCGCCGGCGGCGGCGCTTTCATCACAGCCGAGGTCGCCGAGCAGATTGCCTTGAGCGCCATGCCCGATGCCAAGGGCTTACCCCACAGCGCGCTGTCCAATCGCGAGTTTGAAGTGTTTGATTTACTCGTCGAGGGCCATGGGATATCGCACATTGCCGAGTTGCTGAACCTTTCTGTCAAAACGGTAAGCACGCACAAGGCGCGCATCCTGCAAAAGATGAATCTGCAGAATCGGGCCGACCTGATCCGCTACGCCATCAGCCATCGGCTGACGGATGATCCGGAGCCCATGGCCTGAACCCCACCTTGTAGGACGATTCCTACAAGCCATATCAGACTTACCCCACAGCCGCTTTCAGACGCTGCCGATAGCGGACGACAAGGCCGCCAGTCAATACTGGCGACATGCTCACTGAAGCCACCACCAAAGTTTTCATAGTTGACGATTCGTTTCCCATTCGGGAACGTCTTGAGGGCATGCTCGCCGAGATCAAGGGAGTTTCCGTGGTTGGCTCGGCTGAAAGCCCGGCTTTGGCCATCAAGGGCATTGCCAACACCCGTCCCGACTCTGTTGTGCTTGACATCCACCTTCGTGGTGGCAGTGGCATCGAAGTATTAAAAGGGATGGGGACCATTGCACCCGAAGTTATCTTCATTGTCCTGACCAATTATCCAAATCCGCAGTACCGCAAAGCCTATCTGGAAGCTGGGGCCAGCTATTTTCTGGACAAAACCACCGAATTTGAAAAAGTAGTGGAAATCATTGCCGCACTTGGCGCAACGCGTCACTAGTGCTGGCTTGGATCGACAATAAGGGAAGCCATCATGACAGTCGTAACCGTGCAAGATGTTAAGTCAACTCCGCGCGCCACACTGCTTTTGCGCGATCTCGATCGCGGAGAAGGGATCAATCTCTTTGATGGCACGCACTGCTCGACCTGCCAGCTTCGTGAATTGTGTCTGCCCGGCGGCTTAACGGGGCGGGACATCGGCCGCATGGACGAACTGGTCTATGGCCGCAAACGCGTCAAGCGCGGCCAGTTCCTGTACCAGGCCGGTGATCCGTTCCACTCGCTGTACGCAGTGCGCACCGGATTTTTCAAGTCCAACCTGCTGATGGAAGACGGACGCGATCTGGTGACCGGATTTCACATGATGGGCGAAGTCATGGGCATGGACGGCATCGGCACGGGAACATACGCCAGTAACGTTACCGCGCTCGATGATTGCGAAGTCTGCGCGCTGCCATACACCCATCTGGAAAATCTGAGCCGCAACATGCCTAGCCTGCAAGTCCACTTTCACCGCATACTGAGCAGCGAAATCGTGCGTGCGCGCAGCGTAATACTGTGGCTCGGCAGCATGTGCGCCGAACAGCGGCTCGCCGCCTTCATGCTGAATCTGTCACAACGTTTCACCGCACGCGGCTATTCGCCGTCCGAGTTCTATCTGCGCATGACGCGCGTGGAAATCGGCAGCTATCTGGGTATGAAGCATGAAACCGTAAGCCGGCTGTTTTCCAGGTTTCAGGATGACGGCCTGGTCAGCGTTCGACAAAGACGGATCCGGATACTCAACCAGGAAGGCTTGAAAAATATTTTGGAACAAAGAGTGCCTTCAGCGCCGCACTGATGATGAATAATTATGGAACCGGTACCGGAGTGGCTTGCAGCAGCGGTCGAAGCGGCGGGCAAAACCGCCTTTACCGATGAGTTCTGCCATAGCGCGAAACAATCGAAATTGCTTCATTCGCTGGCGCCATCAATCCGGAAGTTGATCGGGCATTACCGGCATGACGGGCATGTTGATTACGCAGGACTCAAACGCGCGGTTTTAGTCACAGAAATGCGAAATATGCGGCCGGGCCGATGAGTGCGGCATGAGCATCAATTGTTTTTTCATCCAGGGCAAATAATCATGGAAATGAACACCTATGTTGAGAGTTCCAGCAAACGGAGAAACGAGACCCAGCTATCGGACCGATTCTACCATGACTGCCTGAAAGCGCTCGGCGGCATGGAAGAGAAGGCAGCGATGGTACTCGACGACTGCGGCGAAGTGCTTTTTTGCAACAGCAATGGGGCAACGATCCTCAACAGCACACCCAATATGATCGCGGGAAAGCATATAAGCGAGTTCGTTCTCAACATGCGCCTGAACGCCTGGACGCCCGGCAGCAACGTGGCATATGCCACATTTACCGGCAGACGGAACCAATGGCGGGAATACTGCATACTCGACTCAAACAAACGAGGCTTTCCGGCAGAACTGCTCCTGGACGTGCTGGTAGTCAATTTGCGCTATCTGATTTTGTTGTGGATGCGCCAGCCAGTGAGACAGGCTGGCGCAAGTGAAAGTCCGGACGGACGGCAGCTGGTGGCAATGAACGCTTGAATCACGGAGCGGCCGCCGACGTATGACGGTAACGTCGCGTTTATTGCCGTATTTTTTACATGAAAGGAAATCATCATGGCAAACATCACCCGTTTCAATCCCTTTAACGAACTTGCACGCATCGACCCATTCCCCGAAATGGGCGACTGGTTCAAGGGCTTTAATTTGCGCCCGGTACTGCGCGATTTCGAAGCCGAGCCGCAGATCAGGATCGAAGTGTCCGAGGAAGACAAGGCCTACAAGATCAAGGCGGAAATCCCCGGCGTAAAAAAAGAGGACATCCAGGTTTCTGTCGATGGCAACCGGGTCTCCATCAGCGCCGAGGTCAAGAAGGAAAAAGAGGAAAAGAAGGACGAGAAAGTCATCCGCAGCGAACGCTACTACGGCATGGTCTCGCGCAGTTTTCTTCTTGACGAGGAAGTGGACCAGGGCGCGGCCCAGGCCAAATACACCGATGGCGTACTGGATTTGACGCTACCGAAAAAACCGGGCACCAAGACGCAAAAAATTACCGTCATGTGATGGGCCCAGCGCCCGGCCACATAACCGGGCAGTTATAACCCTTGGCCAGAATCAACTCGACATACCTGAACAGAATTCACTTATCGATCAGTTCCAATAGGCCACTTCTGTTCAGGTTCATGCCGGGTCGGGATGTCCGCCTCGCAATACAGAGATGACACCATTGAAGCAAGGGTACTCAACCTAAACTTTCGCTGCGGAATCGTTAACTGATGCCTGGAGGGAAGGTCGAGGTGAGTGGCAGCTTTCTCACTCCGCTACCGGCAGGACCCGCCCCCAAGCGGCCTGTCGCTTCAATTGGAGCGGACATTCAACATCTGAAATGAGCGGCCTCGCGCGGCTCTATGCGCGAGGTCTGCTCGATTGTAGGGTTGGGCCTCGTCGGGCTATCCCAACGAAAGGCCGACGTTACAATTATCTGCAAGGCACCTTGTAAAGGTGGCGCCACCGCCATCCGGTGAGTTGACGCGAAGTTCCTCTCCATTCCCGATGAGATGAAAGCCGGCACAGTACATGTCAAGTCGTTCGACAACTAGGCCCTCGCCGGGGACGAACAATATCTTGAGAGCAATCTCACCTGGCCGCTCCCGCACAGTAACCGATGGCCCTTTTACTTCCACATCCCACGAATCGGCAAATACCTTCCATTCGTTTTGCCGAATGAATAGGCTCGGCTGACTCTGTCGATTAAAGAATGACGCAGTGAGGCGATAGGGGCCATTCAATTCCTCCGGACTTTCGACTTGAAATAGAGGATAGCCGCGAACCTGTAGGGGAGTGTTGCAATTCCTAAGGGTCATTCCGGCTAGCTTAATGAACGGCCGTCCTTCCGATGCCTCCACGTCGGAGAACGCATATTGCACCTTCCTAGCGGAGGGATACTGATTAGCTTCGTGGACGCGTCGTTGAGAAAGCATGTTGCGCGTCTTCTTCGCGTGGCAAATGGGGCACAGAAGGGTAATACCTTCAGGATCATGTCGCGTCGCGTTAGCGAACTCAGGAGAGAAATGCTCGTAATCGACTATGGCACCAGCACATATGACGCACCCGAACCCGCAGCGCTGGCGCACCGCACGTTTTACGTCGCTCGGAATGTCGCGCGGGAGTCCGTACTTGTTACTCATCGTGATTTGAGGCCCAACTTTGAAGTGAACGACATTGATGTCGGTTCAATTCCCCTGTGTCGGTATATTTCCCGTCAATGTCCATTAATTTGCTCCAATGTCGGTTGCCTTTTTTATCCGGACATCCAGCGACGCCCCGGAAGGAAACGTGCCAACATCATAACTCATTTGCAAACATGTGAATGGCATATCTGCTTTGAGTGGTCTTACCGAACTTCCGCTCATGGCCGTTAAAAGACTAATTCTTACGCCGCAACCTTTTATCACGCTCTTCCTCATATTTACGTCTATCTACCAAATGAGGGGCAAGCATTCTGCGAAGTGCCACAGCATCAGGCATTTCCCCGGTGTCAAGACTATCAGCGGTATACCCGCTTCCTGAAGAGTCCGTTGCTTCGTTTCATCTGAAAGCTTCCGGTCTTCTTTATCATGAGTCCGCCCATTTAGTTCTAGCGCAACGACAATACTCATGTCATCCGGGCGGCAAAGCATAAAATCAATGCTCTTCTTCCCGGCTTCGTTCAATTTTTGCCTTCGATCCTTTGTTTTTTGGTCAATATGGAAAATTTGGGACATACTGACCTGAGAAAAAACCACCAAAGCTGGTGCCGCCTCTCGCAACGTCCAATAAAGCTTTTGCTCGGCGCCATTCAATAACTCAAACTTATCGCGGTATTGCGATTTTCGCTCATCGACTAAGCTACTTTTTCCTCCACTGGTAATGAAATCATTAAATTTTTGACCACTTGAGTTTTTAAACCCATTATCTTTAGCTAACTGACGCCCTTGATTGCGAAATCTGGAGTACTTCTTCTTTGACTTGTTATTTCTAGCGGTAAAAGTAGCAACAACGATGGCCAACGCTATTAATATGAAAATGCTTTCCATGCCACCATCCATTTCAATTAGATAATGCCATCTTGCATAATATCAGAAATGGTTATGGCACCATCCCGCTTATGCCAAGAAATGTGAGGAACTTGGCAAGTGGGGGCGGGCCAATACGTTAAGTAGTAGATAGCTATTTGAACCAGGAGTGCCTGCTCTTTGATTGATCTTGGTGTGGCCGGTTATGGCCGATTGTACGCATTGGACATTGTCTCCACATAGCGAACGATGGCTAATCGGCGGCACGAATCGTCAGCCAAAGACACCTATGCGAAAGCGAGGGGCAAACTTCCATGCATGCTTGCAGGAGTTTCGTCTTTCAATACTCTCTGCGTTCAATCAGTGCCTGCGCCACGGTGGCAGCATCGGTGTATTCGATTTCACCACCCACCGGCACGCCGCGCGCAATACGGCTGACCTTGAGGCCGCGGGCGTGCAGCATCTCGTAAAGATAGTGCGCCGTCGCCTCGCCCTCGTTGGTGAAGTTGGTGGCGAGAATGACTTCCTTGACCACGCCGTCGCCGACGCGCGCCAGCAGGCGATCGAAGGCCAGTTCGCGCGGCCCGATGCCGTCGAGCGGAGACAACCGTCCCATCAGCACGTAATAGAGCCCGTTGTAGGCGTGCGTCTGTTCCATGGCATTGAGATCGACCGGCATCTCGACAATACAGAGCTGCGTCGCGTCGCGCCGGGATGAGACGCAGCGTTCGCAGACTTCAGCCTCGGTGAAATTGTTGCAGCGCTGGCAGCGGCGCAGCGTTTCAACCGCACGCGATATGGCCTGCGATAGTCGCGTCGCACCGCGCGGGTTATATTGCAGCAGGTGGTAAGCCATGCGCTGCGCCGATTTTGGTCCGACGCCGGGCAGGCAGCGCAATGCCTCGATCAGTTCTTCGAGGCTGGAAGGAAGTGCCATTGGGTATAAAAACCTTTAGCCACAGAGTTCACAGAGAAAGACAAAAGCAAATCATGCAGCGAGTTTGCTTTTCACTGTGTCCCCTGTGAACTCTGTGGCAGATGCATTTTTGTTTTTTCAAAATGGCAGCTTCATGCCGGGAGGCAGGTTAAGCCCGGACGTAAAACCCGCCATGCGCTCCTGTGTGGTGGTTTCCACCCGGCGCGTCGCGTCGTTAAGCGCGGCGGCGATCAGGTCTTCCAGCATTTCCTTGTCATCCATTACTGAAGGATCGATCGATACGCGCCGCACATCGTGTTTGCAGGTCATCACCACCTTGACCATGCCGGCACCAGCCTGGCCTTCGACCTCGATGGTCGCCAGTTCTTCCTGCGCCTTCTGCATGTTTTCCTGCATTTTCTGGGCCTGTTTCATTAGGCCGGCGATTCCGCCTTTCATCATATTGTGTTTCCTTTAAATTGGTTTAATCGTCGATTCGTCGATGCTGGCATCGAACATCTCCACCACTTCGCGCACAAAGCTGTCGCCTTCGATGGCGGCTATCGCCTGCTCCTGGCGTGCGTGTCGTGCATTTTTCGCGCGCTCGGCGGGCGTCTCCGTCGCCGCGGCGGCAATATTGATATTGAGTTTCAGCGGTCGGCCGTAATGCGCTTGCAACTCAGTCTGCAATTTATCCTGCGGCGTCCTGGCTAGCAGATGTTTGTGGGCCGGCGGCAGGTGCAGGGTGATCTGTGCTTCGCCAACTTCAACCAGTTCGCAATGCTGGGCGAGTTGGCGTGCCATGCCCGAGAGCGACAGCGCAGCAACGATGCCATGCCAGTCGTCAGACACCGCAGGAGCAGCGGGTGCCGCTTGCCTTTGCGCTGCCGGCGGCGTTGCCACGGCAGCTTGAGCCGGCGCCGGTTTTGCCGCCACGGGCGCCGGTCGTGCGGGGGCAGGCGTCGGGTCCGCCGGTCTTGCGCTGGCGGTCTCGGGATTGAAGGCCACCATGCGCAGCAAAGCCATGGTGAAGCCGGCATATTCGTCGGGTGCCAGCGCGAGGTCGTCGCGGCCATGGATGGCGATCTGATAACAGAGCTGGAGGAACTCGGCGTCGAAGGCCGCGGCGTAAGACTTGAGCCGTTCGCGTTCGTCGCTGTCGCCCATCGCCTCAGGCGCAAATTGCAACAGGGCGATGCGGTGGAACAGCACGGCCAGTTCCTGCAGCGCCGAATCGAAATTCAGGCTGCGAGTCTCCATCTGGTCGGCCACGGCGATCAGCGCCGCCACGTCGCGCGCGACCAGCGCATCGAGCAATGCATACAGGTAATCGTCACCGACGGTGCCGAGCATGTCGCGCACTTTTTCCTCTTCGATCACGCCGGCGCCGTGCGCAATGGCCTGATCGAGCAGCGACAATGCATCGCGCATGCTGCCGGCGGCGGCCTTGGCGAGATGGCGCAGGGCCGGCGCCTCGAATTTGACGCTCTCCGCATCGAGAATGCGCGACAGGTGATCGATGATGGATTGCTGCGGCATCTGCTTGAGGTTGAACTGCAGGCAGCGCGACAGCACGGTGATGGGAATCTTCTGCGGATCGGTGGTGGCTAGAATGAATTTGACATGCTCGGGCGGCTCTTCGAGCGTCTTCAGCATCGCATTGAAGGCGTGGCCGGTGAGCTGATGGACTTCGTCGATCACATACACCTTGAAGCGGCCGCGCGTCGGCGCGTAGGTGGCCTTGTCGAGCAGGCCCGTCATGTCCTCGACGCCGCGGTTCGATGCGGCATCGAGTTCGATGTAGTCGATGAAGCGTCCGCCGTCGATCTCGACACAGGAAGAACAGGTGCCGCACGGCGTCGAGGTGATGCCGGTTTCGCAATTGAGCGCCTTGGCCATGATGCGCGCGATGGTGGTCTTGCCGACGCCGCGCGTGCCGGTGAACAGATAGGCATGGTGCAGCCGCTGCTGGTCGAGCGCATGGGTCAGCGCGCGCACCACATGCTCCTGGCCGATCAGGGTAGCGAACGATTTGGGGCGCCATTTGCGCGCCAGCACCTGATAACTCATACGCCGGAGATCGAAAGAAACCGTTTAGCCACAGAGGACACAGAGATCACAGAGGAAACCCAGTTCGTTCGCCATGGATCGCAATTTTGAGCACCAACCCTTGTCTTTACTCCGCCAAAGGCGGAGTCACATTCCGTCACCTTCCTCGCCCGGCGAGGAAGGCCGGGATGGAGTGCTTCCAGATGCGAGCCCTGGGCTCGCCACATTCGCCCAAAGGGCGAATGTGGCGAGCCTTACCCCCGGCACTTGCTGCAGTAGCTGTGGCTGCTTCCTTCCGGACCTGACCAGATTCACCACCTTGCAATGCGGGGAGACCCGCCACAGCGAATTCTAACATTGCACTCCTTGCGCCCCATCAACGATCCAGCAGGAAATTGCGCACGATGCCGATCTGCGCATCGTCCATCAGCATCGGCGCATGGCCGACGCCGGGAATATCCACCGTCTTCGCCTTCGGGCCGCGCTCCGCCATCCGGCGCACCGTATCCGCCGTCAATAAATCCGACTCGGCGCCATGAATCACCAGCGTCGGGCACTTGATCGCGTCGTAGACAGGCCACAGATCAACGTCGGCATAAACCGTGGTCTGGCGGAAGGGCATGGCGATGGACGGGTCGTAGGTCATTTCATATTTGCCGTCGGGACGCTGGCGTATTGAGTAAATCGTCAGGTGGCGCCACTGCATGTCGGTCAGTTTGCCGAATGTCGCGCTCGTCATCCTGATATAGGCCTCGGCGGCGCCAACATCGTCAAACAATGGCGCATTGCCGGTGTATTGACCGATGCGTTGCAGGGACTGTGCCGTCAGCAGCGGGCCGACATCGTTGAGCAGCAGACGCCGGACCGCAGCCGGCGTTTCGCTGGCGATCAGCATGCCAATCAGGCCGCCCATCGAGGTGCCGACCCAGTCGACCGTCTCGGCGCCAACATGCGCCATCAGCGCCCGCATGTCTGACGCATAGAGTGGAAAACCGTAGTCTTGCGGATGCGTGAGCCAGTTGCTGCGGCCACGCCCGGCGATATCGGGACAAATGACACGGTAACGATCGAGCATGGCTTCCGCCAAAAAATCGAAATCGCGGCAGTTGCGGGTCAGGCCATGCACGCAGATGAGCACGTTCGGGCTGTCTGTCGCGCCCCACTCGACATAGGCCATTTTGTGCGAGCCATGCGGGCCGTGGCAGGACAACATGTGTTCGCGCAGTGCCGGCGCGCGTTCGCCTCGGCCAAACAGGCGGCGTAAATGGTCGATCAATCTCATGTTACAAACCGGTTAACGCAAGAAAAACGAAGTGGCTCTTGTTTTAAATCGAGCGTAGCGAGCTAATGAGTAGCCCCGCTCCGGGGGTTGAGGCGGGGTTTCGCAAAGCACTGCTTTGCGCCGCCGAGACGGGCGAGCCATGCAGGGCGAGCCCTGAAGCAGGTTGGAGTGGAGGGTGTTCAATTTGTCTTTGCGTATTTTCATCATCAGTGGTGCAACAATCACCAATCGAGCATAAGTCTATCAGGCGCCGTGCCAATAGCGTTTGCGCTGTTCGCGTTCCCGGCTGACCTGGATGCCGCCAGCGCGAAAATCGAAGCTGACCGCGCCATCCTCATCGCTGCGGAACATCTGTACATTCCGCTCGCGATAGCGCGCCACGATATTCGGACGCGGATGAGCGAAGCGGTTGCGGTAGCCCACGGTAAATACACCACGCGATGCTGCCACTGCGGCGATGAATTCCGGCGAGGAAGAAGTATTGCTGCCGTGGTGCGGCACCAGCAGCACGTCGCTGCGCAGTTCGGTAGCATGCCTTTGCAGCAACCGCATCTCATCGACCGTCTCGATGTCTCCCGTCAGCAGCACACTGCCCTGGCGCGACACAACGCGGAGCACGCAACTCATATTGTTGGTCTTGGGCGGCGGGTGCAAGTATTGCGCGGCAGCGGGATGCAGCACTTCGAACGAAACACCGTCCCATTGCCAGCGCTGGCCGTCACTACAGGCGACGTGGCGCACCGGCGCCGCCGACAGCGGGTGCTCGAACGGCAGTGAAGACAACAGCCAGCCGGTAGGTATGGCTTGCAACAATGAGTCCGCGCCGCCTTCGTGGTCGTTGTCCTCATGGCTGACCACCAATCCATCCAGCTTTTGCACCCCAGCCGCGCGCAGATAGGGCACCAGCACGCGCGTGCCGCTGTCCGCGTCGGGCGCAAATGACGGTCCGGTATCAAAAATCAGATCGTGGCCATGGGTTTGCACATGCACCGCCAGCCCCTGCCCCACGTCGAGCACCGCCATTTTCATATCGCCTTCGAGAGGCCGTTCAGGTGGGACGAACAACAAGGGCAAATACAGCAACACACCTACCCAGCGTGCAGGCACTGCACGAGGCAGCATCAGCCAGGCCGTGCCAATCAGCGCCAGCAATGTTGCCCACAGGGGCGGCGCATGTTGTTGCCATATCGCCCCAGGCAGGTCTGCCAGAAAAGCGACGAACAGCATCAGCAACTGGGTCACCCAATACGCTGGCCAGAGCAGGAACTGCAATCCCGGCAAGGCGGCGAGCAGGGTCAGCGGCGTGACGATGAAGCTGATGATCGGAATCGCCAGCGCATTGGCCAGCGGCGAGACCAGCGAAAATTGCTGGAACAGGGCCAGCAGCAGCGGCAACATGCCGGCCAGCATGGCCCATTGCGCGCGGCCCCATTGGCTCAGCCAATGCCCGGCCGCAAGCCGGCCGCTACCGGTGTAGAACAACAGCGCGACGGCGCCGAAGGAAAGCCAGAACCCGGCCGAAAACACCGCCCACGGATCGAGCAGGAGCACGACCAGCAGCGCAATAGCCAGCATCTGCCGCGTTGCCGGACGCCGCCGCAACAGCGACGCCGCTGCCACCGTCGTCAGCATGTACAAGGTGCGTTGCGCGGGTACGGCAAAGCCGGCCAGCAGGCAATAGGCAAACGCGGCGGCTACCCCGCCCAGCGCGGCGGCATGCTGCGCCGGCAAATACAGCGGCAGGCGCGAAGACCGCCGCCACAGCCAACCCGCCAGCATGTAAAACAGGCCCGCCACCATGGTGATATGCAGGCCTGAAATGCTCATCAAATGCGTGAGGCCGGTGCGGCTGAAAATCTGCCAAAGGCCGGGAGAGATCGCCTGCTGGTCGCCAACGCTGAGTGCAATCAGGATTCCGGCATAGGGTCGATCGCCGAGCACTGATTGATAGCGGTCGCGCAGGCGTTCTCTCAGCCGTTCCACCCCTATGCCAAAACCCGGCACGTGGGCTTTTATTGCCCCGCTGTCGGGGGCGTCGCGGATATAACCTGTAGCGCGGATACCGCGTTCGAAAAGCCAGGCCTCGTAATCGAAACTCTCCGGATTCAGACTGCCGTGCGGACGCTTCAAGCGCACCTGAAAACGCCAGCGTTCACCGGCATGCACCACTACCGGCACGACCTCCGGAACATCGTCATCGGCCATCCGGTGCGCATACCAGGTCAGCGAAATCTGCCGCGGCACCGGCAACGTCGAGCTCTCGACCGCAAAGCGGAAGCGAGTGCCGCGATCGGTAATCTGCGGCATCTCCGCCACAACACCGACAACGTCGATGTCGCGCCCTTCACTCGACAGCGGCAACTGATCGGCCATGCGGTAACCCGCGAACCAGCCGGCCCAGACAATGCCAAACAGAAATGTCCCAACTGGCAATACCCAGCGCAAGCGAACTTTGGCGGCGGATGCGCCGCAGCACAGTGCACCGATTGCTGACATGCCAAGCAGCATGGTGCCATCAGGCAGGGCTGCCTGGGTCTGTAGCCACAAAACCCCGGCGGCAAAGGCAAGGATCACAATCGTCATAAGCCCGGATTAAACCAGATCCGCGGCCGATTCGTTAAAGTCCCGGCGTTACCAACTTGATTACAAGCCGTCTGCGCGAATGTCCTGCTACGACAGATTCAAAGAGGCGCCTTAAAAAACGGAAATGAAATAACACGCCATGGCTTTCGTGTAGTTCGTAGAATCTGCTTGTCGATAACTACGCTGGCGGCAATGGCCGACAATCTGAGATAGGAAAAACGCTGATCAAGTCCTCCATCGCGGACCCTGAAGGGCCGTAGCGTTCTGAAAGTTCCTTGTTTTAAAACGCAATAGAGAGCCGCCTTTCCCAGCGTGAGAATGTTCGGTGAAGCATCAGACATTTTCACATCGAGACCAGGACATCGCATTGCGACTCGGCTAACACACGTTTTGTGACGCTGCCGAGCAACAAATCCTCGAGTGCACTTTCCCCGTGCTTCCCCATCACGATCAGATCGCAATTTTGCTCTTGCTCCTGCTCAATGATGCGCAAGGAGGGGGCGCCGTGCACCACAACGAATCGCGTGGCATAGGGTGGCAGTCCCGCTTCTTCGCTCAACGCATGCAGCTTCCGAACAGCCTCCTGCCGGGCGATGGTGCGATAATGTTTAATAGTGTCGTCATCGACACTTGCGTATCGCAAGTGGCTCTCGAACGGAACTTCAAAGACATGCAGCATCACGATTTCGGCGTGGGCGGCTACGGCACGTGCATTTTTGATCGCCTGCAGGGAAGCGGGTGAGAAGTCAACGGGCAGAAGTAGTGTCCTATAGGGTTCATGAGCTGCCTGTTTGACGACCAGCAGAGGGCATTTCGTTCTGCTGAGCATCCTCTCTGCAGTCGACCCCAGCAACAAATGTCGCATGAAGCTTTCGCCGCGAGCACCGCAAACAATCAGGTCCGTCGCCATCGCGTCCGCCTCCTTGAACAACTCCGCAAGCAAGGGGCCAAACACGACACGAGCGCCGGCTGACACGCCATGTTGTTTCAATAGCGCTTCGGCCAACTCGCGCAGTTTCTCCTTCGCGGTATCGAGTAACCGTAATTTCAGTTCCTCCGGGGACTCGCCCATGAGTTGCCGAAATTTTTCCAGCGGAGCGAGGTCTGCCACATGAAGCAAGTCCAGCGGCGCTCCCGTCTCTTTGCTTACCAGCGCCGCACGCTCAGCTGCATGGCGAGCCGGCGCGGAAAGATCGGTAGCAGCCAACAGGTGGTTCAGTTTCGTCATGGTTGTATTCCTTCTGCTTGATTCCTGCCAGGATCAGCCGATCTTAAAACGGCCGCTTTGCCCGGAGGTAGGATGGTCTGAGCAGTGCTCAGCAAAATTCTTAGGCATTTTGACTCATACTGTAAATAAGCGATAGACGTATCATTTTTCAATGCACCGAGAGACCCCGCATCGATGATCAAACGCTCAACCGACCACAACATGGATCCCCCCCAGTCGATGAACTGGCACTCTCTGACGCACGCGGAGGTCCGACAGGCGTTGCATGCCGAGATGGACGGTTTGACGGATGCCGAAGTGAAACAGCGAATTGTCCGATATGGGCCGAACCGGCTAACACCACCAAAACGGCGCGGCACATTGCTAAGACTGCTCATGCAATTTCACAACATTCTGCTTTATGTGATGTTGGGCGCGGCCGTTATCACAGCTTTTCTCGGTCATTGGGTCGATACAGGCGTGCTTCTGGTCGCTGTGGTGATCAACGTGGTCATTGGTTTCATCCAGGAGGGCAAGGCGGAAGCAGCACTCGATGCCATCCGCGCCATGCTGTCCCCGCATGCGACTGTGATCCGTAACGGCAGTCGCCGCGAGATCGAGGCCGCTGAACTTGTACCGGGAGACATTGTTGCTCTCGCCTCGGGTGATCGTGTTCCGGCGGATTTGCGCCTGATTTCGGTCAAGGAGCTGCGCGTCGAAGAAGCGGCGCTGACCGGCGAATCCCTGCCGTCCGAAAAAAGCACAGAGACCGTTAGTGCCGATGCGCCGCTGGGCGACCGTTACGGCATGGCCTATTCCGGCACCCTGGTAGTCTATGGTCAAGCCATCGGCATGGTTGTCGCCACGGGTGGCACCACCGAGCTGGGCAAGATCAATCAGATGCTCACCGGCATTCAGAGCTTGTCCACCCCCCTGCTGCGCCAGATTGACCGCTTCGGCCGCGTGCTGGCACTGGCCATCATCGGCATGTCCGCTGCGACCTTCGTGCTCGGTACCCTGTGGCGCGATCATACCCCCGCCGAGATGTTCATGATGGTCGTAGCACTGGCCGCTTCAGCGATTCCCGAAGGCTTGCCGGCGATCATGACCGTCACGCTCGCGCTCGGGGTACAACGCATGGCCCGGCGCAACGCCATTATCCGCCACCTACCTGCCGTCGAGACGCTCGGATCGGTGACGGTAATCTGCTCAGATAAAACCGGCACGCTGACCCGCAATGAAATGACCGTGCAGCGAATCCTCTGCGCCGGCCATGTGTTCGATGTCGGCGGTACCGGCTATGTGCCGCTAGGCGATTTCAGCATCGACGGCCGCATCATCGATCCTGACCACTACACGGCACTGTCAATGGCGATTCGCTCCGGTGTGTTGTGCAACGATGCCCGCCTGCGCGAAGAGGATGGCATGTGGCGGGTAGAGGGAGACCCGACCGAAGGTGCGCTGCTTGTAGCAGGAGGCAAAGCGGGTTTTTCGCAGCATGCTGGCGATACCGCTTGGCACAGGATTGACTCCATCCCATTCGAGTCGCAGCATCGCTTCATGGCTACCCACCATCGCGATGGCGACGGTGAATCCTGGATCTTCGTCAAGGGCGCGCCCGAACGGATTCTCGATATGTGCTCCTCCCAGTTGAACCACACTGGCGAGCATCCACTCGATGTCGATTACTGGCGTCGCATGGCGACAGACACTGCGGCCCAGGGATTGCGTTTGCTCGCGCTGGCCTGCAAACGCGCGGCTCCGGTCGACGGGCAGTTGGCATTCTCCGACGTGGAAGGGGGATACATGCTGCTGGCCCTGGTCGGCATCATTGACCCACCGCGCGAGGAGGCAATCCACGCCGTGAGCGAGTGCCATCACGCGGGCATACGCGTCAAGATGATCACTGGCGATCACGCCGAAACAGCGCGCGCCATTGGTGCCCAACTCGCCATCGGCGTCGGCAAGCCGACGATCACCGGGGCGGAAATCGCCATGATGGACGATGCCGTGCTGCGTCGCGTGGCGATGGAAGTCGATGTCTTTGCCCGCGCCAGTCCGGAACACAAGCTGCGTCTCGTGCAAGCCTTGCAGGACGACGGGCAAGTGGTGGCGATGACCGGCGACGGCGTCAACGATGCTCCCGCGCTCAAGTGTGCCGATGTGGGCGTGGCGATGGGCATGAAAGGCACGGAGGCAGCCAAGGAAGCCGCCGACATGGTGCTGGCCGACGACAACTTCGCTACCATCGCGACTGCCGTTCGGGAAGGCCGGGCGGTCTATGACAATCTAAAAAAATTCATCCTGTTCATGCTGCCCACCAACGGCGGCGAGGCAATGGTCGTGATCGTGGCAATCCTGTTCGAACTGACCTTGCCGCTCACGCCGGCACAAGTGCTGTGGATCAACATGGTCACGTCCAGCACGCTGGGCTTGGCATTGGCCTTCGAACCGGCCGAGCATGGCATTATGAGTCGCCGCCCCCGGCCCCCGGGTGAAGCGCTGTTGTCAGGATTCTTCGTCTGGCGTGTACTGATGGTTTCCGTACTGATGATGACCGGCGCGCTCGGCCTGTTCCTGTGGGAATTGAGCGACGGCACCAGCGTCAATACGGCGCGCACGATGGCCGTCAACGCAGTGGTGGTGGCGGAAATGTTTTATCTGGTCAATAGCCGGTACATCCTCGCGCCGGTAACCAATTGGGAGGGGGTGACAGGGAACCGTTACGTTCTGCTTGCCATTGCCGCCTGTCTTCCGCTGCAAATCGCCTACACCCACGCCCCGGTCATGCAGGGTATCTTTGATTCGACCAGTCTTTCGCCACTGGAATGGGGAAGGGTGCTGGGTGCCGGACTATTGGTATTCTGCGGTGCCGAACTGGAAAAATTCGTGATCCGGCGTACCCGTCTGGCATCGCATCTGGTCTCCGCATGAACAATGATCTCGACTCCAAGGAGAGAACCCATGAGTGCAAACCCCTCGATAATTGCTCCACCGGCTCGCCTGTTGCTGGCTACCGACCTCAGTTCCCGTTGTGATCGGGCGCTGGATCGTGCCGCGCAGATCGCTGGAGAGTGGCAGGCCGAATTGATCGCACTGAATGTGCTCGACGTCGCAGCATCACCTGATCAGGCACTGGCCTGGGCCACCGGCGCAGATGCAGATTGTGTATTGAAAATCGCCCGGCAGCAGCTTGCCCGCGATCTTTCAGGGCTGGATATCCGTGCCACCATGCAGATGGCACGTGGCGGCGATGCTGCCGCCACGATTCGAGAGGCTGCCGCCAGCACTGACTGCGGCCTGGTCATAACCGGTGTGGCACGCAACGAATTCTTCGGCCGCTGCCTGCTGGGATCGACCGTTGAACGTCTCGCGCGCTCGCTGCCCCAGCCTTTGCTGGTTGTGCGCAACCGGGTACGCGGCCCGTACCGGAGGATAGTCGTCGCCACCGACTTTTCGGTCTCGTCGCGCCACACCCTGCTGGCTACCGCTCGCCTTTTCCCAGGACGTGAACTGATCCTCTATCACGCCTGCGAGATACCACTTGACGGGGTTTCCGACAGACCGTCGAAAACCCGTCTCAATTGCGACATCGAACAAGGCGAATGCGCGGAATTTTTAGCCACGAGCGAGCTACCCGCCGATACGAGGATACGGTCTGTAATCGAGCAGGGCGCATTGGAAACAACCCTGACTCAATACGTCCGAAACCATGAAATCGATCTGGTGGCGATGGGCACGCATGGCCGCAGTGGAGTGATGAACATTCTGCTTGGCAGCACGGCGGCCAAGCTGCTCGACTGGCTACCTTGCGATTCGTTGGTCGTGCGCGAACCGCGCGCCGCCCGCTTAGGCCACGTTCCGGCTGCGGTGCGCCATTAGTCGTAGTTGTTTGCCATAGTTGCTTGTTGCGGGTCGAAACGTTGCAGAACATGACTTGCCATACTCTTGGCCAATTCTTCTTCGCCAAAAAACACCGTGCCGAGTTTGTCTTTGCGCAGCAGTACCGATTCCTCATCGCTATGGGTGCGCAGCACGATTTCGATGTCGGGGTTCAGAGTGCGCGCGGTATCGACTATTTGCCGCACATCGAGCGAATCGGGTGTGGCCACCACAAGCATTGCCGCATCGGCAATATGCGCCTGAATCAACACCGCCGGATCGGCGGCATTTCCTGACACAGCGGCCATCCCTTTCTTGCGCAAGTCTTCGACCAGTTCCCGGCTCTGCTCCACGATTACGAAAGGGATGCCGCTCGCATCGAGCGCCCTGCTAATTCGGCGCCCTACCCGGCCATAGCCCACCAGGACAACTTGCCCTGCCAGATACTTGCGTTCCGTGCTCATGGGCAATTCGGCATAGGGATCCTGTCGCTGTTCCAGCCGACGTGCCAGTACCGAGCGATCGAGCAGCCAGCCGCGGAACGGCGCAACGGCGGCGAACAGGAGGGGATTCAGTGCAATCGAGATCAACGCGCCAGCGAGTACCAGGCTCATGCCCTCGGCGGACAGCAAGCCGAGCGACAAACCAAGCCCGGCCATGATGAAAGAGAACTCCCCGATCTGCGCCAGGCTGGCCGCCACCGTCAATGCCGTATTGAGCGGATAGCGGAATGCGAGCACCAGGCCCAATGCCGCGAACATCTTGCCGAGCACGATGATGGCCACGACGCTGATCACCCGGACAGGCTGCTCGACCAATATCGCCGGTTCGAACAACATACCCACCGACACGAAAAACAGCACCGAGAACGCGTCGCGCAGCGGCAGCGACTCTTCCGCCGCGCGGTGGCTAAACTCGGATTCGCGCATCACCATGCCGGCGAAGAACGCGCCGAGTGCGAACGACACGCTGAACAGTGCGGCAGCGCCGTAGGCGATTCCGATCGCCGTGGCTACCACGGATAAGGTGAACAACTCGCGCGAACCAGTGCGCGCTACCTGCCACAACAGCCAGGGCAATACGCGGCGGCCCACCACCAGCATCAGCGCGATAAAGGCCGAAACTTCCACGATCGTTATGCCGATGGTTATCCAAAGGGGTCCGGCAGAGGCGGCGTGGGTGCCGCCAAGCAAGCCGGCCAGCGGCGGCATCAACACCAGCACCAGAACGCAGACCAGATCCTCCACCACCAGCCAGCCGACGGCGATCCTCCCGTTCATGGATTCGAGCACATGCCGGGCTTCGAGCGCCTTGAGCAGCACCACGGTACTCGCGCATGACAGCGACAGCCCGAAAATCAATCCGCTACCCACACTCCAGCCCCACCACCCGGCCAGGCACATGCCGAGTACCGTCGCCAAGCCCATTTGAACCACCGCACCGGGAACGGCGATGCGCTTTACCGCCAGCAGATCATTGAGCGAAAAATGCAGCCCGACGCCGAACATCAGCAACATGACGCCAATTTCCGACAGCTGGGAGGCGATATGCATGTCGGCCACGAAACCAGGCGTCGCCGGACCGATGAGGATGCCCGCAATCAAATAGCCGACCAGCGCCGGCAGTTTGATTCGTTCGGCGATGAAGCCGAGGATCAAGGCAACGCCAAAGCCAGCGGCAATGGTGGTGATCAGGGAAATGTTGTGATCCATTCAGTTGCTTTCATCCGGGCAGCGCATGAGTGTGGCAGACGGAAATCGCTGTTCAATTGAATGTGGCCATAATCGCGCACCACAACCAACTGCGCAACACTTTAAAATGCGCAAAGCCGGCGCCGATGTCATTGTTTCGCCCAACTTCACCAGCGGCATACGCATCGCCTTGGCGATGATCCGGCCGCATGTCGTCTCCTTCCTCGATGAAATGCTGCGCTCGGAAATCCATCTGCGTGTCGAAGAAGTGGCGGTGCCCGAAGGCTTCGAACCACGGCCCTTGTCGGAGCTTAATTTGAAACGCAGCGGCGACAATCTGCTGTTGGCGCTGCGCACCACCGGCAGTAACTGGATATTCAATCCGGCTGGCGATTATCTGCTGGAACCCGGCTATACGCTGGTCGCCATGGCATCGCCACAGGGCCGGCCGGAACTGGAAGCCGCGCTGGGACCTGTCGCCGACGAGCCCTGTGAGGCTTTAACATACAGCACCACGGCGACACAGCGGGCATGATCGAAGGAAATGACCACCGGGAATCCCTGTGGGATCTCCGTGGGAAGGCAAGAGCCTCATATTGAATTGCCAATGCCTGCGACTTGTCCAATTCGCAATGAAGATACTTTTGCCACAAAGAGCCAAGGGGCAGAAACCGGCCATTTCTTCCCAATTAGCAGTTGGCTCGACCGTCACCCTTGCGTCTTTTTGATCCAGCTATCCCAGTCCAGCGGACTCACCTCGGACATCGGCTCATATCCCGGAAGTGCGTGAAGCCGGTTGCGAAACGTTCCGCCACGAAGTCGTTGCAATAGCGTCTTGACTTGTGGGCTGGTCAGCGACGATCGCCGCATCGCAAAACCGTAGCGCTCCCGTACCAGAGGAACAAAGTCAATGTCATAGCGATAAGCTACAGCCTTCAACGCAATTCCTGCATCTGCCTGACCACTGGCAATGGTTGCGGCGATAGCATCATGAGTGAATTCCTCGCGGCCGTAACCTAACAGTCGTCCGCGATCAATATTTCTTTTGTCCAGCATTTCGTCAATCAGCCGCCGTGTCCCTGAACCCCGCTGTCGATTCACAAAACACGCCCCTCTTTCGACAACATCCATCAGGGACTCCAGCTGCAAGGGATTGCCGGAGCGAACCAGGAGTCCTTGCTGTCGCCACATCACCGGGATGCAGACATGCAAGCGAGGGTCCAGCCATTGACTCAGCCAGGCAGAGAATCGATCAGAACCCCACGTGTCTGGTATGTGGAATCCGGCAGCATCACACTCCCCGCGTCCCAAAGCTGACAACGCATCCTCGCTGCCGCGCCATATCATATCGATCGGTACCTGGCGGCCATGTTCGACCCAGTCCGCCAACGCTATATCGTGACTCCCAAGAACACACAACCGATTCGGTGATGTCGTAACCGGGCGACGGAGCGGCTCGATAAGGCTTCGCATCCGTCCTTCCCAGGCACTGTGCCCCTCGCCCAGTGCCAAACGGGCAGCAGCATCAAGTTCGACGAGCGACTCGCCCAGAGGCGTGAGTTGAGTCCCCCGACCTCGCTGCATGGTGACCATGGTCATGCCCAATTCTTCCTCGCAGCGACGCAACAAGCCCCATGCCGTGCGATACGACATCCCCGCTTTCAATGCGGCCTCGCGCAACGCTGTCGTGTCAAAAAGAGCGACCAGGAGCGTCAATAGTTTTCGGGTTTCGGGTTCGCTCAGGTTTAGTCCGAAATCCCAGTACCAGCGCAGACGAGGCAAGTGTATGTCCGCCGCAATCTCTTCCTGACTGATAGTTGCAAGTTTCGACATATTTTGTTTTTGGGAAAGCTTGGTTAATCTCTTTCAAGTTTACCTCGTTGCCCTCCATAGCTATCAGGAACCTTCATGAACATCGCCAAATTTTCTCGTCGCTCATTCATCTGCTGCCTTACGGTTGCCGCTGCGCTGTTTTCATTGGGCGCCCAGGCCGAAGAGCGTTTCATCACTGTCGCCTCAACGACCTCCACCGAACAGTCGGGACTTTTCTCCCACTTGCTGCCCGTCTTCGAGAAATTGACTGGCATCAAGGTGCACGTCATTGCGCTTGGTACCGGACAGGCGCTCGATCTGGGACGCCGTGGCGATGCTGATGTGCTCTTCGTCCATGACAAGGCCGCCGAAGAGAAGTTTATCGCAGAAGGTTACGGCGTCAAGCGGCAGGAGGTGATGTACAACGACTTCATTCTTGTTGGACCAAAGTCGGATCCAGCCAGGGCGGCCGGCAAGGACATCCTCGAAGGCTTACGCCGGGTCGAGGCAACGAAGACAGCTTTTGTCTCGCGGGGCGACAAGAGCGGCACCCATGCAGCCGAACTCCGCTATTGGAAGGCGGCGGGGGTCGATATCGAGGCAAAGAAGGGGACGTGGTACCGGGACACTGGTTCCGGAATGGGGCCTGCGCTGAACACGGCAGCCTCAATGAACGCTTACATCCTTGCCGACCGCGGTACCTGGCTTAGTTTCAGGAATCGGGGCGAACTCGGCATCACCGTGGAAGGCGACCGGCAACTGTTTAATCAGTATGGCGTCATACTTGTCAATCCGGCCAAGTATCCGCATGTGAAGCAGGCCGACGGGCAAAAGTTCATTGACTGGCTTGTTTCCACTGACGGCCAAAAGACCATCGCTGAATACAAGATCGGCGGCGAACAACTGTTTTTCCCCAACGCCGCCAGATAACTTCCACCATGCGTCGCACTTTCCTGAAGCTGGCCGCCATCGCAGTTTGCATTCCCGGCATGACTTTCTGCGCTCTTGCTGCTGACGATGTGGAAGCAACCTACGGTACCGGCAAGAACATCTTCACGCTTGCCACGGGCAGCCCCGGTGAACTTGGCTTGCTCAAGGCCTTGGCGGAAGATTTTGCCAAGCGTGCCGATGCGCAGATGAAGTGGGTCAAGGCCGGCACAGGGCAGTCCCTGAAACTTCTGCAGGGAAAGAAAGTGGACATGGCAATGGTTCACGCTCCTGCCCAGGTTGAGAAAGCCGTTAAAGATGGATGGGCAACAGGCAAAACCCTGATCGCCTCAAATGAGTTCTACATCGTTGGACCGAAGAATGATCCCGCTGAAATTGCGAAGGCCAGCAGTTCCACAGGTGCCTATGTACGGATTGCCGGAGCCAAAGGACGTTTCGTATCCCGTGGGGACAACTCGGGTACCCATCAGAAGGAAATGCAGATATGGCAGCGAGCCCGCGTACAACCTGCGGGTGACTGGTACATCGTTACCAGGGACTTCATGACGGCGAGCCTCCGGCGTGCCAATGCCGAAGGCGCCTATTTCATGACTGATTCAAGCACCTGGATAATGGAGAAGAACATCGCTCCTGAGCTTGCGATCCTCTATCGGGGGGATAAGTTTCTAGTGAATACCTATCACGCGTTGCTGGCCCCGGTTGGCGCAACAGCGGGCCACGATACGGCAGAGAAATTCATCGCGTATGTTTCATCACCGGATGGGCAGAAAGTTATTTCAGATTACGGCCGCGACGAGTTTGGCGAGAGCCTGTACGACGACGCGGCTTACGCCGCAAAGTACGAATAGACCCCAGAGCATTCCTTGCGAGCGGGCCAAATTTACGTCAAGTAAAACTTGCAACATCGGCAATCTAGCCACTTTACATTTATCTCAGGAGTAACACATGCAGAAGAAACTCATCGCTCTGGCAATTGCTGGTTTTACCAGTACCGCAGGGCTCGCCCAATCCAATGCCACCATTTATGGGGTCATGGATGCCAGTCTGGAAAGCGTTAGAGCTAACGATGCAACCACTGCCGGGGCAAGTCGTGGCGGTTTTGGCCGCGTCAATTCCAACTCCAGCTATATCGGCTATAAGGGTACTGAAGACTTGGGTGATGGTCTCAAGGCACTGTTCCAGTTCGAAACCGGCTTCAGTGCCGATACCGGGGTCTACACGCCTGCGGGCCGCGATACCTTTGTCGGACTGCAAGGCAATGCAGGCACTGTCAAGTTGGGCATCTTCACCGGCGCCTCGCGCACCATTGGTACCAGGCTTGACCTACTTCCCGGTCGCTCGGGCATTGGTTCTTCCGATTCGATAATCGGTCGAGCCATCAACAAGACCGGAGGCTCGGCGACCTTCTTCGATACCCGCCTGTCGAATGCCATCGGGTACACCACGCCAACCTATAACGGTTTTACTGGCGTCATCAACTACGCTGCCGGCGAAAACAAAACGCTCGACAGTGCTACCGCTGCGACACAGCTTAATGGCAAGGCCTATGAGCTTGGAGCGTCTTATGTCAATGGACCTTGGTATGTCGCTTACGCCTATGGCAAGCGCGATACTGGTGCCAGCCAGACCTCGACCGCAAGCAGCATCATTAACTGGAAGTCCAATCGGATTGGCGCCGGCTATACCTTCACTGAAGGACACAAGATCAATTTCATTTGGGATCAGCAAAAACAGGATTTGATTGGCAACACAAATCTGGACAAAGATGCGTGGTCGCTGCAGGGTTTGTACAAGGTTAGCCCAGCAGGCTCCCTGATCGCGGCTTACAGCAAGACGGGTGATGCTTCGGGCAACTATCGTGCATCCAACGCCGGCACTGGCGCCAAGGAAATCACGCTCGCCTATTTGCATGCCCTGTCCAAGCGGACGATGCTTAAGGCGGTTTGGTCAAAGATCAGTAACGACAATAACGTCGCCTATGACTTTGGCGCCAATGGTGCTGCGGTGGGTGGCAGTTTCGGCAACGGCGCTGACCCCACAGGCCTTGCGCTCGGCGTCCGTCATGCATTCTAATTACAGCCATTTTTGATTATCAAAGCTGAGCAGAATGGTCGCCTTCGGGCGACCATTCTTAATTTGTTATTTGGGTTTGTGCTCAAGCAGAAATTCCGACGGTGCCTGGCCGGCCTGATCGTTGTATTTCGCCTCAGTTTTGACAAGAAACTTCTCAATGCGGGCGTACAGCCTGTGAAAGTGGCTATCCAGTATTGCGCGCATTTCATTCATTGTCGTTTCCCGTCCGGTTGCCACCATTGTCGAATCAATGCTGCCCCGTGAAAAGAAGATAGCATTTTCCCATGATACGACCAATCACCGTCAGACCGATCTTGCGGACGATGGTGTGCCCCATGCCGGTAAGACCGGACCGCGAGACGACGAAAGGAATGCCCATCTGCGCGGTCTTGATGATCATCTCCGAAGTCAATTGACCGGTGGTATGGAAAAGCTTTCCAGTCGACCTGGACCGCGACGATGTCTTCCAGCGTCAATACCAGCTGCTGGTTGCACAGTTAGCCCAGCAATAGAAATTCGGGCGCGGCACCCAGGGTCATCAGGGCAACGATCTCACGCTTGTCGAGATACAGCGTCGGCGGGCGTTCACCAATTTCGCCGTCATGCTTGAGTCGCCGATGTCCATCATGTTCTTCATTCGCTCCGCTTTGTCTTTCAGGGGGTGATTCTACTTGCGCGCTCTCTGAATCAGCTCACGCCACCCCGGATAGGTGTCAGAGGTCAGGGCACACTTGCTGGAAAATTTGCTCGTGGGCGCGCCGCTCGTCAGTGCCGCAATGAATCCCTCCCGGTCTGTGATCCAGCTTCCTCCGAGGAGAGTGACGCCGCGTGTGAAGAGGGCGTCCGGCAGGCAGCCCGCACTAGGACCGACCATGGCGAACCAGCGCGCCTTGCGGCAGTGGGCGAGCATTTGATCCAGCGTATCGTTGAGCAGCAAGGTGCTGGTGGAAATCACCTTGTTGCACTCGGCGAGTTCCCTGGCGTCGAGCGTCACGTGGTAGCCATCATGTTCGCCTGCAAGGTCCGCTTTCAATTCGACGACTGTCAGCCGGGCTCTGCTCTTTAGGACGCGTCCCAGCAGCGGCCTGAAGAGTCCGATCATGCCAATGAAATCATCGGGTTCGGGATTCATCTGCCCTATCGAATCGCTGCTGTCGCGCGGGCGAAATCCTGCGCGGTCGAACAGGCAGCGAGAAATGGCATTGGCCGCCGCAAAGCTGATGGTCCTTTCGGGACCAGTGTCGCTGACGAAGCGCCGGGCCACCTCGAGCGCATCTGCGCCAACGAGGCCGAAGCCGATGGACCCTCGATGCAACTTCGCCAGCGTGTCATCGAGAAGGACGTAGGAGAGACCGATCGACCCATCCGTGAGTTCCACGGCGCAGAACTCGCCCTTGTTGCTCTGGGTGGGTTGAAGCGGTGGCAGATGCAAAGCACGGATGCGCGGCAACGGGCTCTGGTCGGCAAAGGCGGTTAGTTGGGCAAGGTAGTCTGTGGCGAAGCTCATTGGAGGTCTCTTTAAGCTCTCGGAAAGGTTTGCTGAGACGAGTACTGATATGGGTGAAAGTATAGGGCGTGTGCGCGGATACGACCGCCGTGCAGGAATGGAATGTAGCGAATCGGCAGGACGCTTGCAACTGAGCAAGATCATGAGCACGGGAACACAGGCCACAGCGGAATCCACAGCGCTGAAAGAGCGCGCAAAGCGCCTGGAGAGCAACTGGCAATCGATGATCCGGATTACCCACGATTTTTTCCATGCCTGGCGCAAGGCCGTTGCGGACACACATGGCGAGCCGGCGGCAAGGGAAATGGAATTGCTCTTCTGGAAAACATTGGCCTCAGCACGGGCAAGTTGTACCTGACGCTCGGCGGCAAGCCCGACGATACCGGGCAGATCGCCTGCGTCATGAAGCGCGCCAGCGACATCATGGCAAGCCGCGCACCTCGCACAGGACGGTGATGCCACGCTACTGGTACACACCGCTTGTCCATGGCTGGATTCCTACCGCTGCCGGCCTTCCGAACCAGTGTGGCGCGGAGCCAGTATGCATCCTTCATGGCTGCGGGCCAAGCGCAATCTGGTTTCGCATGACAAATTCTTTTACTTCGATGCCGGGTGTTCCGTTCGCTGCGCCCCGCCGGCCCGCTCGACCGGCCCGAAGAAATCGAGGGCATGGCGCTGGAAGGGCTGGTGGCGCAGTACCTGCGCGCCTGGATCGCCTACCGGGCCAGCGGCGTGCACTCTATTACTGGCGTACCAAGTCGGGCAGCGAGGGGATTTCGTCGTCTATGACTCTGACATATTTTCGGCCATCGAGGTCAAACGCGCCGCCAAAGTGCATAGCAAGGATCTGCGCGCCCTGCACGCCTTCCGTGAGGATTATCCGGAAGCCTCGGCGTGTTTGCTGTACATGGGCAAGGAGCGCCTGGCGATCGATGGCTTTCCCTGCATTCCGTGCGATGCATTTCTCAAGGCACTGCATCCGGACCGCAAGGAACTGCCGTGAGTTGAAATTGTTGAGCTTCGCTTTGCTCAGCCTAACCCAACGTTGAATACTATTCCGTCTGCAGTCTTCCATCACGCAGATGCAATACGCGTTGCGCGCGGGCGGCCAGCGACTGATCGTGAGTCACCACAATGAGACCCGCGCCACGCTCGGCATTCAGGCGCAGCATCAGCTCGAACACATTCTCCGCCGTATGCCGATCGAGATTGCCGGTCGGCTCGTCGGCGAGCAGACAGGCCGGTGCCGTCACCAGCGCACGCGCAATCGCCGCGCGCTGGCGTTCGCCACCCGAGAGTTCGCCGGGACGGTGATTGACGCGATGCCCCAAGGCAACCTTCTCCAACATTTCCTGCGCCCGTTGCTCGGCTTCAGCGCGCGCAAGACGGCGTATCAACAAGGGCATCGCCACATTTTCCAACGCGGAAAACTCCGGCAGCAGATGGTGGAACTGATACACAAAGCCGAGTGCTTCATTGCGCAAGCGGCCGAGTTCGGTCTCACTGGCCGTTGATATATTCTGTCCCTGAATCGACACCATTCCCGCGCTGGGTCGGTCGAGGCCGCCCAGCAGATGCAGCAGCGTGCTCTTGCCCGAACCGCTGGCGCCGACGATGGCAACGCTCTCGCCGCGGCGCAATTCGAAATCGACGCCGGAAAGCACCGGCACTTCGATATCACCCTGCCAGAAGGATTTGGCCAGGCCCGAACATCGAAGAACCGGGGAGCCGCCGCCGGGCCGTCCCAAGGCAGCTCCAGCGTTGAAACCGGAAGCCGCGCTTTGCGCGGCTGAACCCTGGTCACCCCCTTCCTTGGGAAGGGGGCTGGGGGGAAGGCTGTCACTCATAGCGCAGCGCCTCGGCGGGATTGACGCGTGATGCCCGCCAGCTCGGATACAGCGTCGCAAGCAAAGTCAGCAGGAATGACACACCGGTAATCAGCGCGACGTCGTTCCAGTGGAGGTCGGAAGGAAGATCGGAGATGTAATACACATCCTTCGACAGGAACTGGATGCCCAGCAAATGTTCGATCGCCGGTACGACGACGTCGATGTTGAGCGCCAGCGTCACCCCGCCCACAACCCCGAGCAGCAGCCCGACAAGACCGATGAGCACGCCCTGCACGATGAAGATCAGCATGATGCTCTGCGGGCTGGCGCCCAGCGTGCGCAGGATGGCGATGTCGGCCTGCTTGTCGGTGACCGCCATCACCAGCGTGGAAACCACGTTGAACGCGGCCACGGCCACGATCAGCAGCAGGAACAGGAACATCATGATTTTTTCGATCGCGATGGCGCGAAAATAATTGACGTTGCTCCGCGTCCAGTCGGTGATGAAGGTATTCATGTCAAGGTAACGCAGCAATTCGCCGGCAATGCGCGGCGCCTCGAACAAGTCGGCGACCTTCAGCCGCACACCGGAAACGCTGTCGCCCATCTGGTAAAGCGTCTGCGCATCGCGGATATCGATCAGCGCCAGGCTACCGTCATAGGGCTGCATCCTGATTTCGAATATCCCGACCACGCGGAACTGCTTGAGCCGCGGCAATACGGCTACGGGCGTGACCAGCCCCTGGGGCGCAATCAGCGTCACCTTGTCGCCCGGGGCGGCCCGCAGGGCGCGCGCCAGATCCAGGCCCAGCACAATGCCGAACTCGCCGGGCCGCAGATCGGCGAGATGGCCCTGGTGCATATGCTTTTCGAATTCCGCCACGCCCTCCTCCGCGCGCGGATCGATGCCGCGCACCATGACGCCCTGCACCTCGCTGCCCGACGACAGCAGGCCCTGCTGCTGCACATAGGGCGCGGCGGCAACCACCTGGGGATGCTGGCGCACCGCGGCTATGGTTTCGCGCCAATTCGCCAGCTCGTTGCCGGCGCCGAAAATCTCGATATGCGAAGCGACGCTGAGCGTGCGCGTCCTGATTTCCATCTGGAAACCGTTCATCACCGACAGGACGACGATCAGCGCCGCGACGCCGAGCGCGATGCCGAGCATGGAGGTCATCGAGATGAAGGAAATGAAGCGGTTGCGGCCGGCGCCGCGCTTCTTGGCGCGCGTATAACGCAGCCCGATGGTGAGTTCATATTGCATGGGAGGCCGCATGTTAACATGCGGCGATGACTCTGACTTTGGTGATTCCCGGACTGCTCTGGCCGCGCCAGGTCATGCAGGACACGCTTTACGACACCGACTTCCCCGCGCTGCAAACCCTGCTTGGCAAGGGCCGCTGGCTGGCATCCACAGCCGCATCGGCCGAGGCATGGTGGTGTGCGCATTTCGGCATTGGCCTCGACGAGTTCGCTGCCGCACCGTTGCGTCTCCATGCCTTGGGCAAGGAAGCCGGCGATTCGACCTGGCTGTGCGCCGATCCTGTCCATTTGGAGGCCGATCGGCACGGCGCCACGCTGAAGGATCCTGCTGCGCTCCACATCACTGCCGAAGAGGCGGCGCAACTGCATGCGCTGCTGGCGCCGCTGTTCGCCGCAGTGGGAGAACTGGTGGTGGCAACACCATCGCAATGGCATCTGCGCCTGACGACGCCCGCGCCCGCCCTGCCCGCCCACCTGTACGATTTGGTCGGACAGTCTGCGGCGGCCTCGCTGCCTCAGGGCGATAGCGGCCGCCGCTGGCGGCAACTGCTCAATGAGGTGCAAATGAGCCTGCATGCGCATCCGGTCAACACGGAACGCGAACTGCGCGGACAGGCGGAGATCAACAGCATCGCGCTGTGGGGTGGCGGACGTCTGCCGAAGCTAACCATGGTCACAAGCGCCACCCCAGAGGATGAAAATACGCAAAGGCCAATGAGTTGCCCCCCACCCCAAGCCTGCTCCATGGCTCGCTTTGCACAGCTCGCCCGTCTCGGTGGCGCAAAGCAGTGCTTTGCGAATTCCCGCCTCAACCCCCGGGGCGGGGTTTCCAAACAGCTCGCCACGCTCGATAGCCACACCCGACTTCGGTTCCGCTTTTTCACGTTAAAGGAAAAAAAACCAAGCGCACTGTGGAGCGACGATCCGGTCGTCGCCGGCGCCGCCAGGCTTGCCGGATTGCAGGTGGGACCCCTCCCGGTACGCTTTACCGGCACGGAGGCCGCTGGCATCGTGCATTGGCATCGTTTGCAAGCCCCTGCCGCCAGCCACGATGCGCAGGCCTGGCGCGAAGGATTGCAGCAACTGGACCAGGATTGGCTGGCGCCCGCGCTGACCGCCCTGGCGTCCGGCAAGTTGAAGCGCATCGAGTTGCATGGTTTCGGCGACGAAAGCGCAGTGTCGCTTTCCATGGCAGCGCTGGATCGTTATCGTTTCTGGCGCAAGCCACGCCGACTGGAAACAATGTGACGCACCTATTGGTACGCAAGGCGCCGCCGCGCGCCGTCTGGGCGCTTGAACAGGCCGGCATGCATCCGCTGCTGGCGCGGCTTTACGCGGCGCGCGGCATCACCTCGGCGGAACAGGCGGAAACCCAGTTCAAGCATCTGCTGCCGCCCGGCAATCTCAAGGGCATCGCGGAGACCGCCTGCCTGCTGGCCGATGCGATTGCCGCGAAAAAACGCCTGCTGATCGTCGCCGACTACGATTGCGACGGGGCAACGGCTTGTGCCGTTGGCATACGCGGCCTGCGCGGGTTCGGCGCAGAGGTCGATTACCTGGTGCCGAATCGTTTCAAGACCGGCTATGGGCTGTCGCCGGAAGTGGTCGCCATCGCGGCTGAAGGTAAATTCGGCAAACCCGACATCATCATCACGGTTGACAACGGCATCGCCAGCATCGAAGGCGTGGCGGCAGCCAAGCGGCTCGGCATCACCACCATCATCACCGACCATCACCTGCCCGGCACCGAACTGCCGGACGCCGCCGCCATCGTCAACCCGAACCAGCCCGGCTGCCGTTTTGAGAGCAAGTCCATCGCCGGCGTCGGCGTAATGTTTTATGCCTTGCTCGCGCTGCGCGCGGAGTTGCGCAAACGCGGTGCGTTCGCCGACGCTCAGGAACCGAATCTGGCCGCCCTGCTCGACCTGGTGGCGTTGGGTACGGTGGCCGATGTTGTCAAACTCGATCGCAACAATCGCATCCTCGTCGCGCAGGGCTTGGCGCGCATGCGCGCCAGGGCCTTGTGCCCCGGCTTGCGCGCGCTGTTTCGCTGCGCCGGGCGCGATCCCGCCAGCGCCAGCACCTTCGATCTCGGCTTCGCCCTCGGTCCGCGCCTGAATGCCGCCGGACGCCTGGCCGACATGTCGCTCGGCATCGAATGCCTAGTCACGGACGACCCGGCGCGGGCCATGAATATCGCGCAGGAACTCGATGCCCTGAACCGCGAACGGCGCGGCATCGAGGCGGACATGCGCGCCGACGCCGATCTTCATCTGCAACAGATCGACGGTGGCACATGCAGCAGCGTGTCGCTGTTCGATCCGAACTGGCATCAGGGCGTGATCGGCATTCTTGCCGGACGCATAAAAGAACAGCTGCATCGCCCGACGTTTGCCTTCGCGCGCGCAGACAGTGCGGAGGCCAGTGGAGATCTGCGCGGCTCCGGACGGTCCATCCCCGGACTGCATCTGCGCGATGCGCTGGATCTCGTTTCCAAGCGCCATCCCGATCTGCTCAAGCGCTTCGGCGGGCACGCCGCCGCCGCGGGCGTCACCATTGCCGAGGCCGATTTCCCGCTTTTTGCCGCAGCGCTGGAAGCCGTCGCGCGGGAACTGATTTCGCCCAACGATCTCAGCCGCACGCTCGACTCCGATGGCGAACTCGAAGGCGGTTATATTTCAATCGCCACCGCGCGACTGTTGCAGGATCAAGTATGGGGCCAGGGTTTCCCGCAACCCTTGTTCGAGGGCGTATTCCAGGTCGAGCGCCAGCGCATTCTCAAGGAACAGCATCTCAAACTCGACTTGCGCGCGGGCCCGGCGCGCTTTGAAGCGATACGCTTCAATTTTTCCGAAGCCGTGGCCGATCGAATTCGTGTCGTTTACCGCTTGGCGATCAACGAGTTCAACGGCTTGCAAAGCGTGCAACTGATGCTCGAACACATAGAACCGGCATAGCCAGGCATATCCCCAATAGGCACTTGCCGCGATCTGTGGGTTGGAAGTATGGCTTTTAATGCAGCAAAAGCTATGATGGTAACGATTGAGGATTACAGGACCCTGCGGCCAGGAATATTCGATGTAGATATCAATTGAGAGGCATTTCCTGTCAAAAATAATGACTACGCCGCTGGCTAAAATTATGCACGCGCTTGCTGTGCTGCTACTTTCGCTGCCTGCGGTAGCGGGCAACCTGTCCTTTCGCCTGTCCCTGACCGGATCGCAACTGACAGTGATCAACCAGGGCGACAGCACCGCGTTCTACCCAGCCGCGTACAGGTTATTACCCGACGGCAACTGGGAGCAACTCAAGGAAGCGAATGGCGCACCTGCGGAACTTTCAGATGGCGCGAGCTTGCTGTTCATTTGGCCTGATACGCGTCCGCTGGAGCAGATGTCCGAACTTGAACGCATGCAGCCGGTCATGGTGCGTTTTTTCGATCAGGCCGGGGTGGGATTCGGGCAGATTTCCTTTTTCCACGCAGCGCCAGCAGCGAATCGCGCGTTGACGGCTGCTTATGTGAATGGCAAATTGCAGATCAAGCCACCTGACGGCGGATCTTCCATTCGCGCGAGCTGGGTGCTGTGGCCGCAGGAAGAGGGAATCAAACCGATACAATTGCCCATACGCTACGAGCACCATCAGCCGCCGGCACTGCGCATCGACTGGCAGCACCAGGGCAGCATCCCGTTTCAACTCGATACCGGCGCCGGACAGCCCGCCGCGATCCTGATCCACGAAACCGGGCAAGGCTATTCAATGCAGTTAGTGCCGGGAGGAGGCCTGCAGGGCAAGGAACAGCGTGCGGCCTGGCTCGATGCCACACCGAAGCTCTATGCCGCGTCCTTGATCGCTCTGGTATTCGGCGTGACGGCGATGGTAATGCAATTTTTGCGGCGGCCACGCGCTGCCACCAAGACAGGCAGCGCCAAGACATGATTACACGGGTACCTCTGCGGGATAGATTGATCGAGGGGCTGTTCGTCGTGGCTACAGGTGCGCTGGTAGCAAACACGCTGGGCATTGCCTTGCTCAATTCGCCGAATTGGCCCACCGGTGGCGACAGCGCTTCGCACCTGCTGTATGCCTGGCTTTACGCGGATGGTCTGCTGTTTTCAGGAAAGGTGCTGCCTTGGGTACCGGAAGTTTTCGGCGGATTGCCTTTCCTGTCCTATTACTTTCCCCTGCCCTTCATCGTGATCGCCCTGTTGTCAAAATTGATCGGCATTGCGCAAGCATTCAAGTGGGGCGCCTTCCTTGCCGCAATGCTGTTGCCCGGTACGGTATTCGTCGCCAGCCGGCGCTGGCTGGACATGTCCTGGGCCGGGGCGCTATTCGGGGCCATGGGTGCGCTGGCGTTCCTGCTGCACGAACAAAATTCGATCTGGGGCGGCAACCTGCTCTCCACTTTGGCCGGTGAGTTTGGCTATAGCTATGGCATATGCCTCGCCGTGCTGACCTTGATCGCCTGGTTGCGGGCCGTGCATACGGGCCGCGGCTGGATCGTCGCGGCCTTGCTCGAAGCCGCCACCGGGTTCGCGCACGGTTTCACGCTGCTGGTGGTCGGTTTTTCCACCGTGTTCCTGCTGTTCGAGGGCAAGCAGTTCCGCCGCACCCTCGGTTTGCTCGCGCGCGGCCACTTGCTCGCCTTTTGCCTGCTTGGCGGGTGGCTGTGGCCGATGATTGAAATGCATGGTCTCACCATTCCCAACGATGCCGCCTTTCCGCTGCAGAGCTGGCGCGATTTGTTGCCAGCCACGCTGTGGCCGGTGGGGGCCGCAGGACTTGCGGGTCTATGCCTGCAACTTGTGCCAGCGGTGCGCCGCCGCTGGACTGCGCTTCAGACGAGTGCCCTGCGCTATTTCGTGAGCAGCGCAGGGCTGGCGGCGATAGGCTTCATTGCCGGCGATCAACTTGGACTGGCCGATATCCGTTTCTTCCCGCTGGTCTGGTTGCTTGCCGCCATCGTATGCGGCTGGCTGTTCGGCCATGCGCTTACTGTGATCGGCGAAGCATGGCAGCCGAAACGGAAAATCGCATTGTTCATGTTCGCGGCCGCCGCCGTGTTCGGCTTGCTGGGCTGGCTTGGCCAACAGGTACGGCAGGCTCCGGATTGGGCACTGTGGAACCATGCCGGACTCGATTCAAAACCACAATGGCATAACCTCGCCAGCCTCTTCCCCGCCATGTCCGGCGATCTGTGGAGTCCACGACTCGTGTTCGAACATGATCCGGACAATAACGATCTCGGCTCGACGCGGTCGCTTGAGGCCCTGCCGATGTTTCTCAACCACCGGCCGGTGCTCGAAGGCCTGTACATGGAGACAGCGCTGCTCGGCCCCGCCATCTACCAGCTCCAGTCGGAAATATCGGCACGCCCTTCTTCACCGCTAGTGCGATTTCCCAGCGGTAGTCTCGATCCGCAGTTCGCCGCACGGCACATGAACCTGCTGCACGCCGATACCCTGCTGCTGCGCAGTCAGCAGGCCAAGTCTGCCATCGAATCCAGCCAACTGTTCACCAGGATGGCCGAAGCGCCGCCGTTTGCGCTCTATAAGCTGCGCGACTTTGACAGCCACCTGATCGAACTCGTGCGCCGGCCGATGCGCGTGCGGCCGTCGCACGACTGGATGCAGGATGCATTTGCGTGGTTTCGCACGCGCAGCCTATTTGATGCGTACCTGCCGGTCTACGGCAATGTGGCGCTGGACAAGCTGATTGCGCCCAATCCGGCGAATGCTGTACGCGTGAAGTCGCTATCGCGGCATGAGCTGGTGTTCGAAACCGATGCCATCGGCAGCCCGCATCTGATCAAGATCGCCTACCATCCGCGCTGGCAGTTGCAAAGCAAGGGACAACTGGCGCTGGCCGGCCCCGGCTACATGCTGATCGTACCGCAGGAAAAAGAAATTCGTCTGGTTTATGGCCACACGTTGGTGGGAAAGCTCGGTATTGCCGTTACGATTTCAGCGGCCCTGTACTCATTGTTCGCCCTCTGGAGCAGACGGAGGCAAACGCAGCTCGCCCTGGCGGGGGAACACGCGCTCAACCCCTGGTGGCCCGCCCTCACTGCATGGCTCGTGCTGCTGGCTGCGGGTTTCTACTTCGGGACACATTCGCCCGAGCGGGTCTACAACAGGGCATGGCAAGCGATGGCGGCAAATCGCTATGCCGAAGCGAGCGAAGGGTTCGCGCGCGCCTACCAGTTGCGCCGGCCGCCGGCCAAAAAAGAAGAAGCCTTGTTCTGGCTGGCCAAGTCGAGCGAACTTGCCGGACAACGGGCACAGGCGAAGGCGAGCTACCGTGAACTGGCCGAGCGCTATCATGGATACTGGCTGTCCGAAAGCCTCTATACCTACGTGCTGATGGAGAAGCAGGACGGCCATGCCGACCGCGCCGCACCATTTGCGGCGCGCCTGCGCGAGGAGTATCCCGGCAACAAATGGACCTTGAAACTGGATCAAGTGAAATGATAAATGCATCGTATGCCGGCACCAGTGCGCCTGTGGAACTCAGCGTGGTGGTTCCCGCATTCAACGAGGAGCAGGGCATCGCGCCATTCCTGGAACTGCTGTTTGGGGTGTTGCGCTCGTGCTGCACGCGCTTCGAGGTATGGGTGATCGATGACGGCAGCCGAGACGGCACGTGGCGAGAGCTAACCGTTGCGCGCGCACGCTATGCCGAGTTGCGCGGGTTGCGCTTTACCCGCAACTTTGGCAAGGAGGCCGCGATGCTCGCCGGGCTGCGTTGCGCTGCCGGACAAGCGGTCGTTGTCATGGACGCGGATGGCCAGCATCCGCCATCCTTGCTGCCGCAGATGCTTGAACCCTGGCGCGCCGGACGCGCGCAGATGATTGCCGCGCAAAAAGCTACTCGCAAAAGCGACAACATCGCATCGCGCCTGAATGCGCGCCTTTTCAACGGCATGATGCGGGTCTTGACCGGTCTGGACCTGACCGCGGCTTCAGATTACCGCCTGCTCGATCGGCGCGTCGTGGATGCCCTGCTCGCCTTCCCGGAGAAGGTGCGTTTTTTTCGCGGCATGACGGCGTGGACCGGTTTTCCCGTCGAATACGTCAGCTTCGATGTGGCGCCGCGCATCGCCGGCACGAGCCACTGGAGCAGCGCGCAACTTGTCAAGCTTGCCGTTACCGCGGTATTCGCCTATACGGCAAAGCCGCTGGGAATGATTTTGCGGCTCGGCCTGATAGGCATGGCGGTGGCGGTCATCCTGTTGTTGCAGGCACTGTACTCATGGTCGACGGGGATCGCAGTGTCGGGCTGGACTTCGCTGACGGTAGTGGTGCTGTTCTTTGGTTCCGCCAATCTGTTCGCACTGGGCGTACTGGGTATCTACCTCGCCCAGTTGTTCGACGAAATCAAGGCGCGGCCAGAGTACCTGGTCGGAGACGAGCTGCGGTGAGCCAATGTTCAACAAGCGATGGGGCCTGACGAGCTTGCTCGAACTGTTGCGCCAATTCACCAAGTTCGCCGGCGTCGGTTGCGTTTCTGCGATCGGCCACTACGGTTTGCTGATCGCGCTGGTTCAGATCGCGGCGGTGCCAGCGGTGCCGGCCTCGGCCGCCAGCGCGCTGCTCGGTGCGTTGATCAATTACAGCCTCAACTATCGCTACACGTTCCGCAGCACCCGGCAACACCGCGAGGCGGCTCTGAGATTTGCCGTTGTCGCTACGGTCGGCCTGACGCTGAACACGTCGTTCATGTGGGTGGGCGTCGAACTCGTCGGGGCGCATTACCTGCTCAGCCAGGTGGTCACGACCGGGTTGGTAATGATCTGGAGCTTTGCCGGTAACCGCTATTGGACATTTCATCCTGAAAACCTCATTTGAACCACGGCGACACGGCGGACATGACCTGTCAGCACAAACGGACTGGTAACATTCCTTATCCATGCCACCTGCATGTGATGCGTATCACTATCCTCCTGTTCTGCGACATTGATTTTGGTCGAATAGAACAGGTCATACGAAGTCGCATTGGCAACCGGATCCCAAGAGACGGTCAGCTGGTTATCGCCACCGCAAGCGGGCATCACGTTGGTCGGAGCACCAGGACGAGGACCGTCCCTGCGCACGTCGTCCCTGTCGGTAAAGTTCCCGCTTGCGATATTCCTGACCGGGGCGGTAAAAATGACGCGTCCGTATGCCAATTTTCGTAGCCGGCCGGACGTAATCAAAAGCTAGTAGGCCCAGTAAGGCCCCGTGCCGTGCGAGGTGCTGCGACCAGCGATGGCCACAAAAACCGTGCGTCCGAAAAAGAACGGCATGCCCCAGTCGAAGCCGCCGCTTTGGCCGATATTGCCGCCAACGGAGGCCGCCCTGATGCTGGCATCAAGCGCCTGCAGATTCACGATGGTGAAATCGACGGTGCCGGATGCAGCGCCATTGGCGGATGTATTGACGGCGGACAACGCCAGTGGCGTGGGTGGACAATAGAAACCGGATTGTGCGGAACAGGCGGGGATGACCGCGTCAGCAAAAAAATAGCCATTTGAGCCGCTGTCCAGAAAGCTTGATGTCAGGTTCACGCCTTTATAAGTGGTAGTGAAATTGCCCGTATGGGGGTCTGCTGCATAGACCGTCGCCGAACCGACGTTGTTATTGCTCTGGGTGTCGATGCCGAAGGTGAGCGTACCAATGAGTGTCGTAGCGCCACCCGCGGCAACTGCGGGCATCGTCAGTACCACACCATTGTTGTCGGAGGCAAACGCAGGTACCGGGTTCGCCACCTGGCTGGCAAGCGGCATCCTGGTGCCAGTGCAAGTCGAAGTCGACGCGATGCATTTGTAATAGACGCCGTTAGCAGTCTGTGTCGCACAGGCTGAGCCGCAATCCTGGTTGAACAGACCGACGCCGAGTATGCCGTTGGCGCCCAGTCTGGCCACCGTGCCGAAGTTCGCGCCGCTGCACGGAATGTTCGCGAATGCCGCGGCTGTATCGCCGACTTCCTGTACCGGCAGGGATGGAGCAATCTCGTCGGCGATTTTCACATCCGCGCTGTGCACCGAACCCCACATAAAGCCGCTGACGAACTGCGCGCATTCACCCATCGGGCTGCCGTCGGAAGCGGTGATGGCAGGCAGTGCCAGGGCAGGGTCGAGCACACCGGCGATGATGCGCAGGCCAAAGGACGCGGTGTCGACCAGCACATGATCGATGGTCTGGCAGGTCGATGTACCAGGACGGCACAAGGTTACGCTGACGAAGGGCACATTGATGATATTGCTGGCGCCGGCGGGGCCGCTATCGATGTACACCGGCGTCACATTGCCGGCAAGGCCCGTCACGCCGAGGGTCACCGAGCCGCTGGCGCTGCCGCCAGAACCGTTGTTGCAGGTTAGGGTGTAAGTATAGGTGCCGGCAACGGCCTGCGTGACCGTGGTGCTGCCGCTGAGACCTTGGCTACCGGTCCAGGTTCCTGGCGGGTCGCTTGACGCATTACATGACGTCGCGTTGGTCGTGGACCAGGTCAGCGTGGCAGGCTGCCCTGTCGACACGCTTGCCGGCGCCAGCGACATGCTGACGGTGGGCAGCGCGGGGGCATTCGAGACTGCCACCACCACGCTTTTCGTGGTGCCATTGCAGGTGAGGGTATAGGTAAATGAGCCCGCGGCGGGTGGCGTGACGAGCTTCGAACCCGAAAGCGCTACTGCTCCGCCCCATTCGCCGCTCGCCGGGATACTGCTTGCCTGGCATGCGGTCGCGTTGGAACTTGACCAGGTCAGCATCGTCGACTGGCCGGCAGTAAGCGCGGTTGGGTTGGCACCGATGCTGACGATGACCGGATTGGCTATCGTCGTCGAACCGCCGCCGCCACCCCCTCCTCCGCCGCAGGAGACGAGCAGGAGACAAGCCGCTATTGCGGCAACCTTCATGAATGCACTCACGAACGGGGGGTGGAATCGGATACTCATTGGCGAGCTCGCTAACGTATCAACGTACATCGGCGGCAGTGAAACCGGCGGGGAATGCTGCCGGAATCCAGGCGCTGCCTTCGAAGGCGCGCATATGGCCGCCAGAGTTGATGACGACCTCGGGACGGTCGATAGCCATTTGCGAGCGGCCTGTCCTGGGTGCCCTGGCCGATTCGGCCACCATCGTGTCAAAGTATTTTCCCAGCAATGCCTTCAGGTCTGGCAGGATCGGCCCCTTCCAGGTAACGGCAAACACGACGCCGCCAGCCGAGACATATTCGCTCACCTGCGTTCCGGTTGCCAGGGTCGTGTCGTGCGTAACATAGCTTGCCCCCGCTGACGTGACGCGCGCTACGACCGCTGTGTCTTGCGCATTGAACTGCTCCGGGAGTCCGCCGAGTGCCGCATGACTGATACTTGCATAAGCGAGAAAGATGAAGGAAACAAACGGCGTGACGCGCATAAGAAATCCCTTTGGGAGCAATGTCTCACGACAATTGAAGGTTGGTATCATCACCGTGATCGATGCATATGAGCCAAGTTAGGCGACTTTGTGTTTCAAGTCAATATTCGAGGCAGTGCCGGGAAAACGAATTGGCGGTAGTGGCAGAATGGTATTGGTAAAATCCGCACTTTAGACAAAGACCAAACACACCATGGAAGCAGAACGCATCAATGCCATCGGCAACCACCTGAACGATCTCGCCCAGCGCGACGCCGAACTGCGGAGGTATCTTTGACTTCGATAACAAGTCCGCGAAACTCGAAGAGCTGAACCGCGAACTCGAAGATCCGAAAATCTGGAACGATGCCGTGCGTGCCCAGGCAATCGGCAAGGAAAAAAAGTTGCTGGAAGGCGTGGTGCTGACGCTGAACCGGGTGCGCCGGCAACTGGGCGATGCGCACGAACTCTATGATCTTGCGCGCGGCGAGAACGATGACGACACCCTGCATGCCGTCGAAGCCGACGTGCAGGCGGTGGAACAGGAAGTCGCCGGGCTCGAATTCCGCCGCATGTTTTCCAACCCGCTCGATCCCAGCAACTGCTTCATCGACATCCAGGCCGGTGCCGGCGGCACCGAGGCCTGCGACTGGGCCGGCATGCTGCTGCGCCAGTACCTCAAGTATTGCGAACGCAAGGGTTTCCAGGCCGAGCTGCTGGAACAAACCGATGGCGATGTGGCCGGCATCCGCAGCGCCTCGCTCAAGGTCGAGGGCGAATATGCCTATGGCTTGCTGCGCACCGAAACCGGCGTGCATCGGCTGGTGCGCAAAAGCCCCTTCGACTCCTCGGGCGGCCGTCATACCTCGTTCGCGAGCCTGTTCGTCTATCCGGAAGTCGATGACTCGATCGAAATCGAAATCAATCCGGCCGACTTGCGCATCGATACCTACCGCGCTTCCGGGGCCGGCGGTCAGCACATCAACAAGACCGACTCGGCGATCCGCATCACCCATAATCCGACCGGCATCGTCGTGCAATGCCAGAATGACCGCTCGCAGCACCGCAACAAGGCCGAGGCGATGACCATGTTGAAGTCGCGGCTTTACGAATTCGAATTGCGCAAGCGCCAGGTCGAGGCGGACAAGCTGGAAGCGAGCAAGACCGACGTCGGCTGGGGCCACCAGATTCGCAGCTATGTACTCGACAACAGCCGCATCAAGGATCTGCGCACCAACGTCGAAATTTCCAATACGCAAAAGGTGCTCGATGGCGATCTCGACACCTTTATCGAAGCCAGCCTGAAGCAAGGCGTCTGATGCCATCCAATGGATCAAAACAAATGAAACTACTCGGTCAGGGATTGTATTGGGACGAACTCAAGGTCGGCGACAGTTTCCGTACCCACGGACGAACCATCACCGAAACGGATATCGTCAATTTCATCAACTGCACCGGCATGCTGGAAGTGCTGTTTACCGACGCGGAATTTCGTGAGAAGCATTCCGCCATCAAGGGACGCGTAGCGCCGGCGGCGCTGACCTATGCCATTGCGGAAGGCATGCTCTTCGTCACGCTGATCCAGGCCACGGGCCTTGCCTTCCTGCATGCCGAGATGGACGTCAAAGGTCCGGTAGTGGCGGGCGACACGATTCATGTGGAACTGGAAGTCACCGAAATCCGGCCCACCCACAAGGGCGACGGCAGGGGGTTGGTGCGTACCCGCAATCGCATCATCAATCAGCGCGGCGAAACGGTCCTGGTCTACACACCGCTGCGCTTGCTCAAGGGGAGCACCGCTGCGACTTCATCCGATCCGCTTCAGTGAACTTTCCGCGTTTCGAGGAACCTGGTTTGCTTCAGTTATCGCCACACCAACGCGGTTAAAACGATCAGCGTGCAAAGCAACAGAACCAGCCGGCTCATCTTGTCCTGAATTGCGAATACGAGCAAATCGTCGCTCATTTCGCCGCGTGCGGACTTTAGCCAGACATGGCTGACCCACAATAACAGCAGGGGACAGGCGCCCCAAAGCAGCGTGGCATGACCATAGCGCCCGACAATTTCGCCGCTATTGATGTAGAGCACCAAGACCAGCACCGCCAGATAGCCGGAGGCGATTCCCATTTGCTGGACCGCTTGCAAGTCCTCGGTCCGATAGCCTCTGCCGTTAGCCCCAGGGCGACGCAACGACTGCATGACATGCAGTTCCGCATAGCGTTTTACCAGTGCCAGACTGAAAAAAACGAACATGGAAAATGCCAGGATCCAGAACGACGGCGTTACGGCGATTGCCATAGCGCCGCCAATGACGCGCAAGGTGTAGAGGCCCGCCAAGGTGACGACATCGATCAATGCATAACGTTTCAGCACGAAGGTGTAGGTGGTCGTCGTCAGCCAGTAGATGCCGAGCACCAGTAGAAAGCGGACCGGCAGCAAAACACCGATTGTTGCGGCAGATAGCAGCAGTAGCGGCGCCAGCAGCAGGCCGTGCAAAGGCGCCGCACTGCCGGAAGCGAAGGGCCGATT
This sequence comes from Georgfuchsia toluolica, assembly GCF_907163265.1. Classification (NCBI taxonomy): domain Bacteria; kingdom Pseudomonadati; phylum Pseudomonadota; class Betaproteobacteria; order Nitrosomonadales; family Sterolibacteriaceae; genus Georgfuchsia; species Georgfuchsia toluolica. The sequence goes on from NZ_CAJQUM010000001.1 coordinate 1,144,335, forward strand.
GCGCTTATGCGGGTGCGCCCGGTCAGCCGCGAGGTCGGAAAGGTCGTTGATCAGGTAGCCGCTGGATGCGCATAGACTGAAAGCGATGAATGCCAGCAACGCCGCACCCGCCATATCGGCATTGACGGTGGTGACAATCGGCAGCAACGGCAGGAATACCAGGAGATTCTTCAGCCATTGATGCAGCCGGATGGCTTTTAGCAGGGAAGAAAGACTGCCATCATGCTGTTCGAATACCGCCTCGACTGGAACAGTGGACCGGACTTGTGCGGCAACGGCCGCCGGAGCATTCACCAGGATAGCGGCGCTTGATGCATTCCAGATCGGGACATCCACCCTGGCGTTGCCGGCGTAGGCGAAACCTTCGGGTGCAGCCCTCCTGATCGCATCGAGTTTGCGCCGGCCGGACAGGTTGGTCTTTTCGTCGCTGGCCATTACAGCGGTAAAAATTCCCAGATGTCCTGCAACCGCCTCGGCCTGCCGGACATTGGATGCCGTTGCCAGGTAGATCTGGCGGCCCTGCCGGCGCTCCTCCCGCAAAAACGCAAGCAGCTCGACGTTGTAGGGCAGATGCTCGGGGGTGACGGCGACAAGACGTGCGATCCGTTCCTTCATGTAAGCCTTGCCGCACAGCAGCCATAGTGGAACCTGCATTGCCGCCAGCGGCTTGCGCTTAAGCAGCTCGATAAAGGATTCGATCATGAGATCGCCATGAATCAGCGTACCGTCGAGATCGACAAACAAGGGAAAACCGGACCGTTTCTGAATAGCTGTCATATTGCGCGCTTTATCCTCGATCATGAGTTTGCGGTTGCCTGCCCATTCCCGTAAATATGAAAGATCGCTTCGCAAGCAGACGACTTCCCGGCCATCAAGCATATAGTACAAACAGGTTACAACAAACCATGGTTTTTGCTGGTGCTGCAGGCCACCTTGACATCCGTCAACCATAAAATCCGGATCGACGCTCATACCCAATACAATGAGTCAATTTCTCATGCGGAGTTTTCGTGACTGCCACTTGTTCCTGTTGCCAGGCATGCCGGCAATCTTGCGAATATATGCTTTATGACTAATCGCGACATAAGAAAAGGCGGGCTTGATGCCGAAAAATTCGGCTTGCCTGTTGTTGTCCGCTGTCTGTGCGCCATTGCCGTATTCCTGTTGTCGCCAATGTGGCCGAACATGTCCCCTGCCCTGGCGGCGGACTTGCCGACGGCCGCCAGGACCGTCCTCGATTTGCAGCCATTCCGCCACGCCACCAGGGTGGACATCGAAATGGCGGGCGGTCGCAAGGGCACGGCCACACTGACGGAACTCAATCCGCGGGCCAACGCCTGGTATCTGCTTGAACTCGACTGGCTGGAGCCCGGAGAGCGCCGCCCGCAGCACCGCAGCTATCATCTGGAAAATCCCAATCCACGCGGGCAGGAGAACGTGCGGCTCGATGCGGGCGCTGGCGGCTTGCACCTGCAACTGAATGGCGCAGGCCTGGACTGCCCGCTATGGACCAGAGCACCAACCACGCAGTTGGAGGAAGCGCGAAAGTCCGCGCTGCCTTATGCGCCGCTGTGCAACGGCCGCATCTATTTGCGCAATCCCGTGGCAGGCACCTATACGCGCATCGAGCGCGTCACGAACTTTCTTCGGGATCATGTTTGGGGCGGCGACAGAATCGTAGGATTCGTCCGCGACCAGTTTTACGAAGATGCTTTTATCGAACGGGGAGAAACCGCTATCGCTGCCGGGGCAACGGGCGATAAAGGAGCGCCGCCGGATGCACCGGCGGCGGCACGACTGGCGCAAGACTTCGCGAATCGCAAGCTGACACCCGATCATCTGGGCATCGACATGGGAACGCGGAATTTGAGGCTCGGCCACTGGTATCCGGCACGCGACGCGCCCGGCATCTACCTCAGTACCATTCAACCGTTGGCGATCGACATGACGCTTCTGCATAGCGCGCAGATTAACGTTAATGCACTCGATTCCGTGGAAGCCAATGCCAACGATTATCTTGTCGCCTTTGATCTCAACCGGTTCAGTGTGGGATTCGCTCTGGGTACCGACCATCCCCGCGTTGGCTGGTCGGAACGCACGCTCGACGAGGTACGTGACCACAGCCAGCCCGGTCCCGATGGCATCGATACCGTAACGCCGCTGGTCACCAACGGCATGTTGAGCCCAACACTCATTACGCAAATTGCAGCGACTTTCACTGGCGGATTCAAGCGCGAGCATGGCGCCTTTCATTTCGGGGCACTGGCCCACGTGAATCACGGCAGCCACTATGGCTTCATTGAACAGGGAACCGTCTTCAGCAAGCTGCAACCCGGGCTGGCGACGCTCTACGTTCTCGACGATGGGACCGTCGGCATGAAGACCTGGGACGATAAAGACAACGACACCTTGCTGCCGCAACTCAGGCATGCGCGCCAGAACGGCGTTGCCTTGATCGAATACTATCCCGCCACAGGCCAATCCAGACCGGGGACGCTGGTGAATCGCTGGGGTGCGGGCAACTGGTCGGGATCCGACCGCAAGGATCTGCGCACGCTTCGTGCGGGAGCCTGCCTCGCCAATGGAATGGGGCGGCAGTTCCTGATCTATGGCTACTTTTCAAGCGCGACGCCTTCGGCGATGGCACGCGTGTTTCAAGCCTATGGATGCCGCTACGCGATGCATCTCGACATGAACGCACTCGAACATACTTACCTCGCCATCTACACCCATAAAAACGGTAAAGTTATCGTCGAACACTTGATCCAGGGCATGGCCGAGGTAGACCAGAAAGGAGGGGGCGGCGAGTACGCGCCGCGTTTTCTGAATTACCCCGATGATCGGGATTTCTTCTATGTTCTGCCAAAGAACCCGCCGCAATGAATAAAAGAACGGTGTGGATAGTCGCGTCGCTTTCGTGCTTGGGGAGCGGATCTGCTACTGCCGCGGACACCGCCCTGGCTCGGCAGAACGAGCAGTTGTTCCAGCAATTGCAGGAAATTCACGAACTCAGTGACGGACAGATGCAACAAATCCGGGCCATTTTTGCGCGCTCCGGATACATCGGCCAGGGCAACCCGGCCATTTCCGAACATCCCGTCACACCGCAGCAATGCGCGGCGCGGATCGCGCAACAGAAGGTCGATTACGCCAATCGGGAATTCGAGAAGATATGTCACGCCAGGTACATGGCGCCTTTGTACAACCCCAAAACACAGCAAGCGCAGGATGCGAAAGCCTGCATCGACCAGTTCGAATTCCCGGATATTCCATGTAGTTATCCCGTGGTATGGGTACGTGCCAGGGAAGCGGCCGAGATTTGCGCGGCGGAAGGCAAGCGGCTCTGTGACGCGCACGAATGGGAAGGCGCCTGCGCAGGGACCCTGGAACCACCCGATTACCGCTTCGATCTGGCCAAAGGGGCCGGCCCCGACGAAGCGATCCGGCGCATGCGTATTGCACATAATAAACAGTATGAAGCGCACAAAAGCTGGAGTTATGGTCCCAGTTATCAAAAAGGCATCTGCGCTACCGCCAGCCACAAGACGCCGGGCTGCCTCGGCGGCGGCTGGACGAAATGCGGTTCCAACACCTATCCGGCCGGAGACTTTCCCGCCTGCCACAGCCCGCTTGGGGTATACGATCTCAATGGCAACGCGGCGGAGCATATGAATCTGCCGCTCAGCGAGAGTCAGATGTCAAGCCGCGGCAGCAAGGTGCTCGGCTATACGGAAATGAAAGGGAGCTGGCTTATTTTCGATACCTACCGGGCGCACGAAGACTGGTGCCGCTGGCGTGCGCCGTTCTGGCACGGAACACGGGTGATGGACGACCAAAGCCATGCCAATTATCACTTGGGATTCCGCTGCTGCAAGGATACAGCGCCGCAGTGAAGGTGGATTACTCTGCCGCCGCGAGGGTGGCGGGTGCGGAGCGAAGTCCGATTGTTTGCCTTGGCGGCAGCTTGAGCGTACTCAATATTGTGACCAATCGCGCGACCTCCGGTATGACGCCTTCATCGTTGAACAATGGGGCAAGCTGAGGGTCTCCGAGTAGCGTCAGCAGCGGCTGGGCTTGATCATCGATATACGCGGTTGAACTGATGAGCCGGACGCCATGGCTGTAGTCCGCGTAGCGCGCTCCATGCAGCGTGCTCAATGGCTGGATAGGCCGGCCATCGATCCGATGCCAGCCATAGATGGCAACGCGTTCCGGATAGCGCCAAAGGCGACTGGTAAGCACCAGATCCTTTTTGTCGCCTGCCGTCAGCGTTCCCTGCGGCAACCTCCAGTCGGAGCGCTGACCGCGCACCATCTCGTTATGCTGCCAATAATAATTTGTCGACCGCATTGCAGCGCTGGCCGGCAAGGGCTGTGGCGCAAGATGGATCTGCGCCTGTCCATAGATTTCATCCACCAACTTGCGCGTCGGCAGCACAAAGCCGTAGCTGTCGTCGAATAGCAGTGCGGTTTCGAGCCGCATTGGCATCAACACGTAATCGTCGTCGCTGCCTATCGCCACATAGTCGGGAGCCACGCAGAGCGTCACTTTTACGTCGCGATGATCTGCAAGACGCTCGCGGAACGTCACCGGCACCAGCCGCCGCAGGAAAGACGGAATGTTGCCGTCCATCAGTTCGGCAAGGATCCTGCTCTCCCGTTCGTCGCTATTCATGCCTTTTACCCGCGACACGAATTCACGCCCGCCAGGCGCCGAGGACTGACGAGCTGGAATCGCGCTGGTGAGCGCAGAGGGACAAAGCCGGTCCGGCTGATGGGCCGCGGTCGCCGCCATGCAGGCAACGGGAGCGGCCAGGCATGCCATGGCTAATCGAAGTCTGATATGGCTTTTTATTCGTCTCATCATCCTGGCGAAGCAACGCTGACATGATGCAGATGACATTGCATCGGGTTTTGATCCGCGATTATCTGCGGTCAGGCGGAACGGGGATTTCCGGTCTCGGCGGATGACTATGCTGTCGTCTCGACGAAACATGGCAGGACTACAGGCAACGTTCAACTAGAAAAAGCCGAACGCACGATAGCCGATGCACAGTGTACCGTTAGAAAAGTTGCTTGGCTAGTTGCAATGCACCCTTTTTCCAGGGCACGCGATGCGAAATTCCCGTCTTGCCCCGGAATTCGCCGCGATGGGCCACGTACCAGTCATAGTTGCGCAGCAACGCATCCCGGTTCGAAAAACGGGGAACAAATCCGAGCCGGCTTTCGAGGCGTTCGATCGACACAAAGCTCTCTTCGGCGGCGGTGTCGTACACCCACTTGTAGATGGGAGAAAGATGCAAGGCCTCCAGCAGCTTCAATAGCGCAATGACCGGAGCGGCAGGTAGACCGACAACGCGACCACCATGGCCAGCATGGTCCAGCACCGCCTGAAAGTTGTCGCGCATGGTGCCGAAATCCCTGGCGCCAACGTTGAAGGTGTCATTGACGGTAATACGATCCCGCGTCGCACAGAGATAGATGACGGCACAAAGATCCTCGACATCGAGCAACTGATAGCGGTTATCTCCGGAACCGAGTACCGGAAAATTTCTTCCATCGCAGGCCCAGTCGTAGAGCAGCTCAAAGATACCAAGTCGTTCCGGCCCGACAAAGCTCTTGGGACGGAGGATCGTCACGCAATGCCCGGCGTCGCGTTGCACAAGGCATAGTTTTTCCGCCGCGATCTTGGCTTCGCCGTAAGGCCCCACCCCCTGCAGCCGATCGTCTTCATACAGCGGGTGATGATCGGGGATTCCATAAACGGATGTCGAGGATATGAAAATAACGCGTGAGACCCCGTGCCGGAAGGCGCTGTCGAGAACGATGCGCGTGCCATCGACATCGGTGGAGAAGATGTCGCGCCGCTTGCTCAGCGGCAGGGCTGCCGCCGCATGAACGACAACCGTTACGCCCTCCATTGCCCGATCCACGGTGGTGGAATCGCGAATGTCTCCCAAAACCGGATCGATGGCGTTGCACTCCGGGTAATCGAACGCAGCGATATCGAGCGAGCGTACCGCTTGTCCGCGGGCAAGGAGATAGCGGCACAGATTGATGCCGAGAAATCCGGCGCCGCCGGTGATCAGGAAAAGATCTTGTGCCATGAGAGGAGTCCTCGGAATTCCGATGATACGCGACGTTGACTATGGAGCTCCTGCTCGGCACAGGAACTCACCGTGTTGGCCTGTTTAACCGGATTGTTATTCCATCCCGTCATGGAATAGTTTGACCGCGGTCAACAAGCGTTGCCGCGTTGGCCGTTATCGTGTGCATACCGTCCCGTCAGGATGCCGCCAATCGAGGTGCGCCATGAGCATCAGCGTTTCAGCTCCGATAAAAGTCGGGAAGAGAATCGGGCAATGAATGAAATCGCGCTGATCGCCGGCGATGCCCACCCTGAACTGGGGCGCGATATTGCGCTTGCGCTAGGGGCAACCTTGATCCCCGTCTCGATCTCGGCTTTCGCCGACGGCGAAACGCGAATTCGTATCGAGGCCGAAATCCGCAACGCCGATCTGTACATCGTGCAGCCGACCTCCTCACCGACCAACGAGCGCCTGATGACACTGGCGTTGATCGCCGACGCGGCACACGCCGCGGGGGCTGCGCGGGTGACAGCCGTGGTGCCCTACTTCGGCTACGCCCGGCAGGACGTGCGCAAGAGCAGCGGCGAGCCGCTCTCGGCGCGGCTGGCGGCGCATCTCCTGCACCACGCCGGCATCGACAGGATCGTCGCGCTGGAGTTGCATTCGCCGGCACTGGAAAATGCTTTCGAGATGCCGCTGTTTCACCTATATGCCGATGATCTGATGCTGCCCGTGATCCGGAGCTGGAATATCGCCGATCTGGTGATCGTTTCACCCGATGCCGGGGGCTTCAAGCGCGCGCAACGCTATGCAACTGCGCTGACAGTGCCGCTGGCGGTGGTCACAAAAAATCGTCCCGGCGCAGATATTGCGGTCACGCTGAAAACCCTGGGCGAGGTGCGCAACCGATCTTGCCTGATCGTGGATGACATGGCTAGCACCGGCGGCACCATTGCCGGCGCGGCTCACGCATTGTTCGATGCCGGCGCGAAAGCGGTCCACGCGCTGTTTGTTCATGCCGTCATGGCGCCGGGCGCGCTGGACAGAATTTGCGCTGCTTCGGTACAACGGATCGTCACTACCGACAGTGTGCGCAGCAATACCGATCCGCGTATCGAGGTGGTACCCATTGCCCGTTTTCTGTCGCAAGCGCTGCTGCCGAACCGCTTGCCGTAATCGCCAATTCTCTGCGCTGGCGCCATGACTGCGGCGCGCGGCGCGAGCAGTCAATGCACTTCGCGCGTTTCCTGGAACTTGAGCTCGGGATAGCGCTCTTGCGTCAATTGCAGGTTGACGCGGCTGGAGGCGAGATAGACATAATCCTCCGCGCCGTCGAGCGCGACGCTGGCGGGATACTTGTCGGCAATGGCGCGCAGTTGGTCCGGGCTACCCTTGATCCAGCGTGCCGTCGCCACGGCGCAGGGCTCGAACACCGCATCGACGCCATATTCAAATTCGAGCCGGTGTGCCACCACGTCGAACTGCAGGGCGCCAACCGCGCCGAGAATCAGATCGTTGCTGCCGAGTGGGCGAAATAATTGCGTCGCGCCCTCCTCCGCCAGTTGCTGCAAGCCCTTCTGCAGCTGCTTCAGCTTGAGTGGATTCTTCAGCACCGCGCGCTGGAACAGTTCCGGCGCAAAAGAAGGAATGCCGGTGAAACGCAGCTCCTCGCCCTCGGTGAAGGTTTCGCCGAGACGAATGGTGCCGTGGTTGGGAATGCCGATAATGTCTCCGGCATAGGCGTCCTCCATGATGCTGCGATCCTGCGCCATGAAGGTAATCGCGTTGTTCACGGCAAACGGCTTGGCCGCTCCCATCTGCTTGATCTTCATGCCGCGCTCGAAATGTCCCGAGCAGACGCGCAGGAAGGCGATGCGGTCGCGATGGCGCGGGTCCATGTTGGCCTGGATCTTGAAGGCAAAAGCAGTGAACTTCGGCTCGTTCGGCGCCACGTCGCGCGTCGTCGTCGGTCGCGCCAGGGGCGGCGGCGACAGATCGACAATGGCATCGAGCACGCTCTGCACGCCGAAGTTGTTGATCCCTGAACCGAAATACACCGGCGTCTGCCGACCCGACAGATAGGCGTCCTTGTCGAAGGCATGCGAGGCGCCGCGCACCAGTTCGATGTCCATGCGCAGTTCTTCGGCCTGATCCGCGATCACTTCATCGAGACGCGGGTTGTCGAGGCCCTGAATGATTTCCGAGGTGCCCTTCTCGGCCTGCGGATCGAAGAAGTGAATTGTGTCGCGATAAAGATCGTACACGCCGCGGAAACGCTTGCCCATGCTGATCGGCCAGGTCATCGGCGCGCACTGGATATTCAGCACGGATTCGATTTCGTCAAGCAGGTCGATCGGCGACTGGCCTTCACGGTCGAGCTTGTTGATGAAGGTAAGAATCGGCGTATCGCGCAGGCGGCAGACATCGAGCAGCTTGATGGTGCGTTCCTCGACGCCCTTCACCGAATCGATCACCATCACGGCAGAATCGACGGCGGTCAGCGTGCGATAGGTGTCTTCCGAGAAGTCGGCGTGGCCCGGCGTGTCGAGCAGGTTGATGATGCAGTCGCGATAGGGGAACTGCATCACCGAGGAAGTGACCGAAATGCCGCGCTGCTTTTCCAGTTCCATCCAGTCGGACGTCGCGTGGCGCGAGGCCTTGCGCGCCCGCACCTCGCCCGCGACCTGGATCGCGCCACCGAACCAGAGCAGTTTTTCGGTCAGCGTGGTCTTGCCCGCATCGGGGTGCGAAATGATGGCGAAGGTACGGCGGCGGGCGATTTCGGAATCGAGGGACACGAGAAGCTTTCATAACAAACACAGAGGGCGCGGATTATACCGGCCGTCCCGCAAAATGTGACACACAAAACAAAATGTGACACAATTCGCCTGTTACCGGTCGAGGAGCACCACATGAAAACCCTTGGAATACGTGAAATGCGCGCCAGTTATGGCGCTCTGGAAACCGCACTGAAGGAAGAAGGCGAAGTCATCCTCACCCACCACGGCAAGCCCTTCGCGCGAGTACTGCCCATCGAGGCGCCAATCCCACCGAAGAAGATGCCCAGTCTGGCCAAACATCGGGCAAAAATTCCTTTTCAGACGATCCCCAGCGAAGTACTGATCCGCGCAGACCGGGATGCGCGCGGATGAGTTCTGCCACGCTTTATATCGATACCAGCGCACTAGCCAAATGGTATCTTCCGGAGCCCTATTCCGATGCGGTCGAATCGCTGCTCGACAGCGTCGGTAGTGTTCTGGTCAGCCGGCTCACCAGCGTGGAGTTCCGCTGCCTGCACCAGCGCAAGCTACGGGATCAACAAATCAGCAAGCGGGTTGCGCAACTCAACCAACAACTTTTCGAGGATCATCTTCGCCAGGGCATCCTGCACATTGCGCCACTCAGCGACAGCTGTTTTATCCTGGCCGACCAACTGATCGCCAAAATGCCGGATATGCCGTTGCGCACGCTTGATGCCCTGCATCTCGCGGTCGCCCATGCGACCGATTGCAAACAGTTCGCTACCGCCGACAAAACCCAAGCCGGCGCTGCACGCGCACTGGGATTCAAAGTACATACTTTTTATTGATAACCGCCACCATGACTGACAACGCCCAAACTCCCGCGTCACAGCCCGCTTCAGACGAAAATCATATCATCACCGAACGGCGCGAGAAATTGCGCAAATGGCGCGAGTCGGGCAAGTCCTACCCGAACGACTTCGTGCGCGAGAACACCGCCGAAAAGCTCGATGAATTCTACGGCGAGAAAACCAAGGAAGAACTGGAAGCTGCTGCCATTGCGGTTGCGGTGGCCGGACGCATCATGTTGAAGCGCGTCATGGGCAAGGCCAGCTTTGCGACCATCCAGGACCTTTCCGGCCGTATCCAGATTTTCGTCAGCCGCGATGGTGTCGGCGAGGAAAGCTACACCGACTTCAAGCAGTGGGACCTCGGCGACATCGTCGGCGTGGCGGGCACCATGATGAAGACCAGGACCGGCGAGCTCTCCGTGCACGCAAGCGAGATCCGCCTGCTGTCGAAGGCGTTGCGCCCGTTACCGGAAAAATTCCACGGCCTGTCCGACGTCGAGCAGAAATACCGCCAGCGCCACCTCGACCTCATCACCAACGAGCAGACGCGTTTCACCTTCGTCGCACGCAGCCGCATGATCACTTCGATCCGCCACTACATGACGCATCACGGTTTTCTCGAAGTGGAAACGCCGATGATGCATTCCATCCCGGGCGGAGCTGCAGCCAAGCCCTTTACCACGCACCATAACGCGCTCGATCTCGACCTGTTTCTGCGCATCGCGCCGGAGCTGTACCTGAAGCGTCTGGTGGTCGGCGGTTTCGAGAAAGTGTTTGAAGTCAATCGCAACTTCCGCAACGAGGGGCTGTCGCCGCGGCACAACCCCGAGTTCACCATGATGGAGTTCTACGAGGCCTACGCCAATTACCAAAGCCTGATGGATTTCACCGAAGGCTTGCTGCGCCACGCCGCACGCGAAGCAATGGGGCTGGAAACCTTCCAGTACCAGGGCCGCGAACTTGATCTGTCGAAACCTTTTCGGCGCCTCACTATTGTCGGTGCCATTCACCATCACCATCCCGGCTACGGTTTCGAGGAATTGAACGACACCGGCTGGCTGCGCAAAAAACTTGGCGAGCTCAAGGTGGAAGTCAAACCGAATGCCGGGCTTGGCACACTGCAGATGCAACTGTTCGAGGAAACCACCGAAGCCGAAATCTGGGAGCCGACTTTCATCATCGACTACCCGACCGAAGTCTCGCCGCTGGCGCGACGTTCCGACAGCAACCCGGATATCACCGAACGTTTCGAACTGTTCATCGTCGGCCGCGAAATCGCCAACGGCTTCTCCGAGCTGAACGATCCGGAAGACCAGGCGGCGCGCTTCCTGGAGCAGGCCAGGGCCAAGGAGGCCGGCGACGAGGAAGCCATGTTCTACGACGCCGATTACATCCGCGCGCTCGAATACGGCCTGCCGCCGACCGGTGGCTGCGGCATCGGCATCGACCGGCTGGTGATGCTGCTGACCGATTCGCCCTCGATTCGCGATGTGATCCTGTTCCCGCAGATGCGTCCGGAATGAAAACCGCCTCCACCACGGAGGACTCAGAGGACATGGAGAAAATCATTTTCGTTTCTCGCCTTCCTCTGCGTACTCTGCGTCCTCTGCGATAAATGCCTTTTGCTCTTGATCCAGCAACATTGAGCTATACCGCCAACGACGTTCCGTATTCAGCGATATTCGACGACATCTACCATTCCGCCGATGGCGGGCTGGAACAGGCGCAGCATGTTTTTCTTGCCGGCAATGACCTGCCCCGGGCATGGCGTGATCGTGAGCTATTTGTCATTCTGGAAACCGGCTTTGGCCTGGGCCTGAATTTCCTTGCCACCTGGCAGCGCTGGCGTGAAGATCACATTAATAAAACTGCGCGCTGCCAGCGGCTGCATTTCGTCTCGGTCGAGAAGCACCCCTTCGCGCGCGCCGACCTGGCCCAATTGCATGCGCGCTGGCCGCAACTCGCCGCGTTGGCGGATGAATTGCAGGCGCAGTGGCCGCTGCTGACGCCGGGAGTACACCGCCTGCTGCTCGACAACGGCCGCGTCACGCTGACGCTGCTCTTCGGCGATGCCACCACACAAATGCGCAAGCTCGCCGTAGCGGCCGATGCGCTCTATCTCGATGGTTTCGCCCCGGCAAAGAACCCCGTGCTGTGGGACCCGCAATTACTCAAGGCCGTTACCCGGCTCTGCAAACCCGGCGCCACGCTGGCCACGTGGAGCGTCGCGGCGCCGGTGCGCGAGGCGCTGGCCGCCCAGCGCTGGACACTGGAGAAGCGGCCCGGCTTCGGCAGCAAGCGCGACATGCTGTGCGGCCGCTTGTTTGGTAAAAGCGATGGAAATGTCCCGCCATCGGCACCGCCCAGACATGCCATAGTGATAGGTGGCGGCATTGCCGGCTGCGCCATTACAGAAAGACTGGCAGCGCGGCAGTGGCATGTCGACCTCTTCGAACGGCGTTCGGCCATCAGCAACATAATCGGGGGCTTTCTGGGGCTGACAGGACTGCTGCATCCCCTGCTGGCGAAGGACGACAACCTCGCCGCGCGACTGACGCGCGCCGGCTATCTGTACGCGTTGCGTCTATTTCGGCAGCTCGACGCCAAAAACCTCGGCTTGCGCTGGAGCCAATGCGGCATCCTCCACCTCGCCCGCGACGCGGAGGAGGAACGTGCGCAACGCGACATCACCGATGCTCTGGGCTTCCCCGGCGAGTATGCCGAATTCATCGACCGCGAAACGGCAGCGCGGCAGGCGGGTCATGTCGTCGCAGCGGGCGGCTGGTACTACCCAGGCGGCGCCATCGTCAATCCGATCACGCTCTTCAAAGCGCTGCTGGCGCGGCACTCCGCCGCGATTTCGACGCATTTCCACACCGACGTGGCGCGGCTGGAATACGATGGCGGAAACTGGCATGCCATTGGCGTTCATGGCCAAACGCTCGGCAGCGCGCCGGTCGCGATCGTCGCCAATTCCATCGATGCCGTGCGCCTGGTTCCGCAATGCAAGCTGCCGCTCAGCAAGATGCGCGGGCAGATCAGCATGTTGCCGCGAGGCTCCCTGCCCTTTCTCCACCATGCGCTGTGCGGCAACGGTTATCTCACTCCCGACACACTGGGGAGGCATTGCCTCGGAGCGACTTATGACAAGGACGACGACCCGGAACCACGCGAGGACAGCCATTGTTCCAATCTGCAACGTCTCGCCGAGCTGCTGCCCGGTGGAGACTTGCCGCAATTCGAGCCGGCGCAACTCGCCGGCCTGGTCGGCTTTCGCGCCATCGCCATCGACCGCATGCCGATCGTCGGCGCGCTGCCGGATATGACCCAAACGCTGAAGCCAGGCGCCCAGTTGCGCGACGTACTGCGCCTGCCCGGTCTCCACAGTCTGCTGGCGATGGGATCACGCGGCCTGGCTTGGGCGCCATTGGCGGCGGAACTGCTCGCCGCGCAACTCAACAACGAACCGCTGCCGCTCGAACGTGATCTTTTGGATGCCATTGACCCCGGCCGTTTCATGATCCGCAACCAACGCCGCGGCATTGCTTGGCGCGCATGATCGCCAGCGTCATCCAGAAGGATGAAAATGCGCAAGGCAAATTGAATGCCCCCCACCCCAACACCTGCTCCAGGGCTCGCTTTGCACAGCTCGCCCGTCTCGGCGGCGCAAAGCAGTGCTTTGCGAAACCCCGCCTCAACCCCCAGGGCGGGGCTACTGATCGGCTCGCTGCACTCGATATCACAAGATGCCCCATCGCCACGTCTTCACGCTAATTGCCACCGGATTTGTAACGCTCCATTGCGGATGTCGGCAGCCAGCGTAACGATGCGTTAAATTGACATCATCGTCTGTGTAGGAGGAGGCTTCATGAACACCATGTCGACACATCGTCCGCTGCATCCCGTGCTATGGGTTGCGGCCATCGCCGTCATCCTGCTCTCCATCACCGGCATCGCGGCAATAATGGGCCTGATCCCCACGTCAAAATCCGCAGAGCCAGCGGCCATTCCTCAGTCTGTAGCTGACGTTAACGCACCAGCAACGGTTGCGGCAACTCCGCCAGCAGCAACGACGGCCCCCATACCGCAGGCCGTCGTCAAGAAAGACGCTTCGCCCAAGCGTCGCCATGTCGAGCGCCGCGCTGAACAAATCACCCGCGCCGAACCGGCAGCCGAACTTGCTCCACCCCCACCCCCGCCGCCCGCTGTCTGCAACAATTGCGGCCGCATCGAGTCGGTGCAGCGCATCGTGCGTGAAGGCGAAGGCAGTGGCGTCGGCGCCGTCGCCGGTGGGGCACTCGGCGGTGTAGTCGGCAACAACGTGGGGAGCGGCAATGGCCGCACGCTGGCAACAATCGCTGGTGTCGTCGGTGGCGCCTTGCTGGGCAATAAAATTGAGAAATCGCGCAAGCAGATCGTCAGCTATCAAACCACGGTCCGATTCGACGATGGCACATCGCGTGTTTTCAACAGCGACCACGAACAGGGTTTCCGTGATGGCGAACGCGTCCGTCTCGTGAATGGGGAAATCAGACCCGAATAGGCAAGACTCTCTCCCCCTTGGCCCGTCTCTTGTGACGGGCTTTTTTTATTTTGAGAAGGCCCTCAACGTTTCACGATACGGTCGTATTTGGAAGCGGGAACATTCATTTACCCATGGCTTGTACAAAGGGACTCTGGTGTAAGATTATTCGGTAATAACCAAATAAAAAACATAGCTGAAAGCTCTCCACCCTTGGAAATTGCACACGAAATATTGTTGCGCTTGGCCCAGCGTAGCTTGCCGCCGACGCCCGCCAACTATCTGGCGGCTTATCAGGAGATTTCCGGCACCAGTAATGAGGTGGTCTCTGGAATCGCACATCCGGCCGCACCTGTTTACCAGATTGAAAGCACCCTGAAGGAACTGTCCGCACACCTGCTGGAAGACACCGTTGCGATTCTGCTCGCCGAAACCCCGGAGCTGGCGGATGAAGCAAAAGTTCTGGCGATGAAAATACGCGCCACTCATAGTTCCGGGCAGGTGCTGCAACTCGCGACAAAGATCAAGGAATTCAACTGCCGGCTCGGTTTGGTAGCACAAGACAAGGCCGAAATCCGCGATGCCTTGCTGAAACTGCTGAGTCTCATGATCAGCAATATCGACGGACTGTACGGTGATGACAAATGGCTGTCTGGCCAAATTAACGTTGTTGCGGAATTGATCGACCAGCGTCCCCTCAATATTCGCCACCTCGATGCCGCCGAAAGCCGTCTGCGCGACCTGGCCGTCAAACAGAGCAGCATGAAGCAGGAGCTTACCCAAGCCCAGGAACAGCTCAAGGCCATGCTGGCCACTTTTATCGATCAGCTTGCCAGTTTTACGGAATTGACCTCGGACTACCACGCCAAGATTGAAAATTGCGTAGCGCGCATCGCACAGGCCAGCACCATTAACGAACTGTCCAAAGTGCTGGACGATGCGATGCGCGAGACACGCGGTATCCAGGCCCAGGCCCTGCACACTCACACCGATTTTTCGGCCCTTAAGCTGCGCGTCGAAGAATCCGAGCAGGAAATCAGCCGGCTGCGAACCGAACTTGCATTGGCCAGCAAACTGGTACGCCACGACTCCCTGACCAACGCCCTCAATCGCAAGGGAATGAATGAAGCGATCGAACGCGAGGTCACGCGCAGAAAGCGATATGGCGGAGATTTATCGGTGGCGATGCTCGATATCGATAATTTCAAGCGATTCAATGACATATTCGGACATAGCGTCGGCGATGCCGCACTGATTCACCTTTCATCCCTGTTACGCGCCACCATCCGGCCGCAGGATGTCCTGGCGCGGTATGGCGGCGAGGAGTTCTTCCTCCTGCTGCCAAATGCCAATCTGCGCGGCGCAACAATGGCGATGACCCGCGTACAGAGCGAACTGGCGCGGAAGGATTTCCTGCATAACCACAAAAAAATCCAGATCACCTTCAGTTGTGGTGTTGCCGAAATAAGGCAAGAGGAAAGCGCGCTTGAAGTCATCCAACGCGCTGATAACGCAATGTATATGGCCAAGCGCACGGGGAAAAAACCGCGTCGTCGCGGCATAGCGCCCAATCGCGTGGTGCAAAGCACGCCCCGGCCGAAACCAGCGAAAACGGGCCCAAAACCCGTCCTGATTGCCGTTCTGGCGGCAACCGCATCGAGCCGCCCATAAATTGTAGGTGAAACGCCGTGCTACACGGCAATCCGCACGGCGATAGCTGGTTCTGAAAGGGGTTTCTGAGCTACTTCGCAAGCTTACAAATGGTTGGAAAGAAATAGGCAAAGAATAGCGCTGTAGTTTCCCCGACCAAGGCCGCAAGCTGACGACTACCATGTTGCTAATGCCTTCCCAGATCAATATCTACAAGGAAATTTGCGCGCTCTCGGCCCAGATGGTCGAGGCAGCGCGCGCCAACGACTGGGAGCGCCTCGTCGCTCTGGAGCGCAATGTCGCCACTTTGCGCGATGGGCTGATCGGGGAAGATGACGGCAGTTCCCCCTCGTTTCAGGAACTCGACCTGAAACACGGCCTGATCCAGCGCATTCTCGACGATGATGCGGAAATTCGCCGCCATACCGAACCCTGGATGGAGCGGGTGCGCCGGTTTCTGGGGGGAAGATCGACGCACGAACGGGTCGAACGCACTTGCGGCGGCGGCTCCTAGCCGGCCCACGACGACGAGCGGAAAAGAAGGCAATTCCGCTACACTCCCGCAGCAAACGTGGCAGCCTCTTCAATCAATCATTCAACCTATCGTTTCCCCAATGAGCAAGCAGCAATACGACGAATCCTCCTTCCGTGTCCTCAAGGGACTGGAGCCGGTGCGCGAACGGCCGGGCATGTACACCCGCACCGACTCGCCGGCGCACATCATTCACGAAGTCATCGATAACGCCGCCGACGAGGCGCTTGCCGGTTACGCCAAGAACATTCATGTGTTGCTGCATACCGATGGTTCGGTGACGGTCAGCGACGACGGCCGCGGCATCCCGGTCGGCCTGCATGCGGAAGAAAAAATTCCCGTCGTGGTGCTGGCCTTTACGCGCCTGCACGCGGGCGGGAAGTTCGACAAACGTACGGGAAACAGCGCCTATGCCTTTTCCGGCGGTCTGCACGGCGTCGGCGTTGCCGTCACCAACGCCCTATCGACGCGCGTCACGGTCGAAGTGCGGCGCGAAGGTAAAGTGCATGGCGTCGAATTCACCGACGGCGGCGAGCATGTCGGCAAGCTCGAACAGATCGGCACCTGCGGCAAGGAGACTGGTACCCGCGTGCGCGCCTGGCCCGACCCGAAGTATTTCGATTCGCCCAAGGTGCCGCTGGCCGAGATCGAGCGCTTGCTGCGTTCCAAGGCCGTGCTGCTACCCGGCGTCAAGGTCGCGCTCGACATCGAGCAGACCGATGGCAGCTGCCTTTCCAAGACCTGGACTTATCCCGATGGACTGACCGGCTATCTGCGCGAAATGGCTGGCGACCTTGAAGCGCTGGCGCCGATCTTTGCCGCCGAGAAATACGCCGAGGCCAGCGAAGGCGATTTCGCTGAAGGCGAAGGCGCGGCGTGGGCCTTCGGCTGGTTCGGGGAAGCGCTGCCTTCCGAGTCCTATGTCAACCTGATTCCCACCGTCGCCGGCGGCACCCACGAATCCGGCCTGCGCGCCGGAGTGTTCGAGGCGATGAAAACCTTCGTCGAGCACCATGCGCTGCTGCCGCGCGGCATCAAGCTGCAGCAGGAGGATGTCTGCGGGCGCATGGCCTTCGTGCTTTCGGCGCGCCTGCTCGACCCGCAGTTCCAGGGCCAGGTCAAGGAAAAACTCAATTCACGCGAAGCCGTGAAGCTGGTCGCCGGCTGCGTGCGCGACCCATTCGAGATCTGGCTCAACCACAACGTCGACGCCGGCCGCGCGATTGCCGAACTCGCCATCAACCAGGCCCAGGCACGGCAGAAGAATTCGCAGAAGGTCGAGAAGAAGAAGCAGTCCGGCGTCGCCGTGCTGCCGGGCAAGCTCACCGATTGCGAATCCACCGACACTGCCGAGAACGAACTGTTCCTGGTCGAAGGCGATTCGGCCGGCGGTTCGGCCAAGATGGCGCGCAACAAGGAAACGCAGGCCATTCTGCCCTTGCGCGGCAAGGTGCAGAACGCCTGGGAAATCGAGGCCGGCCGCCTGTTCGCCAATGCCGAGATCCACGACGTAGCCGTCGCCTTGGGCATCGACCCGCATGGTCCCGAGGATGGCGTTGATCTGTCCGGACTGCGCTATGGCAAGGTCATCATCATGTCGGATGCCGATGTCGATGGCGCGCACATCCAGACGCTGCTGCTAACTTTGTTTTACCGCCACTTTCCGGCGCTCATCGCGTGCGGCCATGTCTTCGTCGCGCAGCCGCCGCTGTATCGCATCGACGTACCGGCGCAGGGCAAGAAGCGCCCCGCGCGGCGGCTTTATGCGCTCGACGAAGGTGAATTGAACGCCATCCGCGACCGTCTCGAAAAGGAAGGCTTCCGCGCCGATGCGATCGAAGTCGGCCGTTTCAAGGGCCTGGGGGAAATGAACCCGGTGCAATTGCGCGAAACCGCGATGGACCCCGCTACGCGGCGCGTATTGCCGGTGGCCGAACGATCCGGTGCGCGCGACGAGACATTGAAACTGTTCACGCTCTTGATGGGCAAGGGCGAAGCTTCGTCGCGCCGCGCCTGGATGGAAGCCAAGGGCCACACCGTGGATGCGGATATATGACTTCTGATACCCCCGACCTCTTCGACAGCCTGCCTCCCCAGCCACCGGTGCTACCGGCAACGATGGACGATGGCGTGTTACCGCTCGACAGCTACGCCGAGCAGGCTTATCTCGCCTATGCCATGAGCGTGGTGCGCTCACGCGCGCTGCCGCAGGTCGAAGACGGCATGAAGCCGGTGCAGCGCCGCATCCTCTACGCCATGCACGAGATGCGGCTGGCCGCCTCCGCCAAGCATGTGAAAAGCGCGCGCGTGGTCGGCGACGTGATCGGCAAGTATCACCCGCACGGCGACACCAGCGTCTATGACGCCATGGTACGCGTGGCGCAGGACTTCAGTTTGCGCTATCCGCTGGTCGACGGCCAGGGCAATTTCGGTTCGCGCGACGGCGACGGCGCGGCGGCGATGCGCTATACCGAATGCCGGCTGACACCGATCGCCGAACTGCTGCTGGCGGAGATCGACCGCGGCACGGTCGATTTTGCGCCCAACTACGACGGCGCCTTCAAGGAACCGACGCTGCTGCCGGCACGCCTGCCCTTCGTGTTGATGAACGGCGCTTCGGGGATTGCCGTTGGCATGGCGACCGAAATTCCGCCGCACAATCTGCGCGAAGTGGCCGAGGCGGCGAAGCTGCTGATCAGGAAACCGGAGGCCGCGCTGGAAGAGGTATTGACGGTACTGCCCGGACCGGATTTTCCCGGTGGCGGACAACTGATTTCCACGCCGGGAGATATCCGCGAAGCCTATGCCGGCGGTCGCGGCTCGCTGCGCATGCGCGCACGCTGGAAGGTCGAGGATCTGGCACGCGGCCAATGGCGCATCGTCATCAATGAACTGCCGCATGGCATATCAACCGCACAGGTGCTGTCGGAAATCGAGGGATTAACCAATCCGCAACCGCGCCTCGGCAAGAAGGAAGTCTCGCAGGAACAGAAGAACCTCAAGCAGCTCGTGCTCGGCGTGCTCGAATCGGTACGCGACGAATCGAGCGACAAGGCAGCGGTACGCATCGTGCTGGAGCCGCGCAGTTCGAAGATTTCGCAGGACGAATTTATGGCCGTGCTGCTGGCCCACACCAGCCTCGAAGCCGGCGTTTCGCTCAACCTGACCATGATCGGCCGCGATGGCCGGCCGCAGCAGAAGGATCTGCTGAAGATATTGCACGAATGGATCGACTTCCGCTTCGTCACCGTCGAGCGACGTACGCAGCATCGTCTGGGCGAGGTCGAACGCCGCATCCATATCCTCGAAGGACGCATGACGGCCTTCCTCAAGATCGACGAAGTGATCAAGGTGATCCGCAATTCCGACGAACCCAAGCTCGACCTGATCTGGAAATTTCACCTCACCGAGGTTCAGGCCGAGGACATCCTCGAAATCCGCCTGCGCCAATTGGCGCGACTCGAAGGCATCAAGATCGAAGGCGAACTCAACGAACTGCGCGAGGAAGAAGGCCAGCTCAGGCTGCTGCTGGAAAGCCGCAAGGAACTGACCAAACAGATCCTCAAGGAAATCAGCGAGGATGCCAAACAATTCGGCGACGAGCGCCGCACGCTGCTCGAAACCGTCGCCCCGGTGACGATTGCCGAAGTCGCCATCCCGGATGAACCGGTGACCGTGATCGTATCGAAGAACGGCTGGGTGCGTTCGCGCCAGGGCCATGGCATCGATCCCAACAGCATCAGCTACAAGAGCGGCGACTACCCCTTCTTCGTCGCCGAATCGCGCACCGTGCAACCGCTGGTGCTGCTCGACAGCAAGGGCCGCGCCTACAGCCTGCGCGTCGCCGACCTGCCCGGCGGCCGTGGCGACGGCGTGCCGATCACCACGCTGGTCGAATTGCAGGACGGCGCCAAGCTGTCACAGGTCATTGCCGATGTGCCGGAAACCAAATACCTGTTCGCGGGCAGCGGCGGCTACGGCTTCGTCGCTACGGTCGGCGACCTCATCTCGCGGCAGAAAGCCGGCAAGGCTTTCATGTCGCTGGACGACGGCGAGCTACCGCTGAAGCCGGCGAAGGTTGCCGGCGGCACGCTCAACGCCATCACCGCCAACGGCCGCCTGCTGCTGTTCCCACTCGCCGAAATGCCGGAAATGAGCAAGGGCCGCGGTAACAAGATCATCGAACTCGACAAGAAGGACGCGCTGGCGGCAGTGCTGGTGAACTACGGCAACACCCTGACCGTCGAAGGCGCCGGCCGCGGCGGCAAGGAAACGAAGACCCACATCGACGGCGTGGCACTGGATCCCTACCGCGGCAAACGCGCCAACAAGGGCCAGTTCATCGACAGCAAGATCAAGCCGGCGGGGTTGGGATAGGAAATCTGGGGCAGTTCCTGCCGAATTTCATGTTCCGACTGGCCACCGACGAGTATGTCAAATTGATTTCTCAATTTGTAACATCAAAGACGGGGCGCGGTGGACACGGTTGATCGCCGCGCTTCGGTCTGAGATAATGCGCAGGCTCAAACAGCGCGCCTGAGCAATACACTAAGACGCCCGCCCTTCGCTTGAGCCACGATATAGCGTTACCAACTGCTGAAATCCCAAGCCATGTCAAAAACCGTCCGTTCCGTCCTGTATATACGCCTGCCCGTGTGGAAAATCTGGCCCGGTGGCGTGGTGTATCTGTCCGACTTCATCCACAAGCAGCGGCCGGACGTGCGCCAGGAGATTCTTGATCTGGCGCTGATCGAACCCAGCCAGCGTCAAGCCAAGTTGCGCGAGCGCCTGCTGGAACTGCGCCCCGACGTGGTCGCCTTTTCCTGGCGCAATATGCAGACCTTCGGCCCGCATCCGGAAAACGATGCGCTCGATGTGGTCATGGATTTCGAATTTGCCAAAAACCCATTGCGGCGAATCAAGGCGGCCTGGGCTGCGACCCGCATCATCTGGGACTACGCGACGATGCGGCTGCAGAATTTCGCCTATCTCAGGCTGGCGCGGCGTCTGCTGCCCGATGTGCGCCTGATGGTGGGTGGCACCGCAGTATCGATTTTCGGCAAGTACATCGCCCGCAAATGTCCCAACGATACCGTCGTCGTGGTCGGCGAGGGCGAGGAGGCGATGCTCTCGATCGTCGACGGCTTTATCAAACCCGCCGGTCATCACTGGTACAAGGATCGTTCCGGCGCGCTGATCCATAATCCCGCCGAGGAGAACTTCGACCTGGCGAAACTGACCGCGGTCGATTTCCGCTACATCGAATCGATCTTTCCCGGATTCCGCGATTACCTCGGCGAGGTCATCGGCGTGCATACCAAGCGCGGCTGCCCGTTCCAATGTAATTTCTGTCTGTATAACAAGATCGAGGGCGCCCGCCAGCGCTACCGCGACCCGGTGGAAGTGGCCAAGGAAGTGGAGTCGCTGAGCAAGAACTACGGCGTCAAGCACATCTGGTTCACCGATGCCCAGTTCTGTTCGACCAAACGTAGCACGCAGCATGTCGAGCAAGTCCTCGACGAAATGATCGCGCGCCAGGTCAAGGTGCGCTGGACCGGTTACTTGCGCCTCAACCACCTGACGCCCTCCATCGCCGCCAAGATGCTGCAGACCGGGATCGAGAGCATCGATCTGTCCTTCACGGGCACGCAGGATGTGATCGACAGCCTGACACTCGGCTACAACCTGGAACAACAAATGGACGCGTTCCGCATGTTCAAGGATGCCGGCCACACCGACCAGCAGATCAAGCTCTACATGCCCCTCAACGCGCCAGGCGAGACACCGCGGACGCTGCTGGCCACCATCGCCAAGATTCGTGAACTGTATGAGATGTTCGGCCGCGACAACGTCCTGCCCTTCATTTTCTTCATCGGCGTGCAGCCCGGCACGCCAATCGAAAAGCGGCTGATCGCTGAAGGCTATCTGTCGGCCAATTACGATCCGCTCACGCTCAATCCCTTCACCATCAAGAAGCTGCTCTACAATCCGCCGCCGTTGGGCCGAATGATCGGCCGCGCCTATCTTGAAGCCCTCGAAATGCGCGGCGTCGCCGACGATTACATCGGCCGGGCGACGATGGAGATCATTGAACGCAAGCTCAGCAACAGCACACCGGGAAGCGATACTCCTGCGCCGGTTATTGCGAGAACGGGCGCATTCATGGAAGCCGAGGGCAGTTAGTCAGTGTAGCCGCGGGCAGTCAAGTTGGTGGATCGTGGCGCGCGGCGTTTGCCAGAACCCTGGTCTTGAGCTCTGCCAACAAATTGACAAGTTCTGATTGCGTCTGTTCAAAGACGTCCAGATCGGCGCTGTTCCCTCCCCGACCGGCCAGCATTTCTGTGCAGATTGCCCGAATGGCGTCATGCATGTTTTGATGTACGATATCGAGCCTTTGCATCTTTTGCGCATCGAGTTTCTCTAAATTCCGCTTGTTCAACGCAAACCAGCGACCGAAGCGGCATAGAGAGTGAGCCAAGGGATCGAGCACATCGTCGCTGGGCGGGGTGCCCAGCACGGCACATCGCAAAACACGGCGCACCCAACCCATGTGGGCCTCGACTGCGGCATCAAGTTCATTGATGAAATGGCTTGCTTCTCCAGAATGTTTGGGCATTGCTTCAGGCCACTGTCGCCTGTCGGTTTATAGTTTGAAAATATTTAAAGCTTACGCCAACTGCGCTTTTCATGACATACCCCCCCCCCGCAAATACCTGGCGGAATCCTTGAAAATAAGGCCTTTCGGCCCCATAATTGTTTTATGGTTGTAATTCCGGCAATCTGGAGGCGTCTTGGACGCGGGTTCGATTCCCGCCACCTCCACCTAAGCGTATCGGAGTGCTCTTAGGTGGGGGTGTACTGGTTTCGACAGGGCGGGCAAAGGTGAGCAGGCAACTCGTCAGGCGATCGACGTTAATGAAGCAAATCTCTAAACGCCAACGATGAGCGTTTCGCACTGGCCGCTTAAGGCCTATGCCGAGGCTGCTTGAGCCTTGTAACCAAAGAAAAGCCGGTGGGGACTTCGGTCCCCATCGTCATTGGCGCGCCACTAAGCTGTCGCCTACGCGTGGTCACGGCCCATCAATCAGCACGAGCACATCGGCCGGATGGTCGATGATGGTGTCGGCGCCCCACTCCTTGATCGGTACCCCGTTCAAATAGCCCCAGGCTGCAATCACGGTATGCATACCTGCGGCCCGACCCGCTTGCACGTCGCGCTCATCATCGCCGACATACATTACATTGCGGGGCCGCACCCTGGCGATCTCGCAGGCCATCAATAATGGCGCAGGATCCGGTTTGGGTTTGGCTGCGCTGTCACCGGAAACGATGCAGGCGGCACGGTCATGCAGGCCGAGGCATTTGAGCAGAGGCCGCGTGTAACGCTCGATCTTGTTGGTGACGACACCCCAGCGGATCCCGCGCCGGTCAAGTTCGGCAAGAAGTTCGACAACTCCCGGAAACAAGCGCGTGTCGACACAAATCCGGCTTGCATAGTGCGCAAGGAAACGCCGCTGCAAATCCGGATAGAGCGCGTGATCCGGCGCCAGACCGAAGCCGGCACCAATCAGGCCGCGCGCGCCAGCCGAGGCGTACGGACGCAATATGTCGAGCGGAAACGGTGGCAAACCGGCTTCTTCGCGCAGTCGATTGAGGGCTGCGCCAAGGTCAGGCGCGCTATCCGCCAGCGTGCCGTCGAGGTCGAACAAGATTGCTTCGATCGCCACCTCAGTTACCCCTCAGCAACGGCGCTGGGTACGCATCAGATAATTCACGCCGCTGCCAGGGCCGAGCGAATATTGCTTGGTGAACGGGTTGTAGTGCATGCCGATGATTTCTTCGTTTTGCAACCCCGCTTCGCGTGCATAACGAGCGAGTTCGGCAGGGCGAATGAAACGCGCATAATCATGCGTGCCGCGTGGCAGCAGCTTGAGGATGTATTCGGCGCCAATCACCGCGAACAGGTAGGACTTCGGATTGCGGTTGATGGTCGAGAAGAACACCGCGCCGCCCGGCTTTACCAGTTCGGCGCAGGCGCGCACGGTGCTCGCCGGATCGGGCACATGTTCCAGCATTTCCATGCAGGTGACGACATCGAAGGCAGCCGGCATTTCACTTGCCAGTTCTTCCGCTGCGACTTGACGGTAGTCAACCTTCAATCCGGATTCGTAGAGGTGCAGCCGCGCGACGCCGAGCGGTTTTTCCGACAGATCAATGCCGGTGACGATGGCGCCGCGCCCGGCCATGGCCTCGGCCAGAATGCCGCCTCCACAACCAATGTCGAGCACGCGCTTGCCGTCCAAACCGACATGGCGGTCGATCCAGTCGAGCCGGAGCGGATTGATCTCATGCAGTGGGCGAAATTCCGAGTTCGGATCCCACCAGCGATGCGCCAAATCGCCAAATTTAGCAAGTTCCTTCGGATCTACGTTGCTCATGGTTTTCATTCGTGCGGTTTTTAGGTCAAAAAAAAAGCCCTGCATAGCAGGGCTTTCTTATACCTGAAAACTGCTTATTTGGTGCCGATCACTTCGATCACTACGCGACGATCAGGCTGCAGGCAGGCAATGACCTTCTTGCTCTTCGGACCCTTGCATTGGTCGGGCTTGGTCACAGGCTGGGTCTTGCCCTTGCCTTCGGCATAGATGCGGTCGGCGGCAATGCCCTTCTTCACCAGATAGTCTTTCACCGAATTGGCGCGGCGCTCGGACAGCTTTTGGTTGTACTTGTCGGTGCCAAAGCGGTCGGCGTGGCCGACAGCGGTGATGGCTTCAATTTTGAGTGTGCTGGCTTTACTGGCTACGTCATCGAGTTTGGCCTTGCCTTCGGCGCGCAGATCCGCCTTGTCAAAATCGAACAATGCGTCAGCGGCAACCGTGATCTTCTCAGCGGAGGGCTTGACGGCGGCAACCGGAGCGGGAGCGACTGGTTCCGGCGCCTCAGCGGCCTTCTTGGCCGCGGGCTCGCAGACCGCCTTTGGCATCAAATCCTTGTCGCATTCGCAACCAGCGGGAAACTCGCTACCAACGACGGGCGTTTTTGCGGCCAGTTCCTGGGTCCAGTAACCCGTGCGCCAGCATAGACCGGTACCGCTGCGGGTAATTACGCCACGAGCATCGACGGCATAAGGCAAAGGCTCCATGCCTTTGGTGTCCAGAACAACATTCTTGGTCTGGGCAAAAGCGGATAAGCCGACAGCCGACAGAGCGGCAATCAACAAGGATTTCATGGCGACATTTTTCATTTGAGTCCTCGACTTTCTTGATCGTGGATAAGGGCGATTGTCAGGGCGCCAACGCATAACCGGTTGCTCATCCCGACATACGAGGGAATTGTGCCACAAAATCGGGATGGATATCAATATTGTCATATTGATATCCATCAATAGTTGCATGGATGAGACGCCATTCCCGAAAATAACCGTGTAGCAGCGTCGTCGCCGAAATGCCCAAAGATCATTTCCAGCGGCGGTTTGCCGGGCCCTGCGTGGTAAAATTTCATTTTTAAAGATCTTGCCCGCCAGTTACCTCCGCGCCACGGTAAACCATAACAAGATGACCACGACTTTTGCCAAAGAAACACTGCCGATCAGCCTGGAAGAGGAAATGCGCCATTCCTACCTCGATTATGCCATGAGCGTAATCGTGGGGCGTGCACTGCCCGACGCGCGCGACGGTCTGAAACCGGTACACCGCCGCGTGCTGTTTGCGATGCACGAACTCGGCAACGACTGGAACAAGGCCTACAAGAAATCGGCGCGCATCGTCGGCGACGTGATCGGTAAATACCACCCGCACGGCGATACCGCTGTCTATGACACCATCGTTCGCATGGCGCAGGATTTCTCGCTGCGCTACATGCTGGTCGACGGCCAGGGCAACTTCGGTTCGGTCGACGGCGACAACGCGGCGGCGATGCGCTACACCGAAATACGCATGGCCAGGATCGGCCATGAACTGCTGTTCGACATCGACAAGGAAACCGTCGACTTCGGCCCCAACTACGATGGCTCGGAGCAGGAACCGCTGGTATTGCCTGCGCGCATCCCCAACCTGCTGATCAACGGCAGTTCCGGCATCGCGGTTGGCATGGCGACCAACATTCCGCCGCATAACCTCAATGAAATTGTCGACGCCTGCATTGCCCTGCTCGCCGATCCGGCGCTAGGTATCGAGGAACTCATCAAGATCGTGCCGGCACCGGATTTCCCGACCGCAGGCCTGATCTATGGCGTTTCCGGCGTGCGCGACGGCTACCTGACCGGGCGCGGGCGCGTTGTGATGCGTGCCCGCACGCATATCGAGGAAGCGCCCAGCGGCAAGCAGTCCATCATCGTCGACGAATTGCCCTACCAGGTCAATAAACGCACCCTGCTCGAAAAAATCGCCGAGCTGGTGAACGAGAAAAAGATCGAGGGGATTTCGCACATCCAGGACGAGTCGGACAAATCCGGCATGCGCGTCGTGATCGATCTGAAGCGCGGTGAAATGCCCGATGTGGTGCTCAACAACCTCTACAAGCAGACGCAGTTGCAGGATACCTTCGGCATGAACATGGTGGCCCTGATCGATGGCCGGCCGCGCCTGCTCAACCTCAAGCAACTGCTCGAATGCTTCCTCTCGCACCGGCGCGAAGTGGTAACGCGGCGCACGGTGTTCGAGTTGCGCAAGGCGCGCGAGCGCGGTCATATCCTTGAAGGCCTCGCCGTCGCTCTATCCAACGTCGATGATGTCATCGCACTGATCAAGGCAGCCCCTACGCCAGCCGAAGCCAAGCGCGGCCTTATGGAGCGCCACTGGCAATCGGCGCTGGTCAGGGACATGCTCGATCGCGTCAATGCCGATGCCTCGCGCCCGGAGGGACTGGCGCGCGAATTCGGACTGACGACAAATGGCTACCGGCTTTCCGACGCCCAGGCCCAGGCGATCCTCGAATTGCGCCTGCAGCGCCTGACCGGGCTGGAGCAGGACAAGATCGTCAGCGAGTACAAGGAAGTCATGGCGGTCATTGCCGACCTGCTCGACATCCTTGCCCGCCCCGAACGCATTACGCAAATCATCGGCGCCGAGTTGACTGCGATCAAGGCACAGTTCGGCGACGATCGCCGTTCGGAAATCATCCTCAATGCGCAGGACATCAATCTCGAAGACCTGATCACGCCACAAGACATGGTGGTCACGCTCTCACACGGCGGTTACATCAAGCGCCAGCCGCTCGACGACTACAAGGCGCAGAAACGCGGCGGACGCGGCAAGCAGGCAGCGGCGATCAAGGAAGACGATTTCGTCGATCACCTCTTCGTCGCCAATACGCACGATTACATCCTCTGTTTCTCCAACCGCGGCCGCGTGTACTGGCTCAAGGTGTATGAGGTGCCGGAAGGCACGCGCGCCTCGCGCGGCAAGCCGGTGGTCAACCTGTTCCCGCTGGTGGACAATGAAAAAATAACGGCGGTGCTGCCCATCAAGGAGTTCGACGAGAATCATTTCGTCTTCATGGCAACCACGCTCGGCACCGTCAAAAAGACGCCGCTCACCGCCTTCGCCAATCCGCGCAAGGCCGGCATCATCGCGGTCAGCCTCGACGACGGCGATCACCTGATCGGCGTCGCCATCACCGACGGCCACAACGACGTCATGCTGTTCTCCGATGCCGGCAAGGCGGTGCGTTTCGACGAGAACGACGTGCGCGCCATGGGCCGCGAGGCGCGCGGCGTGCGCGGCATGATGCTCGAAGACGGGCAGACCGTAATTTCGATGCTGGTCGCCGACAACGAAAACTATTCGGTGCTGACGGCGACCGAAAACGGCTACGGCAAGCGCACGCCGATCGCCGAGTACACCCGCCACGGCCGCGGCACCAAGGGTATGATTGCGATCCAGACCTCGGAGCGCAACGGCAAGGTGGTCGGCGCGGTGCTGGTGCAGGCCGGCGTCAGCACGGACGAAATCATGCTGATCTCGACCGGCGGCGTGCTGATCCGCACTCCGGTTGCCGATATCCGCGAAATGAGCCGCGCCACGCAGGGCGTTACCCTGATCAATCTCGACGATGGCACCCTGCTCGCGGGCATCGAAAAAGTCATCGAAACCGAAGCTACGCTGGAGGAATAGGCAATGACACGCGCATTTAACTTCAGCGCCGGTCC
Organism: Georgfuchsia toluolica; assembly: GCF_907163265.1. Taxonomy (NCBI): domain Bacteria; kingdom Pseudomonadati; phylum Pseudomonadota; class Betaproteobacteria; order Nitrosomonadales; family Sterolibacteriaceae; genus Georgfuchsia; species Georgfuchsia toluolica. The sequence continues at coordinate 1,172,867 of NZ_CAJQUM010000001.1, forward strand.
CGCCACCTTGCCGGAACCAGTGCTCAAACAGGCCGCCGCGGAAATGCTCGACTGGCATGGTTCGGGACAGTCCGTGATGGAGATGAGCCATCGCGGCAAGGACTTCATGGGCATCCGCAACCAGGCCGAAGCCGATCTGCGCGAATTGCTGGCGATCCCGGCCAACTACAAGGTGCTGTTCCTGCAGGGCGGCGCGACATTGCAGTTCGAGATGATCCCGATCAACCTGCTGCGCGGCAAACCCGCGGCGGACTATGTCTACACCGGCGTCTGGGCGGGCAAGGCAATCCGGGAAGCCAGGCCTTTTTGCCAAGTCAAGGTCATTGCCAGCAGCGAGGACAGGAATTTCAGCTACGCACCGCCGCAATCGAGCTGGAAGCCGAACCAGGATGCTGCCTATGTGCATTACACCGCCAATGAAACCATCGGCGGCGTCGAATACCACTGGATTCCGGATACAGGAAACGTGCCGCTGGTATGCGACATGTCGTCGAACATCCTGTCGAAGCCGGTCGATGTCTCGAAATACGGGCTGATCTACGCTGGCGCACAAAAGAATATCGGCCCCGCCGGACTTGCCATTGTCATCGTACGCGACGACCTGATCGGCCACGCCGTGCCGACGCCGCCGACTATGCTCGACTACAAGATTCACGCCGACCACGATTCGATGTTCAACACGCCGCCGACCTACGGCATCTACATCGCCGGCCTGGTGTTCCAGTGGCTCAAGCAGCAGGGCGGCCTCGCCGTGATGGAACAGAAGAATATCGAGAAAGCCAAACTGCTCTATGGCTTTCTCGACCAAAGCCGTTTTTTCAGGAACCTGGTGAAGAAGCAGGACCGCTCGCGCATGAACATCCCCTTCACGCTCAAGGACGAAGCACTCAACGAGGAATTCCTCAAGCAGGCCAGGGCGCGCGGCTTGCAGCAATTGAAGGGGCATAGCTCGGTTGGCGGCATGCGCGCTTCGATTTACAATGCGATGCCCCTCGCGGGGGTCAAGACACTGGTGAACTACATGCAGGAATTCGAAGCCAGGTTTGGTAAATGAGGCAGGGTGTGCCCTGGTCGAATTCAATATGTCGATCCTGAACCTGATCTTCGCGGCAGAACTGATTGGAAGTATATTGAGCCGATGAGCGATAACAAGGACGAACTGGCAAAACTGCGCGAGAACATCAATCGCATCGATAGCGAGATGGTTCGGCTGTTAAACGAGCGCGCCGGATTTGCACACAAAATCGGCGAAGCCAAACAGGGCAGCATTTATCGTCCCGAGCGCGAAGCCCAGATACTGCGCCGCCTGTCCGGAGAAAATCCTGGTCCGTTGGCAGCGCAAGCCATACAGCACATCTTCCGCGAAATCATGTCGGCCTGCCTGGCCCTTGAGCAGCCGCTGAAGATTGCTTTTCTTGGCCCAGCCGGCACCTATTCTGAAAGCGCGGCGCGCAAGCACTTTGGCTCGTCGCCAAGTCTTGATTCCTGCCCCGACATCGATGAAGTGTTCCGCGCTGTTGCAGCGGGCGTCGCCAATTACGGCGTCGTGCCGGTGGAAAACTCCACCGAAGGCGCCATCGGGCGCACGCTTGACCTGCTGCTGACTTCGCCCCTCAAGATCTGCGGCGAAATCAATCTGCCGATTCATCACAACTTGATGACGAGATGCGGTTCCATCGACGACGTCAAACGCATCTATTCGCATTCCCAGTCGCTCGGGCAATGCCAGGATTGGCTGAACAAACACCTGCCGGCGCTCGAACGCATACCCGTCGTCAGCAATTCGGAGGCTGCGCGCAGGGCCGCAGAAGAGGAATCATCAGCGGCTATCGCGGGCGAATCCGCGGCGGCACTCTATGGCCTGCACATCCTTCACGCCAATGTCGAGGACGACCCAACCAACACGACACGTTTTCTGGTCATCGCCAGCCACGATGCCGGTCCTTCGGGCAATGACAAAACTTCGCTCGTCTGCTCGGCGCAACACAAGCCCGGCGCGGTGCATGAATTGCTGACGCCGCTGGCTCGCCACGGCGTGTCGATGACGCGATTCGAATCGCGTCCGGCACGGGGCCTGGGCGGCAGCCAGTGGGAATATGTGTTTTATATTGATCTGCTCGGCCATCGCCTCGATGCGTCGGTTCAACGCGCGCTCGAGGAACTCCACGCCTGCGCGGGCTATGTCAAGGAACTGGGCTCCTATCCCTTGGCGACTGCATAGTACCCATTTGGAATGCTAAAAATATTTATAGTAGCGCCATAGCGTAAAATCCATTAGAGTCATATCTCGCATCTCATTTATCGGGGGCAACACATGAGTAATAAAGGGCAATTGCTACAAGACCCGTTTTTGAACGCGTTGCGCCGCGAGCACATTCCGGTATCGATTTACCTCGTCAACGGCATCAAACTGCAAGGTCAGGTCGAGTCCTTCGACCAGTATGTGGTTCTGCTCAAGAACACCATCACCCAGATGGTCTACAAGCACGCAATTTCCACTGTCGTGCCGGCACGCCAGGTCAATATCGCGCAGGAAGTCGGCGCCGATTGAGATTGCCTGCGCTGTTGCGATGTGCGCCTGGCGCACGCAATCTGCCAAGCCGCCACCTTGCCTGATCCCATCCCATCCGGCGATTGCGCAGTTCTGATTCAGCTCGATTTCGGCAATGCCGGCTTCGCCGAGCGACTGGACGAATTCCGTCTGCTTGCCGCAAGCGCCGGCACAACGGTCGCCGCCGTGGTTTCGGGCAAACGGTCGCGACCGGATGCCGCGACCTATGCCGGCAAGGGAAAAGTCGTCGAGATTGCAGAGGCTGTCCGCCTGCATAATGCCAATGTCGTCATTTTCAATCACGAGCTCTCGCCCGGGCAACAGCGCAATCTGGAACGCGAACTGCAATGCCGCGTTGTCGACCGGACCAGCCTGATCCTCGACATCTTTGCCCAGCGCGCGCGCAGCCACGACGGCAAGCTGCAAGTGGAACTGGCGCAGTTGCAGCATCTGGCTACGCGCCTGGTACGCGGCTGGACCCACCTGGAACGGCAAAAGGGCGGCATCGGCCTGCGTGGTCCCGGCGAAAAGCAACTCGAAACCGATCGCCGTTTGCTGGGCAAGCGCGTCGCGCTGCTAAAGAACAAGCTCAAGCAGTTCGAGCGTCAACGCGCCGTGCGCCGCCGCGCCCGCACGCGCAGCGAAGTGCTGGCCGTATCCCTGGTCGGCTATACCAATGCCGGCAAAAGCACGCTGTTCAACGCCCTGACCAAGGCCGGCGCCTATGCCGCCGACAAACTGTTCGCCACGCTCGACACGACCTCGCGCCGTCTTTTCATCGAAGGTGCCGGGCAGATCGTCATTTCCGATACCGTGGGATTCATTCGCGACCTGCCGCATGAACTGGTTGCGGCCTTTCACGCCACACTGGAGGAAACCGCGCAGGCCGACCTGCTGCTGCATGTGGTCGACTCGGCCAGTCCGGATCGGGATCAGCAAATGGCTGCGGTCGATGCCGTTCTGAAAAGTATTGGCGCCAGCGATGTACCGCAAATCATCGTCTGGAACAAGATCGATGCATCCGCCGCCGCCGCGGGAGTGACGCTGGACGAACATGGTAAAATCGCCCGCGTTCGTGTCAGTGCGAAAACAGGCGCGGGACTCGATCTTTTGCGTGATGCGCTGGCCGGCATGGCACGCGAAAAAGCGAACACCTGACGGCGGCTACAGCCTGATCCCTCTCTCATTCTTCGGATACATATACAAAGTGATTGCCGGAATACTGCTCTCTTTCAAGCATCACCCCTGGGGAGAAAACCTGTTGGGCATGAAGAACGACGGCCCTCCCGATCTCGAAGAAATATGGCGCGACGTCAATCGCCGCCTTGCGGGGCTGTTTGGCAAAAGCGGCCGCAGCGGCAACCAGAACGGCGGCGGCAATGATGGCGGCAACGGCAGCGGAAACAAGATTCCAACGCTGAGCCCGCGCCAGTTCGGCGGCGGCATCGGCCTGCTTGCCGGGTTGGTGGCCGCCATCTGGCTCGCCAGCGGCTTCTACATTGTAGAGCCCGCCCAGCGCGGCATCGTGCTGCAGTTCGGCAAGTTCATTGAAACCACCGACCCCGGCCTGCGCTGGCGCCTGCCGTGGCCGATCCAGAGTAACGAGGTAGTCAACCTCTCTGGCGTGCGCACCATCGAAATTGGCTATCGCGGTTCGGAAAAAAACAAGGTGCCGAAAGAGGCTTTGATGCTGACCGACGACCAAAACATCGTCAGTGTCGAGTTTGCCGTGCAATACCTGCTCAAGGATCCGATGGATTACGTGTTCATGAACCGCAATCCGGACGATACGGTGATGCAGGCGGCCGAGACGGCAATCCGCGAGGTGGTGGGCAAAAGCGAGATGGACTTTGTCCTCTATGAAGGTCGCGACGAAATCACCGCCAGTACCAAGAAACTGATGCAGGAAATTCTCGATCACTACAAGACCGGCATCCAGATTCGCTCCGTCACCATGCAAAGTACCCAGCCACCCGAGCAGGTGCAGGCCGCTTTCGACGATGCCGTAAAAGCTGGCCAGGACAAAGAGCGGGCAAAAAATGAAGGGCAAGCTTACGCCAATGACGTCATCCCGCGTGCGCGCGGCGGTGCCGCGCGCCTAGAGCAGGAAGCCGTCGGCTACAAGGCACGCATGATCGCCACCTCCGAAGGCGATGCCTCGCGCTTCAGCCAGCTATTGGCCGAATACAGCAAGGCGCCGGAAGTCACCCGCCAGCGCCTTTATCTGGAAACCATGCAACAGGTATACACCAATACCAGCAAGATCATGGTCGATGCCAAGGGCAGCGGCAACCTGCTCTACCTGCCGCTCGACAAACTGATGCAGGCCGTTGCCGCCCAGGCGCCAGTGGCTGCGACAGCCGAAACAGCAGTTCCAGCCGCTACCGGCTCAGGCATTGCCTATTCCGGCGCTGTCCCACCGCAGACAGAAAAAGCGCCGGGGGTGGTATCCAGCGGCGACTACCGTTCGCGCGGCTCGCTCGAAGGCCGCGATCGGGGAGAGCGTTGATGAAACAGCATTTCACTTTTGTCGCCGTATTCATTTTCGGATTGCTGGCCTTATTGGCAACCAGCATGTTCGCCGTCGATCAGCGCCAATGGGCGATCGTGTTTCAGTTCGGCGAGGTCAAGGAAGTGATTACCCAACCGGGCCTGCATTTCAAGTGGCCGCTGATCCAGAATGTAAGATTTTTTGATAATCGTATCCTGACCTGGGAGACACCGGATCCGGAACGCTTCCTTACCGCCGAGAAAAAGCCGGTACTGGTTGATTCGTTTGTCAAGTGGCGCATTCACGATGTACGCCAATACTACATATCCGTCGGCGGCGATGAGGAACTCGCTGGCACGCGTCTGTCGCAAACCGTGAATTCCGGCCTGCGCGAGCAGTTCGGCAAACGCACAGTACGCGACGTGGTCTCCGGCGAACGCGAAAAGATCATGTCGGAAGTCAGGCGCGCGGCGGATGCCGACATGAAGAATATCGGCATCCAGGTCATTGACGTACGCTTGAAGCGCGTCGACTTTCCGCCGGAGGTATCCGAATCGGTATATCGCCGGATGGAAACCGAGCGCAAGCGCGTCGCCAACGAGTTGCGTTCAACGGGCGCCGCAGAGGGCGAAAAAATCCGCGCCGATGCCGACAAACAGCGCGAAGTAATACTCGCCGAAGCCTACCGCGATGCGCAAAAGGTCAAGGGCCAGGGCGATGCCCAGGCGGCTGCGATTTATGGTCGCGCCTTCAGCAAGAATCCCGAGTTCTATGCCTTCTATCGCAGTCTCGATGCCTATCGCAACAGCTTCAAGAACCGGAGCGATGTGCTGGTGGTGGAACCGAACAGCGAATTTTTCAAATACCTGAAGAATTCCGGCAAGTCGGCAAAATGAAGGGTTCCTTGCTCCTGGCGGCGTTCGCATTGATGCTGATCCTCGAAGGACTGTTGCCGTTCCTGTCGCCACAGGCCTGGCGTAACGCATTTCGCCGCGTGATCGAAATGCAGGATGGACAAATCCGCTTTATCGGTTTGTCGTCGATAATCATGGGCGTGGTGTTGCTGATGGTGTTCAGATGAGCGCGAATCGCTGGCTGCTGCCCGACGCGATCGAGGATGTGCTTCCTCCCGCAGCAGCCCGCATCGAATCGTTGCGCCGTTTACTGCTGGACATGTTCCAGCGCCATGGCTACAAGTACATCATGCCGCCGCTGCTGGAGTACATGGAATCGCTGGTCACCGGCAGCAGCCATGATCTCGACCTGCGCACCTTCAAGCTGGTCGACCAGATATCCGGCCGCATGCTCGGCATTCGTGCCGACATCACGCCACAGGTTGCGCGTATCGACGCCCATCTGCTCAATCGCCGCGGCGTCGCGCGCCTTTGCTATTGCGGCAGCGTGCTGCATACCCTGCCGGCGGGTTTCAATGCGACGCGCGAGCCTCTGCAAATCGGCGCCGAAATCTACGGCCACCAGGGCATCGAGGCGGATATCGAAATCGTCAGTCTGCTCAACGAGGTATTGCAACTTTCATCGCTCGATGCCACCCGCATAGATCTCGGCCACGTCGACATTTTCCACGCCCTGTTGCGCGACGCCGGACTCAACGCTGCAGCCGAACAGGCCATATTTTCGGCATTGCAGGCCAAGGATATCCCGGCCCTGCGCGATCTGACGCAGTGCATGAACGAATCCAGCCGCGCGGCGTTGCTCGCCCTGCCTGAACTCTACGGTGGTCGCGAAGTCCTCGACCGGGCGCGCAAACTGCTTCCACCAAAAAAAGCTGGCCACGCACTCGACGAACTGCAACAACTGGCGGACGCGCTGCCCGCGCTGCCGATCGGTTTCGATCTGGCGGACCTGCGCGGTTATGACTATCACAACGGCATTGTTTTTGCCGCCTATCACGCCAATTCCAGCGGGGCCATCGCGCTGGGCGGCCGTTATGACAAAATCGGCAAGGACTACGGCCAGGCGCGTCCCGCGACCGGCTTCTCCATGGATTTGCGCATCATCACTCAATTGTCTCCGCTGGAGCAGGAGCAATCTGCCATTTTGGCGCCATGGAACAGGGACGAGCAACTGAACCGCGAAGTCATTCGGTTGCGCGAGCAGGGCGAGATCGTTTGGCGCCAGTTGCCGGGCCACGAAGATTCCTTGGGCGAGATCAACTGCGACCGGCAACTTGTCTTGCGCGATGGCAGATGGGTTGTCGAAGCGATGAATTCAACATCTAACGCGCATGGCCGCCAGCGCCACATCTGAGGATGAAAATGCGCAAAGGCAAATTGAACGCCCCCACCCCCATCCCTGCTCCAGGGCTCGCTTTGCACAGCTCGCCCGTCCCGACGGCGCAAAGCAGTGCTTTGCGAAACCCCGTTTCAACCCCCGGGGCTACCAATCAGCTCGCTGTGCTCGATATCAAAAGGCGCTCCGTCGCCGCTTTTTCAAGCTAAATCTAAATAACTGGAACTCGTATGGCAAAGAATGTAATCGTCGTCGGTACCCAATGGGGCGACGAAGGCAAGGGAAAGATTGTCGACTGGCTGACCGATCATGCCCAGGGTGTAGTGCGCTTTCAGGGCGGACACAATGCCGGGCATACCCTGGTGATCGGGGGCAAGAAGACAGTATTGCACCTGGTGCCCTCCGGCATATTGCGCCCCGAGGTGATCTGCTACATCGGCAACGGCGTGGTGCTCTCGCCCGAAGCCCTGATCAATGAACTCGATGATCTCGCCGCAGCCGGCATCAATGCCGAACCGCGCCTGCGCATCTCGGAAGCCTGCCCGCTGATACTGCCCTATCACCAGGCCATCGACATTGCGCGCGAAACCGCGCGCGGCAGCAACAAGATCGGCACCACCGGGCGCGGCATCGGCCCAGCTTACGAGGACAAGGTGGCGCGCCGGGCGATCCGGTTGCAGGATCTGCTGCATCCCAAGTGTTTCGCCGAAAAACTCGCCGAGCTGCTCGACTATCACAATTTCGTGCTGAAAAATTATTTCGGTGCGGCGACCATCGACTTCCAGCAGGTCTACGACGGCACCCTGGCCATGGCGCCGCGCCTGACGCGCATGATCGCGGATGTACCACGCGCGCTCTACGATGCGCACAAGGCCGGCGCCAACCTGTTGTTCGAAGGCGCCCAAGGCACACTGCTCGATATCGACCACGGCACTTATCCCTACGTCACCTCCTCCAACTGCGTGGCTGGCGCGGCTTCAGCCGGCGCCGGCATCGGTCCCGGCATGCTGCATTATGTGCTTGGCATCACAAAGGCCTACACCACGCGCGTCGGTGGCGGCCCCTTCCCCACCGAGCTATACGACGCCATCGACAAACTCGACCCAGTCGGTAAGCATATGTCCACCCGGGGCCATGAGTTCGGCGCCACCACGGGCCGCGCACGTCGCTGCGGCTGGTTCGATGCGGCCGCAATGAAGCGTTCGATCCAGATCAACGGCGTCTCCGGACTTTGCGTCACCAAGCTCGATGTGCTCGATGGCGTCGAAGAACTCAAGATCTGCACCGGCTACAAGCTGGACGGAAAATTCTCCGATATCCTGCCCGTCGGCGCCGACGATCTCGCCCGCTGCGAACCTGTCTACGAAACCCTGCCCGGCTGGTCCGAAAATACGGTGGGCATCAAGGCCTTCGATAATCTGCCGGCCAATGCCCGCACCTATCTGACGCGCATCGAGGAAATCTGCGGTGTTCCAGTCGACCTCATCTCGACCGGGCCGGAACGCGAAGAAACCATCGTTCGTCGCCATCCTTTCAACGACTAGCCGACGGCAGGCACAAGACGCAGGGTACAAGACACAAGAGAAAACAAATCAATCTTGAAATCTTGAGTCTTGTATCTTGTATCAGCAGTAATTGCTTGGCACCCTGATGATGGGAGGGAAGTTGATGTTATCCATCACATATCCCGCCACTATCAGCTTGACATGTACATTGGAACTGTTATATCCCAATGAGGGGTTTGGTTTGCTTCCCTATCCAGATAAGCAGGATTTGAGGTCATGTCGCATTCGATGCAGCCGCCTTATCCACCTGTACGACAGAAACATCGGCCTTCACCGCTGTTTTCCTGCCCGCTTATCCTGTTGATAAGCGGTGTCATTCTTGCCAACCTGTTTGTTTTCTTTCTGATCGGGCTATCGGCCCACCACAGCTACCACCAGTATCAGGAGCGGGCCGAAATCGCTACCCAAAACCTGGCGCAGGTACTGGAAAGCGAAATTGCCGGCGCCATCAAAGCCGACGACATGGCCCTCTCGGCCATGATTAACGAATACATTGAGCGGCGCGACGGTTATATCAATGACGATTTTTTGACTGCCCGTATCGACCAGATACGTTCGCAATTGCCGGAAATCGACGCCCTGCGGATTGCCGATGCGCAAGGCCGTCTCATATACGGCAACGATGTAACGCCCGGCACTAGGACCAGCGTTGCCGACCGCCCCCATTTCATTCGCCTGCACGACGACCCCAAAGCCGGTTTGGTGATTTCAAAACCCCAGCAAAGCCGCATCAATCAAAAATGGGTAATCGTTCTTGCCCGGCGCATCGACCGGCCGGACGGTTCCTTTGGCGGCATGGCGTTCGCGGCGATTACGCTGGAGCATATTTCCAGAATATTTTCCGCTATTGACGTCGGTCCGCACGGAGTTGTCGTTCTGCGCGATGGAGACCTGAGTGTTGTTTCTCGCCATCCCGAACTTGCCGAAGCCGGCAGCATGATAGGCAGCACGGCGATGGCGCCTGAATTCCGGGAAATGATTCGGGCACAGCCATTCGCTGGAACTACGGTTGCGCGCTCGCAACTCGACAATGTCGAGCGAACTTACTCCTATCGCCGGATCGGCGCCTATCCTCTCTATATCCTGATCGGACAGGCCACTGAAGACTATCTTTCCAATTGGTACACCGCCACCGCGATGCAGGCTGCGCTGGCGGTGGTTTTCGCCCTGATAACCTTTGTGGCGGCGTGGCTGATTTACCGCACCTGGAAACGCCAAAACAGCATGGTCGAGGAGTTGGCACGCCAGGAAACCAAATTCCGCACGGTGGCCAACTACACCATTGATTGGGAATACTGGCTGGGGCCGACGGGAGAAATTCTTTACATGACTCCTTCATGCGAGCACATCACTGGCTACAGCCCGGTCGAGTTCACCGCCAATCCCGGCCTGCTCCTGAGCATCACGCATCCCGAAGATCGTCATCTGATGAAGTGTCACCTGAGCGATATCACTCATCAGTCCAGCCCCCAAGAAACGCAGATGGATTTCCGCATCGTACGACGCGACGGGAATATTCGCTGGCTGGCCCACCACTGCCATGCCATCCCCGGACCTGATAGCGCATGCGCTGGACGCAGAGTCAGCAACCGGGATATCACGGAGCGCAAACGTATGGAGCAGGCGCTCCAGGAACAGAAGAATTTCCTTGCAACCATCCTGGAAACCGAGCCCGAATGCGTCAAAGTTGTTGCAGCCGACGGAACGCTGCTGCAAATGAACCATGCTGGGCTATCCATGCTGGAAGCGAACAGCGTCGAGGAAGTCAATGCCAGCGGCCTGATAAATTTCGTGATGCCTGAACATCGCGCCGCCTTCACCGATTTGTTCCGGCAGGTCTTCGCCGGCGAAACCCGCTCGCTGGAATTTCAGGTTCAAGGCAAGCTGGGGAGGCGACGCTGGTTGGAGACTCACGAGGCACCGCTACGAGACTCCACCGGCAAGATCACCCACCTGCTCGGGGTGACCCGCGACATCACCCTGCGCAAGATGACGGAAGATGAGACCAAGCATCTGGCCTTCTACGATCCCCTGACCCGCCTGCCCAACCGGCGGTTGCTGCTGGATCGACTGCGGCTGGCCCTGGTTTCCAGCATCCGCAGCAAACGCGAAGGCGCGCTGCTGTTCATCGACCTGGACAATTTCAAGACCCTGAATGACACGCTTGGCCACAATGTCGGCGACCTGCTGCTGCAACAAGTGGCACTGCGACTTGCCACCTGCGTGCGGGAAGGCGATACCGTGGCCCGCCTGGGCGGCGATGAGTTCGTGATCATGCTCGACAATCTGAGTGAGAACCATGAGGAAGCCGCCACCCAGACCAAAGCCGTGGCCGAAAAAGTCCTCGCCACTCTCAACCAGCCCTACCTGCTCGCCGGTTACGAACGCCACAGTACCCCAAGCATCGGCGCCACCCTGTTCAACGGCCACAAGAATTCCGTCGATGAATTACTGAAACGGGCAGACCTTGCCATGTACCAGGCCAAGGCGGCCGGGCGCAACACCTTGCGCTTCTTCGATCCGGAAATGCAGGCCGTGGTCAATGCTCGCGCCATGCTGGAAGCCGACCTGCGCATGGGTTTGATGAGGAATCAGTTCCTCCTCTACTACCAGCCCCATGTGGATGAAGAAGGCCGCATGACGGGGGCCGAGGCATTGCTGCGCTGGCAACACCCACGGCGCGGCCTGTTAACTCCCGCGGATTTCATTCCCCTCGCCGAAGATACGGGACTGATTCTGCCTCTGGGCCAATGGGTGCTGAAAACCGCCTGCGCCCAACTGGCAGCCTGGTCGACTCAGCCCAAAACGGCCAATCTCACCCTGGCCGTCAATATCAGCCCGCGCCAGCTTCGCCATCCTGACTTTGTCATCCAGGTGCTGGCAGTGCTTAATCAAACCGGTGCCGATCCGCACAAGCTCAAACTGGAACTGACCGAGAGCATGCTGATGGACAATGTGGAAGACCTCATCGTCAAAATGACCGCGCTCAAGGCCGAAGGCGTCGGTTTCGCTCTGGATGATTTCGGCACCAACTATTCCTCGCTCACTTATCTAAAGCGCCTGCCGCTGGATCAGTTGAAGATCGACCGATCCATCGTGCGCGACATTTTGACCGATACCGGCGATGCCACCATCGCCCGCACCATCGTGACCCTGGCGCAAAGCATGGGGCTGAATGTTATTGCCGAGGGAGTGGAGACCAGGGAACAGCGAGAGTTTCTCGCGCAAATGAGCTGCCATGCCTTTCAGGGTTATTTTTTCGGTCGGCCAGCGCCGAAGGAAGAATTCGGGCTAACGCATCAAACGCCGAAAGAGCCTAATGGCCTGCCGGATAAATTGAGCCAGCAGTAACAAGGATGTATCAGGGAACTTGCACAGGTGCAACAGGGCAATTCAGTTCAAACGACTGTAGGTAGTCCGGCACGGTGCACTGCCAATCTTTCGTCTCTTCAATCCGGTGCCGTAACGCATCGGCTGCAACCGGCTCACCGTGCGTGATGAAGGTCTGCCTGGGCGGTGCTTCAAAACCATCGAGCCAGCGCAGAATCTCCGCGTAGTCGGCATGCGCGGAGAGATTCGACAGCGCCTGTACCTCGGCCCGGATCGGGACATATTCACCGTGAATCTTCACGCTTTCCGTGCCAGAAAGGATGGCCGCGCCGCGCGTGCCCGCTGCCTGAAAGCCGGTAAACATGATGGTATTGCGCGCGTCCGGCGCAAATGCCTTGAGATGATGAATCACCCGCCCACCGGTGGCCATGCCGCTCGCCGCCAGGATGATCATCGGCCCGGATCGCGTATTGAGTTTTTTTGATTCTTTGGCGCTGCTAACGATATGCGCGTCCTTGCACATGGCATCGCACTGCTCCCCGGTGAGACGATGCTCGCCTGGATGGTTGTGAAAGATCCGGGTCGCGTCAGCCGCCATGGGGCTGTTGAGATAGACCGGGATATCCGGAATGCTGCCGGCGGCTTTCAGCAGGTGGATGTAGTACATCACTTCCTGCGCTCGCCCAACGGCAAATACGGGGACCACCACCACGCCACGACGCTGCGCGGTGCGGTTGATGATGTCCGCGAGTTTGATCAGCGGGTCGGACGGATCGTGCAGGCGATCGCCGTAGGTAGACTCGAGCACCAGATAGTCCGCCTGTCTGAGGGTTGCCGGAGCAGCCATCACTCTGGAATCGAGCCGGCCCAGGTCTCCCGAAAAAACGAGCGACTGATGATTGTGCTGAAGTTGGACAAACGCTGATCCGAGGATATGGCCCGATGGCGAAAAGCGCAGCGTCAGGCCGTCGCCCAAATCGATGTCATGTTCGAACGCTTGCGGCGACAGCCGCCGCAGGCAGCGCCTGGCATCCTGCTCCGTATAGAGGGGCAACGCCGGCGAGTGTTTGGAGAACCGGTGGCGGTTTGCATATTCCGCTTCTTCCTCCTGCAAGTGACCGGAGTCCGGCAGCAGGATTGCGCACAGATCGGCGGTCGCTCGGGTGCAATACACCGGGCCTGAAAATCCCTGCCTGGCAAACAACGGGAGGTAACCGCTGTGATCGATGTGCGCATGCGTCAGGATGACGGCATCGACGGATTTTGGATCCAATGGCAAGGCTTGCCAGTTTCTCAAACGCAACATCTTCAGGCCCTGAAACAGCCCGCAGTCCACGAGAATGTTTCTGGATCCTGCCGTGACCAGGTATTTTGAACCGGTCACCGTATTGGTCGCACCGAGAAATTGCAGTTTCATGGTTTTGATCCTCTTGGGTTAAGTTGAAACTCACTCTAATCAGGGTAGTATTAATTGGCTTATGAAATTCAAAGATTATTATGCAGTTCTCGGCGTTGAACGTAGCGCGACGGAGGACGAGATCAAGCGTGCCTACCGCAAGCTGGCGCGCAAATTCCATCCCGATGTGAGCAAGGAGTCTGATGCCGAGGCGCGCTTCAAGGAAGTGGGGGAAGCCTACAAAGTGCTGAAAGATCCTGAGACACGTGCCGCCTATGACCGCGTGGGCGACCAGTGGAAGCCCGGGCAGGAATTCCAGCCTCCGCCAGACTGGGACGCCGGTTTCGAGTTCAGCGGTCGCAATGCAGGACCGGGCAACGGCGCGGAGTTCAGCGATTTCTTCGAATCGTTATTCGGCCAGCGCGCCGGCCGCGCGCAGACGCATCATCATGGCATGCATGCGCGGGGACAGGACCACCACGCCAAGGTGCTGATCGATTTGCAGGACGCCTATCGCGGCGCCCAGCGCAGCATCTCCCTGCAAATGCCGGGGCTTGATCACGAGGGGCGACTGACGATGCAACAACGCACGCTCAATGTGAATATTCCCAAAGGGGTTCGCGAGGGACAGCACCTACGCTTGGCCGGGCAGGGCGCGCAGGGAATGGGCGAGGGACCGGCGGGTGATCTCTATCTGGAAATCGCTTTCAACCCGCACCCATACTTTCGCGCTGACGGCCGCGATATCTATTTCGACCTGCCGGTGACGCCATGGGAAGCCGCACTCGGTGCATCGGTCGCCATACCAACGCTGGATGGTCCCGTCAACCTTTCCATTCCGCCAGGGTCGACGGCGGGGCGCAAAATGCGGCTGAAAGGCAAGGGCATCCCCGGCAATCCGCCCGGTGATCTATACGCGGTACTTGCCATCGCCTTGCCACCAGCCGATACAGACATCGCAAAGAACGCTTATCGTGCGATGCAAAGCAGCTTCAATTTTGACCCGCGCGTTCACCTCAAAGGATGATCGGCCATGTCTGAAACCATTACGACATATCTAAACGGCCAAGTGGTCGAAGAAGAACTCCGCCTGACACTGACGGAGTTGTGCCACGCTTGCGGCATTACCGAAGAACAGCTGATGCTATTGGTATCAGATGGCGTGATCGAGCCGACCGGCCAACAGCCGCAAGACTGGCAATTTGTCGGCCCGTCATTGCGTCGCGCGCGGCTGGCGGTAAGGCTAACGCAGGATCTCGAGATCAATGCTGCGGGCGTCGCGCTGGCGCTTGATCTCATCGATGAGATAAACGACCTCCGGGCGCGACTCAGGCGGAGCGGGCGGGCCTGACGCGGGGGGATTGAGGCCCGTGGTACAAATGGCAACATATAAAGCACCATGATGGGAAATGGGCCATAAAAAGGAGAACGGGTCATGACCGGCAAAATAACTGTGGCAGCCTCGAAGGTACGTGTGAACGACCATATCTGCAACGGTACCGGAACCAACGCTCATCCCAACTTTCGCGTGGGAGTCCGTTACCGAAGTGCGTCTAGTGGACGTCCTGATTTTATTGATCACCGGTAACCTAAAGGGTCCGCATGGTGAATTCTGGCTCAAACCTGACGAACAGATTGGGGTGATTCGCCATCCCGAACCAGCTGCAACGCTATTGCAGCCCATGAATCCGAACGATAAACACGGACACAAATAAAGTACAGCCTTTACAGCGCTTCGAATGATTATCTCAACAACATGTCAGAAGCCAAGCCTCCCTCTCATCTTCGCTGCGAAACCTGCGAATACCTTGAGTTGCACGACAACAATGAAGGCAATTGTCATCGCTACCCACCGGTCTTCATTGAAAACAGCCACTGGAAATTCCCGCATGTATCAATTCACCATTGGTGCGGGGAACACGTGCCAGTCAGCGTGGATTAAGGCCTGATTGGCAAATGCCGATTGGCTTGAACGGAGACACCCGGATCAGTTGGGGGGAGTTCCCTTCAGGCGCTGCACTTTTTGATACGCCACCAGCAATCGTTGGTGCATCTCACTGCCTTCCATATTGGGCCCCAGCGTACTCAAGCCAAAGAACTGCTGTTCGCGTCGGACCAGCGCATAGGCTTGACGCAAGGTCTCTGCGCCGAACAGCAGGCTCAGCGTAGCGTCAAATCGCTCCGGGTCTCCGAGCTTGAGCAGATTTTCGATACAGCGATAGACACGGCGGCGTTGCGCGCCGAGTAGGCCACACTGGGCAACCCATGCGCACCCTTCCAGCACCACATCCTCATCTTCAACCGCAAGGCCGAGCAGGGTCTTGAGTTCACCAACGCGCAGGTCGGCCCAAGCCGTATCGGCATCCGCAGCGAGACCGATGAGCGTGGTAATCGGCAGTTCTTCCGGCAGATCGAGTTCGGCAAACAGGTCGAGCAAGGTTTGGCATTCTTCCTGCGTCAGTTCGGGCAGACGCAGAATCGCCGGGCGCACAAGATTGCCGACGCTGTTGTTCTCCCATTGCAATTCTTCGATCGGATAAATCTCCGACATCCCCGGCGCGAAGATGCGGCAGGCATAAACGCCAAGGTGAGTGAAATCGGCAACGTAGATATCATGGCCGCTCGCGTGAATGCGGTCCACCGACCACTGGTAATCTTCTGCCGTGGTGTTGGAAAAATTCCAGTCGACAAATTCAAAATCCGGTGTGTCGCGCAGAAACTCCCAACTGATGACGCCACTGGAATCGACAAAGTGGATTTCCAGATTCTGCGCATCGGCGATTTCATCCTGATCGAAGCCGGGTGCCGGGAAGTCACCCAGCGAGTCGAGCGCACGCCCTTGTAGCAGCTCGGTCAGCGCACGTTCGAGCGCCACCTCAAAGCGCGGATGCGCGCCGAAGCTGGCAAACACGCCCTGGTCATGCGGGTGCAACAAAGTCACGTTCATCACCGGATACTCGCCGCCGAGCGAAGCATCCTTGACCAGAATGCCAAAGCCCGCCGCACGCAGGCCATTGATTCCGGCGGCAATACGCGGATAACGATTAATGACTTCCTCAGGCACTTCAGGCAGGCAGATGCCATCGCGAATGATGCGAAATTTGATGTTGCGTTCGAAAATCTCCGACAGCGCCTGGGTACGCGCTTCCATCATCGTGTTGCCGGCCGACATTCCGTTGCTCACATACAGGTTGCCGATCAGATTGACCGGGTACGGCACGCTCGCCCCATCGCGCAAACGGGTATAGGGAATGGTGCAAATGCCGCGTGCCGCGTTGCCGGAGTTCAGGTCGATCAGTTGCTCGGCAAGCACTTCCTTTTTCGGGTTGTAGAACTTTTGCAACTCGGGTGTGAGGATGCCCATGGGCCAGGCCTTGCCCTTGACCGGAAACCACTGTTCGTTCGGATAGTGCACAAACTTGTCATTGGCCACGCTATCGCCAAGGTAGAAGTGCGTCCAGAAATAATTGGTACTGAGTCGCTCAAAAAACTCGCCTAGCGCACTGGCGCGCGCAGCAAGCTCGGAGCCGCCCTTGCCGTTGCAGAACAGGCGGGGGCAGTCGCGGTCGCTAACATGCACCGACCAGATGTTTTCAATCTCATTAAGCCACGAGCGCTCGACGACGTGAAAACCTATTGTTTCAAGCTTTCCCAGCAACGTAGAAATAGAAGACTCAAGCGAAGCATCCTTGCTGGGAATAAATGTTTCAGACATGCGTTGGGTATCTTTCTGTAATTGTTCTGCTGGCTCGATCAAGCAAGGGCCACTATTCAAGGCCGGAGCCTGCCTTCGATCTGCATCGCAGTCTACTGGGTTCAATGGCAGCAGGGAGCTCACCAAAAACGGCAATTGAGAAAATACGCGGCCGGACGCAATGCTGCGCAGGCAACTTCGCCGACCGAGCAGCCGTCCGGTAGTTCGGCGATGAGCTTGCCGCTGCCGAAGCGAGATGCCGCGCCCGCCGCGAGCAAAATGCCGACAATTACAGTGTGACCGGACACGCGGCACTCACCGCTGGGGGACGTTCGTTTGTGGCAATAAGTTCGACATTATTACGGCGTGCAGTAATGTCGACGACGATCGCCAGCGCGATTTCTGGCGGCGTCTTGCTGCCGAGAGGAAGGCCGATCGGACCATGCAGCCGATCAATGTCGATATCGCCAAGATCGAATAGTTTTAATCGCTCATGCCGCTTGGCGCTGTTGGCGCGCGACCCGATCGCACCGGCGTAGAGGGCATCGGATTTCAATGCGCTGATCAGCGCCAGATCATCGAGCTCGGGTCCATCAGCAGTTCTCCCCAAGCCTCCTCAATAGCCTCCGTGCCAGCACCGGCATGACTTGGCGGCGGTAGGAAACGTCGATTATCGTGGTTCCCACCGGTCGCGTGTAATGTCGGATGCGTTTATCGATCAGTGCCAGGCTCGCGTCGTCGAGCGGCTTGCCATAGACCGACTCCAAGCCATCGATCAATTCGGGACGCGACGAGACGCCGGTGCACGCGATGCGCAGATCGCCGACGGTATCTCCGTCGCGCCGCAATGCGATGGCGACGCCAACCAGTGGAAAATCGATGGCGCCGCGCACGCGTACTTTATCGTAGGCACTTTTCCAGCCATCGACGAGGGGGACTTCGACACCAAGCAGCATCTCATCGGCGGCAAGTGAGATGTAAGTCTTGCCGTCGTCGCGGTAGAACTCTCGAATCGGCAGGCGGCGTGATCCCTGTGGGCTAAGAATCTCAATCGTCGCATTGAGCGCTAGTAACGCCGGTGCGACATCGCCGCTGAATGCAGCGTAGCAGCGCGAGGATTTCGGCGCAACGCGACAGACATCGCCGCCGCGCTTCAAGCAGAACTCGAGGCCTTTGCGCCATGACTCGCTCTGGTTGTAGTACTGGCAACGAGTGTCGAGGCAAAGGTTGCCGCCGAGCGTGGCGGCCATCCGGTGCGTCGGACCGGCCACGGCGCCTGCCGCATGGGCCAGCGCCGGCAGATGTGTCTGCACGTGGGCATTGGCGGCGATTGTTGACAACGTAACACCGGCGCCAATGCATAACGTGCCCGCTTCCTCACGGAATTTGCGCAGTTCACTGATGCCGCCGAGATCAATCAGCATTTCCGGTGTGGTGAGGCCACGGCGGATGTTGGGCAGTAGGTCGGTGCCACCGGCGATGAAGCGGCTGGCAGGGTTTTCAGCGCGTAGCGCGACGGCGGCGGCGGCACTGTCAGGGCGTTGGAGGCGGAACGCCGGTATGCTGTCCATCAAGCTACTCCTTTGACAAGTGAGGTGCTCTCGTTTGTTCCCATTTGTCGCTTGGCGGTTGCGTGTTTGTCGTTGAGCGCTTCGAACACCCGCACGGGCGTGATCGGCAGCACCGTAAAGCGGTGTCCGGTGGCATCTTCGACGGCCGCAGCCAGTGCCGACATAAAGCCGGAGAGCGGACCTTCGCTCGCCTCCTTGGCGCCGAACGGGCCGTTGGGATCGATGCTCTCTACGATATGAACTTCAATGTCCGGCGATTCAACGATCGTTGGCACACGATAGTCAAGCATGTTGGCGCAGCTATGGCGGCCATTCTTGTAGATCGTTTCCTCGCTGATCGCCTGGCCCATGCCCATCCATACAGCGCCTTGTACCTGCCCCTCGACCGACATCGGGTTGATCGCGAAGCCACAGTCAATCGCGGCCCAGACCTTGTCGACGGTGACCTTGCCAATGTCGAGGTCGACACTGACTTCGACCGCCTGCGCCACATACGAGAAACCCATCGTCGAACCGACCGCGCCGCCACGGTGCTTGCCGCCCTGGAATTCGGGAGGGCAGGTGAAAGTGCCTTTGACAGTCAGCATCCCAGTGCCGACCAAAGCTTCCTCGACGATCTCGACAAAGGAAATTTGCTGCTCCGGGTGGCTGACGACGGCAGCAGCTTCGCCGAGCCATTCGATCTCGGCTTCGCTGACTTTCAGGCGCCGGGCGGCGGCGGTGATCAACAGCCGCTTCAGGTTCCGCGCCGCGTCGGCGGCGGCATTGCCGACCATGAAGGTGACGCGTGACGAATATGAGCCGTTGTCCTTGGGCGTGAGCGCCGAATCACTGGCGATGATTCGCAGGCGTTGGTAGTCGATGCCGAGGACTTCGGCGACGATTTGGGTGATGATCGTCGACGAGCCCTGGCCGATGTCGGCGGCGCCGGTAAGGATGGTGACGCCGGCGTCGAAATCGAGCCGCAATGCGATCGTCGCGTGGGGCTGTCCGGTGAAGTGCACTGGCTTGGCCGAGCCGCTGACAAAGTGCGAGCAGGCCATGCCGAGACCTTTGCCGATGTTGCCAACGCGGGGCAGATTGCCCTTGCGCTTCTTCCAGCCGCTCGCGCTCTCGACCCAGTCAATGCACTCGGGCAGGCCGTAGGACATGACCTTGAGGCCGTTGATCGTCTCGGTCGGCGCCTTGAGGAGGTTCCTCCGGCGGATATCGATCGGGTCGAGGCCAAGTTCCGCCGCCATCGTGTCGAGCAGCGATTCGAAGGCGAAGCGGATATTGACCGTACCGTGGCCGCGCATTGCGCCGCAGGGCGGAGTGTTGGAGTAGACCCGGTAACCGTCGTACTTGACCGCCGGAAGATTGTAGAGGCCATTGATCAGGGCGCCGGAATAAAGAATGGTCACCAACCCGTAGCCGCCATAGGCGCCGCCGCGCTGAATGACCTCCGCCTCGCAGGCAGTCATGCGACCGTCGCGAGTGAGGCCGAGCTTCAGGCGGATTTGCGTCTCTGGACGGCCGCGATGAGTCAGGAAGGCCTCCTCGCGTGTTTGCAACAGGCGCACGGTACCGCGCGCAGCGCGGGCGAGCATGGCGCAAATGACTTCAAAATTCAGGGGCTCGACGCGGTGGCCAAAGCCACCGCCGACATAGGGCTTGATGACGCGGATGTACGCCGCATCCATGTTCAGGCAACGCGCCAGAGTCAGGTGTACGTAGTACGGTACCTGCGTCACCGACCACAGGGTCAGGTGGCCGCGCTCGGGTTCGTAGGCGGCCAGCGCCGCGTTCGGTTCCATCATGGCGTGATGGACCTCGGCGCATTCGTAGGTTTCCTCACGCACCAGTTCGGCGGCGGTGAATCCCGCTGCGCTGTCGCCGAATTCGTTGTGTACTGCACGCTCGATGTTGCCCGGCTTGTTGTCATGCAGCAGCACCGCGTCAGGTGCGCGTGCATCGGCAGCCTTGAAGTAGGCCGGCAGTTCGCGCACGCGCAGGCGGATGAGGGACAACGCCAGGTCTGCGGTTGCCTCGTCAATGGCTGCCACGGCTGCGACCGGTTCGCCAATGTAGCGGGTGCGCTCGCGTGCAATGGGGAATTCGTTCTGGGCGATCGGGATAACACCGTAGGGTATGTCGCATTCGTCGCCGGTAATCACGGCGCACACCCCGGGCAGCTTCAATGCCTCGCTGATGTCGACATCCAGCAGTTCAGCATGGGCATAGGGACTGCGCAGGATTTTGCCGACCAGTGCCCCGGTTACCGGCAAATCGGCGGTGTAGCGTGCTGTGCCCGTCACTTTTTCGACGCCGTCTACCAGAGGCAGCCGGGCGCCGACACCATGCGGTGACTTTATCGCGGCCGGGAGCACCGGCTTGAGCGTGGCCATTTTCCGATCCGGCGCGTTCATAGCGCGTGCTCCTCGCGTTGTGATGCGGCTTCAACCGATTCGATGATCTTGACGTAACCAGTGCAGCGACACAGATTACCGGCCAGCGCGGCGCGGATCGCGGTGCGGTCCGGATGCGGATTTTTCCGCAACAGTGCTTCTGCCGCCATGATCATGCCTGGCGTACAAAAACCGCACTGCGAGCCCAAGTGTTCGTGGAAGGCGCGCTGCAGGCGCGACAGATTTCCTTTGTGCGCGAGACTCTCGATCGTCTCGACACGACGACCGGCAACGCTGTGCGCAAGTGTGCAGCAAGCCAGGCGAGGCTCGTCGTCGACCAACACGGTGCAAGCGCCGCATTCCCCACCATCGCAGCCCTGCTTGGTGCCGGTCAAACCAAGCGCGTCGCGCAGGTAGTCGATCAACAGCGTGTTGTCGGCGACGGCGTCCTCGCGCCAGCGCCCATTGACCGAGATGCCAAGTATCTTTTTCATATTGTCTCCAGTCGCTGTAGCTCCACACTTGGTCGTACGGCATTTAAGCGCAAGTTCCAGCGTATTCCTGCCACCTCTATGAGGCTCACACCGCCCCTGCATTCTCTGTTGTCCATACTTGTACTGGGGGGAGTCCTTGCTGACATGACGATACATTCGGCACAGAGAAAAGATGACAACAATCCACGCCCATCCGCTTCTAGCGGATGTCAACAAAACGAAATACTTTTGCAGTCATCCAGCTTCCCTCACGGGACAATTCGAACAACACACCGATACCATCATAGCGTATCAGGTTATTTGGTTGATGTCAAACTGTTGCATGTTAAACATAACGTGGAACTGATCGGAATAGCGGGTGCCAGACGTTCCGATATGCCATTATCGATTCGATTCAGGCCTTGCGATAGAATTGCGGTTCGTTGTTGACATTGGCAAAACTCGTCCGGAAACACCAACATGCCCGCAAACAATCTCGCCGCTCGCAAACGCCAAGCCACAAAGACAAACGATGCTGATGGCAATCTCGATTACGGCCTCTTGACTGGCCTGGTCGGCTATCAGCTTCGCCTTGCCCAGATTGCCGTATTCCGCGATTTCTCTGAGACATTGGGTGGTGTCGATATCACCCCAGGACTGTTCGGAGTGTTGGTGGTAATCGAATCCAACCCCGGATTGAAGCAAACCAGACTTGCACAGGCAGTCCACCTCGATCGGTCTTCCGTTGTGTCCATCATCGACAATCTAGAGCGGCGCGGCCTTGTCGAACGACAATCCGCCGACCGCCGTTCGAATGCCATCTTCCTGACTAACCAAGGAATGAAATTCCTTCGTAAGGTAAGGCGTTTGGTCCTTGCTCACGAAAAACGACTGATTGAGCATCTCACCGCCAAGGAACACAAAATTTTGGTAGCTTTGCTACAGAAGATTTTCCCGGACCGACGTTAATCCAGGCGACGGTGAGTTTCAGTAAACGAGCATTGCCGCGAATCCTCGAAACGATGCATCAACCATTCACCCGGCAGAAGCCGCAATGAGCTTCTATGCCGCCTCGCAACCGGGCAGTTTCACGATATCGGACAGAGCGGGCAATTTCTTGTTGGATGGCGATTCGCATCACTTCAGGATCGGCAATTTCCAGCTTTCTCATGATGACACCTCCGCAACGGGAAACTGTCATCAGCATAGTTCAATGATGCGGCATTACATATGTCGCTATGTTTAGTATGTTAGTGCGGATCGCGTTTTAATAGTGCACAGATATGCTTGTGCTGTGTTGTTGCTCGCGCGGTAACTATGGAAGCGAATTTGGAGGACGACCGTGCCGTCGAACCGCATGTGCGGGAAGAAGGTGGCAGGGAGTGCGCTTGATCGAAAATGGTACGGGTGCTTTATGGGAGAGCAAGTTATCCTGGTAGATTCCCTCGACAACATAATCGGATTCGATTCAGCTTTTGTTTTCGACTCCGGTGACAGGCTGCTTTTGCAGAGGCGCGCATCCGGTAAATATCACTCAGGTGGATTGTGGAATAACACCTGTTGCGGCCATCCGGGACCCAACGAAAGTATCATTAGTGTGGGTCATCGCCGGTTTCGCGAGGAGAAGGCATTGACTGCGAACTCAAAGAAGTTTTCAGTTTTACCTATCGCGCTGCTCGACAATCAGCTCATTGAGAACGAATACGAGCATGTATTATTCGGCAAGTACGACGTTGACCCAATACCGAATCCAGAAGAGCTCGATGACTGAACATGGATAGAACTCGATAACCTGTATAGGGACGAAAAAGGTGATCCGGGCAGGTATAGCGTGTGGTTTGTGACCTGTATCGAACGAGTGCTGAACTTTGCGATAGGAGAGTTTCCCCGGGATAGCTCGGAAGTTAAGGGTTCTGTCATTTACGTCGCCTCGCCTCACCCGGATGGGAAGAGAATAAAATGAATGCGCCTGAACAGTTGCTGGAATACCTCGGCACCCACAACGTAATGACGCTTGCCACCGTTGGCGCGGATGATCCTTGGGCGGCGGTGTTTTACGTCAACGAAGGCACTGCACTCTATTTCCTGTCGGCGCCAACGACCAGACACTGCCAAAACATGCAGTGCAATCCGAGAGTCGCGGCGACTGTTCAAGAGGACTATTCGCAGTGGGAGCAGATAAAAGGCGTCCAGGTTGAGGGGACGGTGCAACGTCTGAATGCCAATGATCAGCATCATGCTGCTGACCTGTATGCACAAAAATTTGCCTTCATGGATCCTCTTCGCATCCCAGCTGCATTTGCAGCAGTGATGCAGAAGGTCGCGTGGTATAGACTGACACCTGCCTCTCTGTATTTCATCGACAATTCGCTTGGGCTGGGGCACAGGGTGCTGGTTGAGGCGGATAAATTGCACGGGCGCGGCGCTGAATCACGTCAGTGACTCTGGAGAACGCGAGCGGCTGCTACGGACTGGAAACCTGGTTCGAGTTACCTAAGGATGTTGGAAATCGTCCGTGATGATTCCGCCTCCGTGCCACAAAATGATGATTGTGAGCTGCATTGGCGTTTATCTGACCATCACGCCACTGCTTTTCTTTCCGGTCCGCATCTGCAGGGACTCCCGATCTACGTCCTCACTTTGGTTTTGGTGACGATCGCAAGCGCGCTACTTGTTTACATCGTTATGCCGGGTATGACAAAAAATTTTTCGCCACTGGCTATGAGCATAGAGCATAGTCGGTGGCCATGCCTGAGTTTTGCATCGCCACGGGAACCACCGTGGTCAGTTCGTCGCGAGTGTCCTGGTTCGCGCGCGAACTAGAGTTCACCAGCAATGACTCCCGATGTTCCTTGACCCAGCACCGCAGCAGGTTGGTGTTGATTCCGTTTGCCAGAGCCCGCACAGCGATTGATACGCCAGAGCGCTGGCACGCCGCCACGATTTGCGCTTTGAATTCCAAATCATGGCGCCGACGCCTCCGTGATGCCGCCGGCTACACCAGCTTAGTGTCCATGTGTCCACCATTAAATCCGTGGACACTATTCGACTAGCCACTCATCGCTCAATGTGGATGGGTTGAACGCTTACACTGAAACCCACAATCGCACCGCAAGCTGAAAAGGGCATCACTAGTAAGGCACTCGGAATGGATCCGGGTGAGTACCGGTTCTCCATTGCCGACGTTTCCCATTCCCAATAACAAATGCTCTTTGCTTGCGGCATCGACGAAGGCGTAGGCCGTAAACAATCCCCAGAGTGTGGGAAGTTGGCTTGACGCGCGAAGCCATGCTCAGGATGGAACAGGCGGTGTACGCAGAAATGCGTGAATCACTGCCTGAACCCACTCATATTTCCACTTCCCGGTAACGGCTAATTTCGTATGGCACATTCCTGTGAGTCCACGTGTCGATCTTGTCCCGATTCCCAGCCCTGTGCCCCTTCTGCGCTTGCCTCGGACACAACCTTGGATGATGTCCGTTATACAGCAGGCGTGCCTTGTCTTTAACCAAAAAACTCAGTTCGTCCGGCGATGATCTGGATCGATACCTGGCCGGTGCGTTGGAGGTTTCTCATCGTCAAACCATCAAGGTTGACGCCGAAACGCAGTCGTGTGGCCTCCATCTCCGTAAGCCACGTGCAGGCCGAGCTGGAATAGCCGTCAGCGCCGGTGATGTTCATCAGGGCCGGTGCGCCAGGGTGCAGGTAGCCGATGAGGTTTTCTGCAAGGGTAAAGATAATGTTGCCGGTCAATTTGTGGCTTCCCAATTATTGATTATCGATACGCTGCCATGGTGCAGTCACGTCGAGAATAACCTCATGCAGCCAGCAGTCCATTGCGGTTCCGTCCACCGGAGCCGGCTGTGCTGGCAGTTGCCCGCGGGCAAACAGCCC
Source organism: Georgfuchsia toluolica (assembly GCF_907163265.1). NCBI lineage: Bacteria > Pseudomonadati > Pseudomonadota > Betaproteobacteria > Nitrosomonadales > Sterolibacteriaceae > Georgfuchsia > Georgfuchsia toluolica. Next base: position 1,198,469 of record NZ_CAJQUM010000001.1, read on the forward strand.
GACCTCGCTGGCGTCATCGCCGGCGATCAGGTGTCCGCCGATCGAGCGGGTCCGGTAAGCGACGATCAGCACCTCGATGTCGGCCCGCGAATACACGTCTGTCAGGCTGTCCAGCATGATTTCCAGTCCGCATTCCTCTCGTGCCTCGCGTATCACTGCTTCGGGTACCGACTCGCCGGTCTCGACATAACCTGCCGGCGGTGCCCAATAGCCCGCGAGAGGCGGGTCGCGGCGGCGGATCAGCACCAGTTGCTGCTCATGCTCGATCATCGCCATGGCAACCGGCGCCGGGTTGCGCCAGGCAATGAAACCGCAGGCTGGGCATTGTTCGCGCTGCCGCAAATCGATCATGGACAGAACCATGCGCGATCCGCACTGGCTGCAATGCCGCGCGGTCATCCAAGTCCTGCAGGCTGTCGGGTCATTGTGACTTGGCACGTTCGCGTTCTTCATTACCAGTCCAACGTTTGAACAAGTCGAGTTCGATACCCAGATTGAACTGATCGAGCGCCTTGTTGACCGACTGGTTGATGATGTCGTCGAGCGTCTTCGGCTGGTGATAGAAGGCCGGCAGCGGGGGTACCAGCACTGCACCGATTTCGGTTACCTGCGTCATCAGTCGCAGGTGTCCGAGATGCAGAGGGGTCTCGCGAATCATCAGCACCAGCCTACGCCGCTCCTTGAGCGTGACGTCGGCGGAGCGGATCAGCAGGTTGGTATTGAATGAGTTTGCCAGCGCCGAGAGCGTCTTGATCGAACATGGCGCGATCACCATGCCGTCGTGTCTGAATGAACCGGAAGAGATGCTGGCGCCGACGTCGTTGATGTCGTGCACATAAGTGGCCAGCTTCTTGACGGCATCGATCGTGTAGTCGGTTTCGTACATGATCGTGCGTTTGGCGGAATCGGACATCACAAGATGCGTCTCTACGCCGATCTGTTTCAACACCTCCAGAATTCTCAGTCCATAGATGGCGCCGCTTGCGCCCGAAATTCCGACTACCAATTTCATGCTGTTGTCCTTGTATCGGAAGTGTAATCGCCACGGTCTGCAGCGTGTCTGGTCTTCACAGTATCGCCGTCGCGCCAACCCTGACTATCATCGGTGGCCGACATATTGTGTTTCACTCCTGTCATCATTTGTCAGCGTGTCCTGCGGTGTCCAGCGTCTAATGCGGGCCTGAAGTGTGCTGCATCTCCGTTGATTCGATGACCGGGAATCCGTCAGCCTCCAACGCGGCGACGACGTCTTGTCCTGCGTCAGCATGAAAGCGGAGGATGACCTTCTTCTCCGGATAGTCCCATTCCGACTGGTCATCCTGGCGTCCAATCGGGTACACCGCTTGCAGCACGGCCCCGGCTGCTTCCACGACATCGACAATGCGTCCGAGTACGCCTGGACCAAGCCGCACGGGCGCCAACGTAACACCGCTGCGCCGCTCCAAGGCGCCCAGGCAGTGGGCGGCCAGGTGGAAAATCTCGTTGGCGGAAATAACACCCACCACCTGATCCTGGTCGATGACCGGGAGCTGGGCTACGCCGAGTTCCTGACCTTTGAGCAGGCAATGCTCCATGGTGTCGTTCGCATGAATCGTCGCCGGGTTGCGGACCATGATGTCGCGTACCTTGAGCCGGGTGACAAAGAAATTGAACTCATCCGCATTCTGCGTGCGCAGGACGAAGCTGCCCATGCGCAGAAGGTTGGCCCGAGTTATCAGTCCACGCAACTTGCCGTTGTCAACCACCGGCAAGGCGTGCAGATTGTTTTCGCTGATGATGCGCTTTGCCTCAGACACCAGCATGCCGCTAGGAATGACCGTCGGATTTGCCTGCATCCAGTTGCGTACCATCATAGTCGTCTCTCCTTGTTTGTTTTAGTTACGGCCGCTGCGCTTAACATCGCAATCCGCGAGAGGGATAGCGCCCCCGTCTCGAGGGGACATAAGACCGACGTTAGCCTCCGCAAAAGCAAAGTTCTTGTTCATGTCTCTGTCGTCTCGGGCGCCTTCGCCTTGCTTCCTGCATGCAAGCGTACAAACTCATCGACCGCCACACGGGCAAATTCCGGGGTGTAAAGGTGCAGCGGGACCTTCTTGACCCGCGCCGGATCGTCGAGCTTTTCCTCCAGGCGGGCGACGAAGGCGGCATCGGCCACCGGGTCGTAGATGGGTCGCCCTTCCTTGTCCAGCGACGACCAGCCTTTGAGCGGAACGAGGAAAGTCCACGGCCCTTTGGCACGATTTAGCCGTTCGGCGATCACGTCGGCAGCCTGTCGCAGTTCGTCGGCGGTGGTGCGAACTTGGACGCGCAGGGCGTCCTGCACATACTGGGGGCGGTTTTTGGTCTTTTCCAGCATGTCGGGTCGTCCCCCATAGGACAGGATATCGAGGCCACAAGGAGCCAATACCATGGGAATACCGGTCTCCACTGCCGCCAAAAGCCGGGCGGAGCCGGGATCGCGGTTGCCCTTGAACAAATTTTCCATGACACCGCCAATACAGATATCCAGCACGCCGCTGAAGGCGCCGCTACGGATCATCTCTTCCATTGCCTTGTCGCCCTTGCCCTGTGCGTGGCAGACGACTGGGATGAAGCCGGCTTCCTCGAGCATACCGAGCGCCGTTTGCACGGCCATTTCGCCGAAGCCGAACGAGGAGATGGCGACACAGGGCTTGTCGAAACTAAAGTTTGTGCCCAGTGTCATCTCGACCATGCCGCAAATCGCGCCGACCGCATTGGTGATCTGTGCTTTTAACAGAGGGTTCATTTTCACGATGTCGAGCACCGTGTGGTGCATCGTGATGTCATGGGTGCCAACGTACTTGTCGATATAGGCCGGATGCGCCGCCATCGGCGAGGCCATCAGCTTGGGCATGCCGAAGGGAAGCTGTTTCATGATCGAGGTGGCGACCAGACTGGAAGTGCCGCCGCCGATACCGATGATGCCTTGAACGCGGCCGGCCCTGACCAGGTCGTCGACGATCGCTGCTGCACCTCTGATCTGGTTGTTGGTGGCGGTGTCGCGATCGGAGCGGTACTTCTCGCGCACCACCTCTATCGTCAGACCGCCGCGTAAGGCCACCTCCTCGGTCGTAATGTCGCCAGGAAAGGGTGGCGGCTCCTCCATGCTGAAGTCGAGCAGGATGGCCTCATGCCCCCGGCCCGTGATCAAATCCTTGACGAAAATAATATCTTCGCCGCGGGTGTCCAGATTGCAGACGATGACGATACTCTTCTTGCCAGTCATTTTGTTGTGCTCTCGCTGGGTTGAAGTACCGGCAGGCAAGCCTGCCGGTACCTGTACTTACTTGCCACCTTTGCCCTTTATCACTTCGGGCCGGGTCAGACGGTCGATCATTTCGGCTACCGGACTGGCGCCGGTAAAGCCGTACTCGTTCCAGCGGTCCGAAACTTTCTTCAGCACGCTGCGATCCATGAATATCTCGTTGGGCTTGTTTTCCCACTCGTAAGGAGTACAGCAGTCGAGAACGATGCGGCTGGTGACGTCGCGCGCCTCGATCGGCAGGCCGGGATCGAGCGGTGTCGAGCGGCCGCGCTGGGTGATCTGGGCCGAGCGCTTCGGGTCAAAACGCGTTGCCATTGCCCACCAGACACGGTCCATGTCGTCGGCCGCAATGTCGTGGTCGACCACAATCACGCCCTTGACGCCATAGTGCCCGGTCGTGCTGCCGAGCACCGCGTCAGCGACGTGGTTCGAGTGTCCCGGATACATCTGACGGACCGAGACGATGACCCAGAAGCGGCCGGTTGCCGCAGCCGGGAAGTACACACTCTGGATACCGGGTACCTTCATCGTCTCCAGGTCGTGCCACAGCGTCGCCGTGCGGTTCAAGGACTGGATCATGTGAATGTCGTTGATCGGCTTGCCAACCGTGGTCGACCACATGATAGGCTTGTTGCGATGCAGGATGCGCTTGATGCGCAGCACCGGCTTCGGATAATCCTTGCCCTTGTTGCCGGAATAATAGCCGGTGTATTCGCCGAACGGGCCTTCCTCCATCAGCTCGTTCGGGTCCACGAAGCCCTCGGCGATGATCTCGGCGTTGGCGGGATAGGTCAGGCCGGTGAGATCTGACTTGAACACTTCCACCGGACGGCCGCGCAGTGAACCGGCCACATCGTACTCGTCCGTCTGGGCGCTAACCAGGGTGGAACTCGTAAGGAACAATACCGGATCGCAGCCGACTACGTAAGCCGCAGGCATCAGTTCGCCACGCTCCTTGTACTTCTTCATGTGCATGTCGCCGTGCTTGCCCTTGATGATCTGGGAGCCGAGGATGTCCTTGCCGAGAACCTGGGCGCGGTAGGTGCCGAGGTTGGTCCAGCCGGTGTCCGGATCCTGCGTCACCATGAAGGCAGAGGTGCCAAAGAAGCGCCCGCCGTCATCGGGATAGAACCAGGGCGAGGGGAACATGTTGATATCTATGTCGTCGCCGGTGATGACGTTCTCCATCACCGGCGGCTTGTCGACGAATACCGGCTTGACCATCTTCTTGGTGGTCAGTTCCATCCACTTCCTGGAGAGTTGGCACATCGACAGCGACGGATCCTGCTCCAGGCAGATGGCGATCCGCTGAGGCGTGGTGAAGGCGCTGGTGAACACCGGAATGTCGTAGCCCTTGACATTCTCGTAGAGCAAGGCCGGCCCCTTCTGCTCCTCGTTCACCTTCGAGACGTGACACAACTCGTATTTCCAGTCCACCTCGGCCTTAACGCGTTTCAGCACACCGTTTGCCTCGAGAGCGGCGATGTAGCTGCGAAGATCATTGATGGGCTTTACTTTCGTTGGTGCATTCATGCTTCGCTCCTGTAAAGTGCAGTTGTTATGGTTGAAATCGTTGGTTACGAAAGCTTCTTGCCGGTTAGCAGGCTGGAAAGGATGTAATCCATTGCCGAAGCGCAGCCTGTGGACACCGGCGTCTGCTGCTTGTTGCTCCAGATCGTCTCCGGCCGTGCTTGCAGGATGAAGACATTGCCACCGGCGGGAAGGTCCTTGTCGATGGCCCATTCGATGTCCATCGGGCGGCCGTAGTGCTTTTCGATCTGCTTGCCCATCCAGGCCAGTTCGGTGACTTCATCGTCGATGATCGATTGCACGCTCTGACGTTCGAAGGGGATCTCCGTGGCGACGGACTTCTGTGCTTTCAGATCGACGGTGTAACAAATTTCCTTTTTGGAAATGGTGCGCTCTATGATGTCGAGCGCGACCTTGTTGACGACGAAGTGGTCGGGCGTTACCTCGCCTGAAACCACCGATTCGCCGAAGCCGTAATTCGAGTCGATGACGATGACCGAGCGGTCGCCGTTGGTGGGATGAATCGTGAACATCACTCCGGCGGAAAACGAGTTGGCCATCTTCTGGATGCCGACGCTGATCGCCACCTGTTCGTGGGGGAAGCCCATCTTCATACGATAGGCAATGGCACGCCCCGTGTACAGGCTGGAGATGCATCGCCGCACATGGTGCATGACGTCGTCGATGCCGCGAATCCACAAATAAGTGTCCTGCTGACCCGCAAAACTTGCGCCGGGCAGATCCTCGGCCGTGGCGCTGGAACGCACGGCAACCGGGACCGCTGGAACGCCGCAGCGTATTGACAACTTTCGGTAAGACTCTGCAATCAAATCCTCAAGCTCGATCGAAATGGGGCGCGATTCGATCATCGCGCGAATGGCGTGGGAGGCCTCTTCCAACTTATCCATGTCCTCGTGGTCCAGTCCCGTGAGGAGACCGGTCACTTCGGGCTGGATGCCCGCTTCGCGCATGAACTGCGCATAGCCATGTGTCGTCAGAGCGAATCCTGGAGGCACCCGCACCCCTGCATTGATGAGTTCGCCGAGAGAGGAGCATTTGCCCCCCACCAAGGCGACGGAGTCCTTGTTGCACTCCTCGAACCAGCACACATTCGGCATTGTGCTATCCATCCAGTCCTCCGTGCGATTCCTGCCAATAGCCAAAGTGTCTCCCATAGTCGATACCTCCTTGTTGCCGGATCACCGGGTGATCGAAATCACACCCGAAGAACCATCTACCCTGAGCATCATTCCGGTCTTGATGATCTTGGTGGCATGCCCGGTGCCCACGACAGCAGGCAAACCGTACTCGCGACAGACGATGGCGGCATGGCTCATGACCCCGCCGACATCGGTGATGGCTGCCTTGATCTTGGCGAATGCCGGCGCCCACGACGGCGAGGTAGTCGGTGCCACCAAAATTTCTCCTTCCTGCAGATCGCAGATGTCTTCCGCGCTGCGACATACGCGCGCCTTGCCCTCGACGATGCCGGGACTGCCGGCAAAGCCCTTGAGGTCAGTGATGCTGTCGGGATCACTGACCTCCTGTATCGCAGACCAGTCCGCCAGCGACTTGTTGGTAACGCCCCACAGAACGATCGTGAAGGGTTCCTGAACAACCTCCGGCGCGGTGCCGATTGCGGGTGGCGGACTCCATTGGCGGAACTTCTCCATCACGCCCTTGCGCCATTCAATTTCAGGCGGCCAGGTTTTGGTGCCACGCGGGGTGACGCCAGTGGCCCATGCGGTAACCACGTCCCACAGTCCTTGCTTGATCTCGTCGCGGCGCAGGTACCAGATGTCCTCGATATCGTTGATCATGCCATGGTCCTTCATGATCGCCGCGACTTCGCGTATCTTGTTCCAGAACACCGAGTGGAACCAGTGCTCCACGTAAAACAGGTGGTTCTCAATATAAGGAAATACAGTCTTGGCGCAATCTAACAATTCGTCGAACTGCTTCAAATCGGCATCATTGGTAATCAAGGCGCGGTACTCGGCAGTTATGCGGTCCCGTTCAGCGCGAATCTTTTCCGTCGGGCGATCGATGTTGGTGCCGGCATTGAGCTTGCCGATGTAGGTCTGAATGCCGGAGAGAGGAATAGCGAGGCTATCGTTCCAACTGCGGTCGGTGTGGAACCAGCCGGTGCCGCTGGAGATGTTGAACCACGGGTAGCGAGCCTTCTCGAAGGCGGCCAGCCACTCTGTGCCTTTTGGCAGTTTCTCGACGGCGGCCTTAACGGCGACCCAGTCCCGATGCTCCGTCACTCCCTTGTCAACACCGAGCGCAATGGCTTTCTTCGCCAGTTCCTTGAGCTCGCCGTCGGGCTTGTACATGATCACGTCGATACCCGAGATCATTTGCGTGATGCGCTGCAGCGGAATGCTCGGAAACAGCTTCTGCGTAAAGTCCATGAAGAAGACGTAGGCCGCGTAGCCGAGATTAAGGAACTCGAAGTGATACTGCCAGCACTTGATGCCCAGATTGATCAGATCGTCGTAGTTCTTGATCAAGTGGTAGCCCTTGGATTCACCCAAGGCATCGGTTACCACCGAGATGTCCTCGAGATCGGGCAGGGGCGATATCTGCAAGTCTTCGAGTTCCTTGATGGTAGCCTCCATCTTGATCTTCCACTTGGCCTCCAGTGCATCCCAGTTCTTGTAGTAGAGGCTGGCACGTTCCATGAAATTCGGCACGCGCCGACCGATTTCGGCGCCATCCTTGACCGGGACCGGCGAGATATAGACGTAGCCGTTGATGATGCGGTGATCGACTCCGCGCACCGGCGGCACCTGAAAGATGCGGTTGTTAAACTGCGACAGGGCGAGGAACCAAGCCTCATCCCAAATGGTATCGAATGGATAGAGCGGCTCTGGATAGTGTAATCCGTCGTAGAACCAGAACGTTTCCTTTTCATACTGGTTGCGAACTGGATCGTCGGTAACGAATTGATACTGGTACGGATACATCCTCTCCCAGCCTTCCGTACCTGGAATCGCCTTGCGTTTTATATCGTGCGGGACTGGAAACTTCATTGGAGGCCTCCTTCTCTAATTAACTTGTGAATATCGCGCACACGCTCGTCGCTGGCTCAATCCCCTTTTTACTGCAAAACGGATTTGTTCCCGGTGAACCTGTGCGCCCGCCATTTTTTTGCTGCGATCTCCGTCATCACTTCGATCTCAAGATCCCGTTCAGCTACCAACTTTTTCAGCCGTGTGTTCTCGGATTCCAAAATCTTGAGCCGCTTCACATCGCTGCTGACCCATTATCTCTAGAAGCTTGGTCCAAAAATATCCGGTCAGGTCAATGTGCCACGATCGGGTGGTGTAATGCAAGATCGGGACCATCTATCGTCGGCGTAGTGCAATATTTCGGACTTAGAGAATGACCACGATTTGTTTAGAGCCAAGCAACATACGGGTTCGCCAGTACGTGCACACGCAGCAAAATTACATATGCAATCACAGAAACGATTGTGCTGATGATCCAGCGCAGTCAATCGACTATTAGTCATTTGGTGAAATATCATGACCCGCGATTGTGGAATTTGGTCTTTTGATTACTCACAGGGAAATAATTCAATTTATAATTCTTTAGTGAATTAACAATCCGAGGCTATGCAACTATGGACCAGACACCGTTGCGCGACCTCATCGAGGAACAACTGCATACATTAGCGCCACTACCGGTTTATTTCCACGAGGAGGCCGGGGAGTTTTTTCCCCAATCCTCCTGGGCTGTGACATCAGCCTTGGGGTGTCGCTTGTCGGGCGCAAGCTTGCGCCAGCCATGACGATGCAGGAGATTGTAGGCGGAGGCCAAGGCCACGGTCCGTCCCAGGCGAGCGTCCAATGCCTGTTTGATTTCGCTCACCACCAGAATGCCGCCAACTCTCGCTTTCTCGAAGAACGGTAGCAAAAAGGCGGCCTCCTCCTCGCGCGTCATGTTCTCCCGCCGCCGTCCGCCCCGTCGGCTTGCACCATAACCCGGTACCCCTTCCCCGCGTACAAAGCGCGTTCGCAACTGGCAGGCCCATCCGGCCGACACTCCGATGGCACGGGCTGTCTGCTCCAATGACAAGCCGTACTCAAGCGGTAGAACCACCGCCTGCGCCTGTCTCAACTCTTCTACCGTCCTGGCCTTGGCCAGGCACGCCTTGGCTTCTTCCAGCCATTCCCCTCCACTCGCTCTCCTTGCCATTGCCGTATCCCCATGATCGAGACACCACTATTATTTCATTAATGAAGTGGAAATTAAATGAGCCAGCACCACGTCATGACCTTGGCCACGTCGGCCGCCGGTCCTTGGGCCGCTGCCGTCTTTTTTGTCAACGACGGATTCGGCCTTTACTTCCTGTCGGCCGCCACAACGCGCCACCGCATGAATTTGGCTGCCTGTCCACGAGCTGTCGACACGATTCAAGAGGACTGCAAGGACTGGCAGCAGATTCGGGGCGTTCAGCTCGAAGGACCAGTCAGCGAACTGCATGGGCTGAAGCAGCGAGAGCTCTTGCTCTCTATGGTGCGAAATTTCCCGTGGTCGGTAATCTGGCCATGGCATCTGCCATCATTGTCAGCGCGATGTCGAGAGGGAAGTGGTATCGGCTCGCCGTCGAATCCTTATACTTTATCGACAACTCGTTTGGGTTCGGCCATCGCGATCAAGTGCCCTGTGTATCGACGTGCATCTAAAAAAAAACGGGTACTTTAATTCGCGCGAACAGAGCGGCCCCGAAAGTCGACTGCCAGCATTGCAGCAACCAGCCAACTGGATTGTGTCATTCTTACTCAAGTCTCTACCGTTGCACTTTTTGCCGGCAGGCTTGTTTAAATCAGAATTCCGGATGCATAGCATCGGCCTGCAGCATCTCGCGCAGCCGGAATTTCTGGGTCTTGCCTGTCGCCGTGCGGGGCAAGTCCTGAAGGAAGTGGATGTTGCGAGGGCACTTGTAGATTGCCAGCGTGGCTCGCAAATGAGCCTGCACCATAGCGCCGAGCACGTCCGGATCGCTGTCGGGTTTCGCTACAAGGAACAGCGCGAGCCGAACCAGCCCGTCGTCATTCGGGACACCGACCACTGCCGCGTCTGCGATGCCTGGCACCGCGAGGGCGCATGACTCGATCTCCGCCGGGCTTACCCACTGGCCAGAGACCTTCAGCATGTCGTCACTGCGACCTTGGTGATACCACCAACCTTCGGCATCAAAACTAAACGTGTCGCCAGTCGCGTACCAGCCGTCGCGGAACGTCCGCTCATTGAGTTCCGGGCGTTGCCAGTAGCCCGCGCACACGGAAACCATGCGTACCCACAGGGTGCCCGGAGTATCGGCACTGGTGATGGTCCTGTCGAACTCATCGACAATGCGGACCTCAGCCCAAGGCAGTGGCTTGCCCGAAGACCCGGCGCGGAAGACTTTCGGCGTGTTGGCGATGAACAGAAATATCGTCTCTGAAGAGCCAATCCCCTCGATGATCGGCTGCCCGGTTTGCGCCTGCCATGCCTCGAAAATCGGCGCCGGCAGTTTCTCGCCCGCCGACACGAAATGGCGGATGCGCTTGAAACTCTCGCCGCCCGCCAATCCTTCGCGTAGGAAACTGCGGTACATCACCGGAACACTGAAAAGAACGTCCGGCTCCAGCCGCGCGATAACGCGTGCGAGCGCGTGGGCCTCCGGCCAACCCCGATAGAGAATGACTGTCGCGCCTACGGCAAGTCCACCGAGCAGCGAATGCCCTAGGGCAAATGCGAAGAAGAGCTTCGATGTCGTAAACACGCGATCTCCAGGTTTTACGCCGAGATTTTGCCGAACGTGCAATGACGCGACCGTGATGTCGCGGTGCAGATGGACCGTTGCCTTCGGTTTACCCGTCGTGCCTGAGGAATAGACCCAATAGGCCATGTCATCGGCACTGGTCGGCGCCGCCGCCAAGATATCCGAACAGCTGCCGAGGAAATCATCAAGCGAGGTGCAACCGCCGACGTGGCCTTCGACGACGATCACCCTGGGCGGGTTGCTCAACTGGTCGGCAATGCCTTGGTAGAGTGGCAGGAACTCTTGATGCACGACCAGGCAGTGGCATTCGCTCTCGCGCAGGATGAATAGAAGGTCGACCGGCGCCATGCGCAGATTGAGCGCCACGGCAACGGCCCCGATCTTGAGCGTGCCAAGGTAGGCGGCGACCAGCTCGGGTGAATCGTCGAGCAAAAACAGCACGCGTTCGCCACGGGCAACACCCTCGGCCATGAGTGCGTTGCCGAAGCGATTCGCGGCCTGTTCCAGTTCGCCGTAGGTCAACGTACGGTCTTCGCAAAGTAGTGCCGGCCGAGTCGTAAGACCACGACTCTGTGCCGCGCTGAAGATTTCTTGAGCAATGTTCATGGGTTACTCCGACTAGATATCCGATTTGTTCTGCACAAGCGTGCTGCAAAGCTCATGTCATACGATGTTGGTGCATAGCAGCAAAAATTGGTCTGGCGGTGCAATAAGAACGACACCGGGAGCAAGGGTGCAAACGCACGCTGTCCGGGCTGGATGGTGATCCATTTACTTCAGTAATCTTGTTCATCGAGTAGTGCCTCCTTCGCGCCCAAAGCCCGAGTCCTTAACGCCGCCAAAGGGGACAATGGGTTGGCCCAGGCCGGTGGAGTCGTCCACATGCACCATGCCCGCCTCTAATTGGAGGGATAGGCTCATCGCCTTCTGCAGGTCATTCGTAATGACCGCCGAGGACAAACCAAAGCAAGTGTCATTCACCACTTCCAAGGCTTCCTCGCTGTCATTCACACTAACCCGAATATTTCGTAAAAAGAGGTCGGCGGAACGGCCGCCATCATCGCGTTTCGCAAGGTGCTGTTAGGGGTTAACATTATTTGCGGATAAGTTCTTGGCCGCGCTTGCCTGCTTTGCCAGAATGATTCTCGCGTCGACGGCGATTCCTCCTTCGTCGTCCGGAAGGAACGGATTCAGATCCACCTGTTCGATCTGTGGCTGCTCTTCGAACAGCCGCCCCAATGACACGAGCGCGCCCGCGATCGCGTCGACGTTCATTTTCTTTCGGCCGCGCGCACCTTCGAGCAGGGCCGGCGGAAGGGTCTCGCGAATCAGTTCCTTCGCATCCTCGAGCCCTAATGGCGTGAGGTGGAAATTAACGTGTTTGAGCACTTCGATGTAGGTCCCCCCCAGGCCGAACATGATGGTCGGACCGAACAGCTTGTCCCTCAGGCCGCCAAGCACGAGTTCCGTCGTTGCCAGCATCATCTTCTGCACCAGGACGTTCGGTTTTGCGATTCGCGGTGCCGCCTTGCGGATGTTTTCGATGAGCTTTGCGTACGATTGCTCGAGAACGCTGTCGGAACTGACGCCGAGCATCACCCCGCCCGCGTCCGTCTTGTGCAGGATCTCGGCCGATACGATCTTGAGCACGACCGGATATCCGATCTCGTTCGCCGCGCGCTTGGCGTCCTCCGGCGCATCCACCTTCCTGAAGGGTGGCACTCGTATGCCGTATTGCTTGCATACTTCATAGGCTTCTGGCTCGAGCAGGCTAATGCGCCCCTGCCCGGATGCAACGGCGATCAGCCGCTCCGCCGGCCCCTGCGCCGCTTGCGCCGCGATCCTCTCGGCCTTTACGACGCGTCCCTGCCCCGCCGCTTTGCGGATGGTCGCATAGGCCGCAAGATTCGCGGCGACCTGGGCAACGGAATCCGGAAAATCGAAGGTCGGTAGACCGCCGCCCTCGAGCCCTTGGCGCAACGTATCGGCAAAATCACCGAAGGTCACGACGTTCAAGAGCGGCTTCTTCGCGCCGCTTTGGGATTCGTAGCCGCTGAGGATTTCCTTCGCGAGCAGTTTCTGGTCCAGGAACGCGCTTGGCGCCAATATCTGTATCACAGCATCGACGTTCTGGTCCCGGAACAGGAGCTGGAGAACCTGGTTGTGCAGGTTCTCGTAATGGGCGGCCGTCAGGTCGACGTATCCCGGCGGTTGGCCGATGTTGGCAGCCGGGGACAGAATGCGCTTCAGCGCGTCGTGGGTCTCTGGCGAAAATGCCGTCATCTTCAAGCCCGGCAGCGTCGAGATTTCATCGATGCACATCGTTCCGGGGCCTCCCATGTGCGTCAGCACGCAGACGCGATTCCCGGCTGGCATAGGCTGCTTCGCGAAGGCCCGCAGCGTGTCGTAGAACTCCGCCACGCTCCGCGCGCGGATCAGCCCGGATTGCCGGCAGGCGCCATCGTAGATCGCATCAGCGCCGGCTACCGAACCGGTATGGGACAACGCGGCGGTCGAACCCAGCTCGCTTCTGCCGCTCTTGAGTATCACGATGGGCTTGGTTGCGACGACGTCGCGGGCGATCTCGAAAAATTCTCTCGGCTCGGTAAGACCTTCGAGGTAAATGCCGATAACCCGCGTCGACTCATCGGCCTTCAGGAACAGGAGCAGTTCGGACATCTGCACATCGGCCATGTTGCCGATGGAGACGAATTTATTGAGTCCCACCTTGCCAGTGGTTCCCGAGCCGAACAGGAACGAATTGCCAAACGCGCCGCTTTGCGTGAGTATGCTGATTCCGCCGCGCGGATAGTCGCCGATGTCGAAATTCGTGTTAAACCCGCTCACCGTGTCCATGATGCCGAGGCAGTTCGGCCCGATCAGCCGGATCGACGCGGACCGCAGGGTCTGCACCAGGTTGCGCTCGCGTTGCCCGGCCTCGCTCGTGTTGAGTTCGCCGAAGCCGGCCGACATGCAGACGACGGCGCTGACGTCGTGGTAGCGCTTCTTTCTCTTGACGAGGTCCTGCGCAACCTGCAAGGTGAAATCCGCCGGCACGAGCAGTACGCAAACATCGACCGGTTCTGAAATGTCGAGCACGTTCTTGTAGCAGGCAAGTCCGAGAATGCTTTGCTCGCGCGGGTTGATCGGATAGATCTTTCCCTTGTAGCCCATGGATTTCATGTTGCGCAGGGCGGTATTGCCGGGCTTCTTGGGATCGGAGGACGCGCCGACCACCGCGACGCTCCTCGGGCTGAAAAAGGTGTTGAGTGCAGAGACGTCTTGCATGCTTTCCCTTCCGAATACTCTATTGCTGGTTATCTGAGGCAAGGTGTTCATGACTTATGCTGATCTTTGCCGAGATTTTGAGCTTCCAGAAGATTTCTTTCCAATATGCCGATTGTTTCTGGCAATGTGTCAGGCCTAAATTGCCGAAAAGCAGTAATACATTTATTTCATTTATTTTTCTGTTTACCGACAAGTCTCAGCCGGCTCACGTATTGAGCCAGTACGGGTTTGAAAGTTGTGAACAGTCTTGTTTAAATAAATCGGCAAGGGTTTCTGTCGGATGGGAGAGGAAGCCCTTGCCAAAGGACAATCATTGATGCAAGGTGTCAGTCGCCGCCGCGCATGAATTGCACTTGGAACATGGCAGGCGGGTTCTGCTGGTAACTCACTTGCCCCTTGAAGTGGCCAGTGGTGCAGTGCTTGGACTGCAAGTCCACCATGGAGAACGCATCGTCGATACCGATACCGGCCCCCTTGTTCATCGGGAGATGGTGATCTGCATGCGACTTGCCAACGCTCCAAACCTTCCATAGCTCGCCCTTGCGGTCGTAGATTTCGATGGCACCGTTAATGTTTTGCAACTGGCTGTCCATGTAAAAAACGCGCTTGCTGATCGGGTGATTGGGGTTGACCGGCACCGCCTCCAGCACATAGACTTTGCGCAGTTGGTAGGCTCCCTGGTAGAAACACTTGCCTTGGCCACCGAAGTCCACATACTTGTAGCCATCGGCTTCCACCGGCATATCCGTCGCCAGTTTCAGATCGTTGTGGTTCCACATGGGAAGCAGCATATTCTTGGTGCCCTTGTAGGTCCACTTCATATCGGACACCCGGGCGTTGTAGCCCTCGAAGTCCTCGATCATCAGATCGGAGCCGAGGAAGGCATCAGTTGTCTGACCGGTCGCCAAACGGCGTACGCGGCGCTGAAAACCGAGATACAAGTAGGCATCATCGAGCTTCTGGTCATCTTCATAGCGCTGGATCAGGACCTGGGTGTTCTTCAGATCCTGGGGCTCCTGTATATGCGCGTAGATGGCCCGATATAGATTGGAGGTATTGCCCGGCACTTCAGGCACTGGCGCATCTTTTACGCGGTGTTTCAGATTCAAGAAGTGCATGTCCATCTTGAGGGTGCGTTCAAGTTTGCCGGTGGCCAAGTCGCGGTACTCCCAGTAGAACGGGGAAATCATGGCGTTGTCGCCCCAATTCACACCGAACTTGTAGTTCCAGGCCAGCTTCTCGCCAGCCCGTGGATCCTTGAGGTCCGGTTCCTCCGGAAACGGTCGCCCGGCGATATAGCCTTCGATGTCACCATTTTTCGGGCCCAGCTTGACCTTGTTCAGATTCTTCCGGGTCGCCTCGACGTATGCCGACGTCAGATCGAAGCTTGTTGTCCCAATCACCTTGATCTCGGTCAGTCCGTCCTTAATGATCTTGTAAGTCCCAACTGCAAGGATGTCCTTGAACTGGTCGACGTTGGCCTTGTTGATGGTCATGCCCGGCGTGAGTCCGGGAAAGCTTGGTGCCCCCTTTTTGTAGGGGGAGAAAGAGTTGTCTATGTCGGCATCGGTAGCCGCCATGGCCGCCCCGCCCAAGGTCGCCAGGATGGCGGCCAGCATGATGTATATGAGTTTCATGTTGTGATGTCTCCTAGATTAGAACTTGTAATTGACTTGAAAGTAGATGTCGTTCTGATCGAATGCAGCACCAATCGGGCCGGCACGGAAACGCCCGAGAGGTTCGACGCCGCCCAAACCACGAGAACCTGCGACGAACGGATTCGGGTCGCCATTGGGTGCTGTGAAAGGCGGCCAGGGATTACAGAAGCGGCAGTCATCAAACTGATTCCGGTTGGGATCGCCGTACTTGTAATTGGCGCCGAAAGTCAGCCGCAGATTATCGGTAATGCTCCAATCCACGGAGGGTGCAACGGCATACGCTTGCGCCCTGAAGTCGCGCGCCATGATCAGTTGCGGACTCAGCCGGTCGCCCACGAGGAAAGCCTTGATCAGTAAGGTGCCAATAAAATTATCCTTCCAGTCCGGCATGCCGACCGGGCCGTAGACACTGGAGAAAAGCTCGTGGTCAAAGATGTGCTGGTAGAACAACTGGCCCGAGAACAGCGTGGTCCGGGTTTCGCTGATGAACGGCACAAATGTCGGCCGATCAATCCCGATGACGCTGCGGAACACATGGTTTCTCGAATAAAGATTGGGACTGGCCGTATTGGGAAACTCCTCACCGCTGGTATAGGCGCCTTCCATCCGCACTGCCGCATCCACAGCCGGAATCTGGAAGTCAAGCGAACCACCGACCAGATTGACGCGCGGAAACTCCATGTTGAAGGCAATCAGGTACGGCCATGACGACTGAGATACCCCGGTGAAGGCATTGACCGCCCCCTGGCCGCCGTGCAAGGAAGGCAACTGGGAGCGATAGGTCAATGCATTCAGGGAGAAGTTGAGCCCGCTCGAAGCCACACCCTCGAATTTCACCCCCAACTGGGTGTTATTGAAACTCCATCCAGGCAGGTTGACATTGTTGATACCGATCTGGTGCGGGCCGAAGTTGGTGGCTAATAAGGTATTCGGCCCGACGTTGGCAAAGTTCGAGACGGTGCCGCCGTTATCCCACAGATTCTTCATGCCGCGGAAGAAGCAGCCTGCATCCAGAATCGAATTGGGCGTTCCACATTGGCCGAGGTTGTTGGCACGGAACTGGTCGAAATTCCAGACTACCTGAAGATTGCGCTCCTGCAAAATATCGCCGCCACCAAAGCGCCACTCGACCTGTGCAATCCACATCGGGATGCGGATGTCCTGCAACTCGTCATAGATGTTGTTGCGCGAGTAATCCACCGGGTTAATCACATCGAGCACCCGGAACAAATCGGTACGGCCCCAGACGACCTGCTGCTTGCCGACCTTGACGAACAGGTCGGTGCCGTCACCCAGCTTGAACAGCTTCTTGGCGTACAGTTCGCGGATAAAGTCGAGCCGGCTGTTGAACTCAGGCGAGGCCAATTCGGTTTTCGTGCGATTGCCGTAACCGCCAAAGTCCGTGCAGCCGCGGGAATCGACATTACAGGGCCGCACCGGAACACCGAATGCGACACCGCCGTTGATGCCATGCCAGCCGTCGCCCAACACGCGCAGGCCGGAATTCGAGTTGCTCGCGGGATAGGTGTCAACAAACGTGTTGAGAGGCAAGCCCAGTCCACTAACCGCCGTATGAGTAACGGGGCCAGTTCCCCAAGGAGTGCTTAAATAACCGCCCGGGGTCGTCGATTGCATGTTGATTGCGCCGCCCGCGTCGTTACCGAATTCCCCGCTGTTCATATCGTAAACACCATCGTAGGTGCCACGCAAGACGGAGTGGATCGCCCATCCGTCGTTGACGCCTTTGTCAGCCTCGACCTGAATCGTATTGCGGAACTTGGACAAGCCAACAGTTTCCCCCGTCGCGTCCTTGCCGCGGTAGGCGGTATGATTTTGATAATAGATATCCGCTCGCCACGGTGTCGAGCTGTCAACCGCCCCCATGTCGGGAAGTCCGTCGGCCAGCGCCATTGGCGCCGTCATGGCGAACCCAACCCATGCCGATAGCATGATTCGCCGACTCTTCCAAATGTTTCTTTGTTTCATTGGTATTCCCTCCTGTTTAAAATTATCCAACCCACAAAAACATCCACTCGAACAGCCAACGCCACTACTTCAATGCCACTACTTTCCAGATTTTTTGATTCCTTGCCCGCTTCAGTCAAGAACCGGTTCCAAATATGCCCATTTGCTGGTGAAGTTCTTGCGCCGCCCCGCTGTAACTGATCCCGGTAGACTTCTATCACCGTAGAAGCATGGCCATTTATCCATGCAGCAGGTTCGGCGCTTGATGGCTGTCATGTCACTCAAGCCTTGGCTGCTCCCTGCGCCCCAACCTGCAATATGCCATCCTCGCCCAGATATGCCTAAGTAATAAAATGCGGCTTGAAAATCATCACCCACGCCGGCATCAGCAGCATCGCGGCGGCCGCGTTCAACACCAGCATGAGCGAGAGCAGCAGTGCCGAATCAGACTGGAAGCGCAGTTGGGAGAACACCACCCACATGATCACGCCGGCAATCAAGGTAGTTGCGGTGAAGGTCACGGCGAATCCCGTAGTGGAGATGGCGCGTAACACGACCTGTCGCAGATTACGCAGCTGTGCCATTTCTTCCCGAATACGCTGCATGATGTAAATGGCGTAGTCAATCCCTACGCCGATATCCACGGCGATCACCGGCACCGTATTGACGTTCATGCCGATATTTTTGATGCCCGTATAGGCGTAAATCATGATCGTGGCGAATATCATTGGCAGGATCATCAGCCAGCATCAAATGAGCCATAGAAAATCATCATGAAGACAAAAGCCAGGGCCAGCATCAAGGGTATGGTCAGAAAGTTGTCATTGCGGGCTTTCTCTGCCGCTACCTCATCATTGATGTTTGCTGTGACATTACAGCCCAACATCGCGAAAATAGCTGATGCACTACCTAACCATCTCGGCACTGTCGTCATTGTTGTTGTTGACCACCGCATCCAATTCCTCCCAAGAGTATTATGATTGTGTGATGTAACGCAAAATTCGGGCCATCTAACGTTGGCGCAGTGCAATATTTCGGATTTAGAGAATGACCACGATTTGTTTAGAGCCAAGCAAAATACAGGTATCGCCAGTACGTGCACACGCAGCAAAATTACACATGCAATCACAGAAACGATTGTGCTGATGATCCAGCGCAGTCAATCGACTACTAGTCATTTGATGAAATATCGTGACTCGTGATTGTTGAATTGATCTATTTCCATGGTCAATGAAGTTCAATTGAACTGGCGACCACCGTCGACGACGAGTGTTTGGCCAGTGACGAAATCGCTGGCCGGCGAAACAAAAAACAGCAGCGCCCCGATCAGGTCGTCAGTCTGCTGTGCCCTCTTAATCGCTCCACGATTCACTCCGTATTGCGCCGCATCCTCTATCAATCGCAAGCTGGCTTCAGTCAGCGTGAAACCTGGGGCGATGGCGTTGATACGGATGCCGTAATCGCCGGCCTCCCGCGCCAGGGCACGCGTGAGACCGATGACGCCGCCCTTGGCAGCAACGTAATGGGCCCAGAGCGGTGAACCACTGTAGAACGTGGCCGAGGCGATGTTGACGATGCTGCCGCCACGCTCACGCATGTAAGGAAACACGGCGCGTGCGCAGAGCCATGGTCCTTTGAGGTTGACTGCCATGAGCGCGTCCCACTCGCCGGGAGTGATTTCGAAGAACGGTTTGCGGACGATGCTGCCATAAACGCTGGCGTTATTGATCAGCGTGTCGATCCGGCCCCAGCGCTGCGCAACCGCCTTTGTCATCGTCTCGACAGAGTCCTCGTCCGCCACGTTAACCTCGACAGCCATCCCTTCCCCACCCTTGGCGACGATCTGTTCCACGGTGTCGGAAGCGCCCTGAAAGTTGCAATCTGCAACCGTCACCCGCGCGCCCGCCCCGGCCAGCGCCAATGCGAACGCCCTCCCTAAACCGCCTCCGGCTCCCGTTACGATCGCCACTTGCCCGGCCAAATTCGACTCAGACATGACCGACCTCAGCCACTGCATGTTTGACTTTGGCGAGCGCCTCGTGCGCCATCTGCTTGCCACGTTCCGTAAAGAACCAGCGATCGATTTGATTGCTTAACCACGGCACATACTCCTTGAGCGGCTTGCCAAATTCCCGATAATGGATATCGACTCCCACTAAGGTAAAGCGCCACAGCTTGTCCGCGTCCTTGACCAAAGAATCCTCCTCCGAGAGTGACTCCAGCCGCGAGTCGTGCCCGTCGATAATGCGCACGATCATCTCGCGCTTGCGTGGATCGTAGTTAACATCCGTCAGGATCTCGTTAGCGATGCGCGCGCCATCGATTTCGTGTTGGCGCCGCAACGACTCGTCCTCGATTCGCCGCAGCGACTCGTCCTCCATGGTCGGCCCGTAAGCTCGCCCCTGCTCTTCCTCGGGGATCAACTTCCAGCCGACGTCGTGCAGAAAGATAGCCGGGATGACGATATCCGCGTCCGCCGCCGGGTATGCCAGAAGCAATTCGCAGCCGTGCAAATAAGCCAACGGCATATGAAAGTCGTTGAAGCGGGTGTTCCAGTATTCGCGCGCACGCAGATAAACGGGGTAGTGGGTTTCTTTCATTGTGCTGTCGACAGATAGATGGTTTTCAACTCCAGATACGCCTCCAGGCCATAGCGGGATTTCTCGCGGCCCAGTCCGCTCTCCTTGTAGCCGCCGAAGGGCACCATGTTGTAAGAGCGATGGATATTATTGACCCATACCGAGCCGGCTTCAAGGCTCTCGGCGGTGCTGAGCGCCACACTCAGGTCGGTGCTGAAGACGTAACCGGCCAGACCGAACGGCGAATCGTTCGCCATCTCGATGGCTTCCGGCAAGGAAGCGAAGGGCATTACACCGACCACCGGACCGAAGGTCTCTTCCCGCATGATCTTCATCGACTGCTGCGTGTCGACGAGTACGGTGGGAGGAAAGAAGTAGCCGCGATCGTAATCGCCGCCGAGTAGCCGTGCGCCTCCGGCTGCAGCTTGCGCGCCCTTGCTGAGCGCGTCTGCGACATGCTCGACACTGGTTCGAAAGATTTCTTCGCTGACTATCGGCCCCATGTCGCAACCCAGGTCCAGGCCATTGCCGACCTTGAGAGCCGCTGCCGCACGTGCGAAACGCTCAATGAACATTGGATAGATTTCACGATCGGCATAGATCCGGTTAACCCGGTAACAAAACTGCCCGCTGTTGGCAAAGGCATGCCGCACCAGAGCCGGGATGGCGACGTCGAGGTTCGCATCGCGGCAGACGATGGCCGGCGACTGGCCGCCCATCTCGAGTGTCAGCCGCTTGTTGGTCGCAGCGGCCATGGCTGCGATACGTTTGCCTGCCGGGCTGCTGCCGGTGAACCCGATTTTTCGCGGCGTCGGGTGTTCCACCAAGGCCCTGCCCAATTCCCCGCCGGAGCCGGTAATCGCATTGAATACGCCGGGTGGATAGCCCACCTGGTGGAAAAGTTTAGCCAGCAGCAGCGTGGTCAGCGGTGTATCGGAGGCCGGCTTGGCGACCACGGTGCAGCCGGTCATAAGCGCCGCGCCCAACTTGAACGTCAGCAACGTGATCGGATAGTTGAACGGAGCGATGGCGACAACAACGCCGACCGGCTCCTTGACGACCAGCACCCGCTCGTTCTCCTCGTTGATCATCGGGATTTCGCCGCGCAGCCGCAGTCCTTCCTCGGCAAAGTAGTCGAGCAGGTCGGCCGCGCGCTCGATCTCGATCTTTGCTCCGGCGAGCGGGCGACCCAACTCCAGCGTCAGCAGGCGGGCGAATTCCTCGACTCGTTCGCGCAGCCGTTGAGCAGCCGCATGTTGCAGCTTGGCGCGACGGGCCATCGGAACCTTGCGCCACTGCTTGAAGGCAAGTGCCGCCGAGGCAATCGCCCGGTCGGCATCCACAGCATTGCCTGCGGGTACGGAATCGATCGTTTCGCCCGTCGCGGGGTTGACGACCGGAATCGTTCGCGACGTAGTCGCCGGCGTCCATTTTCCATCGATGAAGAAGTCCATGTTGGTCCTTGTGCAGCGTTGCCACCGCTTAACAAACGATGGTGTCAGAAATGCGCCATCATCTCTTTCATAAAATAGGGCAGGTCGATGCGACCGGTGGGCGCCAGTATCCTGCTGTGGTAGTCCGTCACGTACATCGACTTGAGCTTGCGTATCACGCGCCGGAATTCGTCAGTGTCAATCGCCCGCGCAATGTCGACGAGGTTGGCGGCAGAGGACTCGGCCAGGATGTAGGGTCCGGAACCAACCACTACGCGCCATCCTGCCGTCACAATCAGGCCAAGTTTTTCCAGGGTTGGGATGTAGTCGCCCGTGACAAATTCCGTGTATTGCTGCTCCATTCCCGGCAGCAGGTTCCAGTATTGATTGAACTTCCAAAGCCCGGTCTGGATCTTGTAGCCATCCATCTTGACCCGGCCGGTCGGGATCAGAATCTTGCTGTGATAGTGCGTCACAAATTCCATCAGCCGATTCGTGACTTCCTCATAGTCCGCTGAGGCGAGCGCCTCTTCGAGTTCGTTCAGGTTCTGTGCCAGACCGACGGCAATGATCCTGGGGCCCATACCCACCGTCACGTAGTACCCGCCAACCAGCTTGATGCCGATTTTTTCCAGCGTCGGGTTGTAATAACTCATCAAGAAGTCGGAATAGGCCTCCTGCTTTCCTGGTGCGATGTCCCAATGTTGGTTGAACAGAACAGCCATGAATCCTCCTTGTGCGGGTGAAGTTTGCTGACGACGTATCTTTTCCTGTGGGCTTCGTCACTTCCCGAGCTTCAATCCAGATCGGGTCAACGGCGGAAGAGCCTTGCCATCTGGTCCACGATGTAGTCGGCATCGGCATCTTTCCGTTGCGCGGTGAACTTCGCCGGACGCGCCTGCACCCAGATCACATTCTCAGGGAACGGCAGATCCTGATCCACCACCCACTCCATGTCCTGCGGCACGCCGAAGTGCTTTTCGACACTCAGGGCGATGCGGACGAGTTCGTGGATTTCCGCGTCTTCGAGGCACGGAATCTCCTGCAGGTGGGAAGGGACATCGGCTTTGACCGTGCCATTAACGGTTGAGACGACATAGCGCGACTTCTTGTTTATGTTCTTTTCAATGGCCAGGCTCACCTTGTCTACCATGAAATTATCCGGCGTGATATCGCCACTCACCACGCTCTCGCCCAAACCCCAGTTGCCCTCGATGACCACGTGATCCGTGTCGCCGGTAGTCGGGACAACCGTGAGCAACACGCCAGCGCTCTTGGCACTGACCATCCTGATGACGGCGACGCCTATCGGCGCCTTGTCCACGGCCATCCCCTTTTCCAGGCGAAAGGCGATGGCGCGCGTGTTGAACGTGCTCTCCCAGACTTCGAGCACGCGCCGCATCACCTCAGAACTGCCGCGTACGTGGAGGTAGGTCTCCATCTGGCCGGGCATGCTCACGGAGCCGCTGGAGCGCACTGCTACCGGCAAGTCAGCTTCGCCACAGCGGGCGCATAGCGCCTCGTAGTTACTTACGATTTGCTCGGCGATGCCTGCTGGCAACGGTGTTTCCGCGATCATGTCCTTCGCCGCACGGCTGGCGTCCATCTGTTTTTGGACGCTCTTCTTCAGATCCTCGCCAAGCGAGGCAAAATAGGTTTCGATGCGCCTGCCGAGACCAGTCACCCGCATGTAGTTCTCGAAGCCGTCCACCGAAATCGCGAATCCCGGCGGGACACGCATCCCGAGTTTGGTCATCTCTCCCAGGTTCGCACACTTCCTCCCAACCAAGTTGAGGTGCTCCTGTCCAACCTCTTCCAGTGCATATATCCACTTCTTCGTCATCAGCATTTGCTCCTAGCCAGTGATAGTTCGAGACGAAGCAGCCTTGCTGCCCGTCGGTTCGCAGGAGAAAATTACTTGTCGAGGATATAAAGGGCACCCATGTTGGCGTCCACTCGTATCCGCTGTCCCGTCTTGATTTTCTGGGTTCCGACAAACACATTCATCAGCACCGGGATGCCGTATTCGCGTCCCACAATCGCCGCGTGCGACAAGGATGCGCCCCTGTCCATGACAACGCCCTTGATGAAGGAGAATACCGGCGTCCAACTCGGCGAGGTCGTCGCGGTAACCAGAATCTCTCCCGGCTGGACGTCGGCGAGCTGGTCTTCGCTGAGGATCACCCGCGCCAGTCCTTCGACGACCCCCGGCGAACCGCAAGTACCATGCAGATCGGCATTGAGCTCCGCTCTCACAACGGGCATCGAGCCCACCACCACTTTCAGGGCAATCGGATCATTCGACTTGACCAGCATGGCCATCGCCTGGTCCATGTCGAAGCCTTCCCTGAGAATCACCGGGGGATTGGGCGTTTTGCACCACTCCTGCCATTCTGCGCGCCGGCTCACCACGCTCGGCTGCAGCTTGTATTGGTCCGGGTTGATGGCCACCTTGCGGATATCCTCGGGTGTGATGAAGAATATGTCTTCGAGAGTATCGATGGCGCCCGCGCTGACCAAGCGCCGACCGATACCCAGCGCAGAGCGGCGCATCATGGCGTGTGTATAGAGGTCGAGATAGTGGTCGTGCTCCTCACTAAAGATTCCCGATTTCTGTGCCAGCCGTAGCACCGTTGTGAACCATCCCTTCTGCTCGGGCGCAATCTTCGCGAACACCTCCTTCTCGGCTGCTTCCCGCTCCTTGCTGATCTTTTCGCGCTCCTCCTCGAGGTTGAAGCCGCCCCCTTTCACCAGGAACTGTTTGAGGTTCGTCAGGGGCGGGGCAGGATCCTCGATCCAGGTGGGCATGTTCATCTCGGACATGCGCTGCATGCGCCAGCCGTCCTCGTTCAGGAATGCGCGGAACTCTGCCATGAACCCGTGTCCACTCGGCGCAGCTTCGACATTTGCCGCGATATCCGCTGACTCGCTGCGCAGGATGATGTCCGCCAGTCCCAACTTTGCCGCCTTCTGGGAAAACTCCCAGATCCGCTTGTCCACCTGGAGGACCTTGTTGTCGAAGCCGGCGATAAGCTTGTGGAAGAGCGGGTGGGTGTCGTCGATTCCTATCAGCTCGCGACACATGTTCTCAAACAGGATGTAGCCCGTGAAAGTGCCGTACATCATGTACATGTGCACTTCCCACATGCGCCGGCAAACGTTGATCGTCTGCTCGAAGTTGTCGAGGAGTTCGATATTGCTGGCCTTGTCGAGGTCGAGCTTTTTCAGATCTTCGTACAGAGCCAGTATCTCGTCGAGCTGGCTGCGCCAGAGGCCGTCGTAATTCTCGATGAATGGCCGGATCGTCACGCGAAAACGCTTCTCCCGCTCAAGTTGCTCGGCCTCGGTCTTGACCAGCATCACGGTCAGGTAGCCGCCGCCGTTCTTGAAGCGCCAGTCCCAACCCTTCACGGTCGGCAGCGAAAGCTTTTCCGCGCCGTACTGCATGCCGTGCCGGCAAAAGTTGATCCAGAACCAACCGAAAAGAGGCGTCCACGGCGGAACCGAGTGGGTCGCATCGAGAAACCAGGCAGGCGATTGTTCCAGGTCAGCCTTCTCGTCAAATTCGAAACCTGGAACAGCTGGCGATGCCATTTTCGTCTGAACGACGGCAATGTTGGTCATGATCTTCCTCCTAATTTTGATTGTTTCAAATTTCCGCATATCGCCTTCAACACCTCTACGGGCGTCTCTAATAACCTCTATGGCGGCATCATGCGGTTTATCTGGCGCTCGATCAACTCATTTATACAATTCCTGCTAAAGCTATCTATAGGATGCTGTCAAATTCTTCGAAATCTATTGAATCCTCGGCGCTGGTAGTGCATAGTTGCGGAAGCCATCTTATCTGTTTATCAGACCAACTTTAATGCTAGCCAAAATATCCATTACTCGCAATGCGTCCCTTTCCAAATCGATCGTTCATGAGATCGCTCGATTAGTTGCCATTGGCAAGATCAAACCCGGCGACAAGTTTCCTCCTGAATCCGTGCTTGCCGAGCAAATGGGAGTCGGTCGCTCGTCGATTCGCGAGGCGTTCCGTGTGTTTCAGATTCTCGGCGTGACAGAGGCCAAGCCAGGCCGGGGAACGATTCTGGTCAACACGGCGCCCCTGTTTGCGCTGACGGACTGGTCCGAATTCACCAGCACGGAACTGATCAATGACATTGTCGAGGCGCGTTTCATGCTCGAACCGTTGATCGCGGCCATGGCGGCGAAGCGCGCGGATGCAGCTGGCATTCGGCGCATCGCGGAGACGATTGAAGCGGGCCGCAGGGCGATCGGCAACGAGGCCGCGAGCATTCAGACGGCGCTGGATTTCCATACCGCAGTCGCCGATGCCAGTGGCAATCAGACCCTGCTGCTCGCGACACGCCTGTTGCGCAGTCTCTACTTCGAGTCGAGGCGATTTTCGCGCCGTCGTCTCGAGAATTACGAGACGCTGTTGAAGGATCACGAAACGATCCTCGCCGCGATCCGCGATCACAATCCGAAAGCAGCCAGGGCCGCCAGCGAAAAACATATGCAGCATGGCTTCCAGATGGTTCTCGATTCCACCGAAGACGTTGCCCAGGACAGCAAGAGAAAAGCACCTGGTGCGCGCAAAGCGCGGGCACGCAACCCTCGCAAAACCTGAGGGGCCAGTGGGCCCATTTGCTTGCGGGACGCCGGGGCTCACAAGGCCACCCCCGCGCTGGTGCCGTGCATGGACGCATCGAGAATTTCGGCGATATCGCGAACCTGCTGCAGCGGGGCCTTGCCGTTTCCCTGCCGCGCCGCCGTCTTGCTGCCGTCCTCAAGCATCAACAAGCAGAACGGACAGGCCGTGCCAATCACCGGAGCGCCTGTTTCGCGCGCCTGCGTCGCACGAATGACGTTGACGCGCTGATTCGGTGGCTCGATCGCGAATGAGCGTCCGCCACCACCGCCGCAACAGAATGACTGCCCTTGGGAACGCTCCATTTCAGTAACCGTCGCACCCGCTCCCGCGAGGACCGAACGCGGCGCATCAAATTCGCCGTTGTAGCGCCCTAGATAACAAGGATCGTGGAAGGTAACCGTGCCCGCCACGCTCTCCTCCTGCAGAGGCGGCAGTTGACCGCTCTCCATCAACTCCGCCAGCAGTTGGCTGTGGTGCGCAACCTTGTACACGCCGCCGAAATCTGCATATTCATTCTTCAGCGTGTTGACGCAATGCGGGCAAACGCTGACTATGCGATTGAAGGTACGCGCATTGAGCGTCTGAACATTGGCTGCAGCCTGCATCTGGAATAGATAATCGTTGCCGGTGCGGCGCGCGACGTCGCCAGTGCATTTCTCGTCGTCGCCGAGAATGGCGAAATCCAGCTTTGCCGCGCGCAGCAGGCGCACCAGGGAGCGCACGACCTTCTGCGCACGCGCATCGAGCGCTGCCGTGCAACCGACCCAGAGCAGCGTGTCGGTCGTCTCTCCTGGCTTGAGCACGCGAACGTCGAGATCACGGCACCAATCCAGACGGGAGAATCGAGTGCCCGCCCAAGGATGACCCCGCTGCTCAATCGACAACACCGCGCCAGAGATCCCGTCGGGAACGCTGCCGGCCTCCATCGCCAGGTGCCGGCGCATGTCGACAATCTTGGGTACATGTTCGATGAACAGCGGGCAGGCCTCCATGCAGGCGCGGCAGGTTGTGCATGCCCAGATCGTTTCTTCCTTGATGGTATCGCCGATCAAGGCGCCGCCTATACCCTGTCCGTCGCCCCCCTGCTTTTCCAAGAGATGGTCGCGCAGATTCATGATCAGCAACTTCGGACTGAGCGGCTTGCCCGAAGCATAGGCCGGACACATTTCCTGGCAGCGTCCGCATTCGGTGCAGGAGTAGAGGTCGAGCACCTGCTTGCGGCCGAGTTGGCCGATATCCGAAAGGCCGAGCTTCGGCTGTTCGAGATCGATCGTGATCAGGCGTCCGGCCGGCTGCAGGTCGCGCAAGTAGACGTTGGGGATGCCGGCGAACACATGGAGATGCTTGGATCCCGGAATGTAGACGAGGAAGGCCAGGATGGCCAGCATGTGCAGCCACGCGAACCCCGTCGCGCCGGCATGCGCTGCCGGTCCGGTCATGCCCAAGGAAAGCAGCAGCGTTGCCAGAGCCGAGCTGACCGGCCGCCATGCCGCCGAAGGATCACTGCCAAGGATGCGGCAGGCGTTCTGCAGCAGCATGCCAATTGCGACGGCCGCGATCAAGCCGAGGATGATCGCGGCATCGCCCTTGTTGGAGCCCTCGAAGCGCGCCGGCACCAGCACCACACGTTGGTATGCTGCCATCGTGACGCCGACCAGCAACAGGATCCCGAAAATATCCTGCCCAAGCGCGATCCAGGTCGTACCGCCGATCGCTTCAAGCGCGAACAGCGGCGAGATGCCTTCGCCGAATACCTGCACCACGGCAGTGATCAGAAACACAAAACCAAAGAACATCATCATGTGCAACAGCCCGGCATAGGGCTTGCGCAGCAAGCGCGCGTGGCCGAGGATATTCACCACCACGCCCCAGGCGCGCGGTGCGAACGGCCCCAGGCGCGCCTCGGCTGGCGCGGCCAGCAGCGGGCGCGCGAGACGCTCGAAGCGGAAACCGGCCCAAACGAGCGCCGCAACAACAACAACGAGGCGCAGGGCGAGTTCGATCGACATTTCAGTGCGACCGCACGGAGATCACGCAGCGCGTCCGGCCAATGCGTCGCGGAATGCCGGCATGACTTCATTCCAGTCGCCTACGACGCCATAGTTGGCGATCCCGAAGATCGGCGCGGATGCATCGCTATTAACGGCGACGATCACCTGCGACGACGAGCAACCGATCAGATGCTGGATTGCGCCGGAAATACCGACCGCAATGTACACATCGGGGGCGATGGTCTTGCCGGTCAGGCCGACCTGCAAGGCCGGTTGCACCCAGCCGGAATCGACTGCGACGCGCGATGCGCCGACAGCTCCGCCGAGGAGATCGGCAATCTCGCGCAACAAGGCGAAGGGCGCGGGGCCGCCGAGCCCGCCGCCGCCGGAGATGACGGTCTTGGCACGCTCGACGCTGATGCCTTCGACGGCAATGCGCTTCGGCGCCTCGCACGCCGTCGCCAGCGGCGGCGGCTCGAACGCGTGGCGTACGGGCGCGATGTCGGTGACAGCGGTGTCGGGTTCGGCCGGCGCGAACGCGCGCGGACGCGGTACCACCACCCAGGGACCGGGACCAGCGCGCACCGTCGCGGCGACGGCACCGCCTGAGACGGGCCGCGAGCCCTGTAAACCGCCGTCCGCCGTCGCCTCAATCTGGGTCACGTCTTGCACCAACTGCCAGCGGCAACGCACCGCCAGGCGTGCCGCCATCTCGGCACCGAGTATCGTGCGCGGCGCGATTACCAGCTTCGGCGCAAGATTGCCGCACAACTGGATCAAGGCCGCGGCATGCGCCTCAGGCCACGGATCGGCCAGACGATCATCCTCAATTATGTGAAGTGCATCGGCACCACTTGCTGTCGCCTGGCGCGCTGCTGCATCCACGTTGGCGCCGATGACAGCGATGCTGATCCCTCCGGAAACAACGGCGGTCATGGTTCTGGCCAGCGTTACCAGTTCCCAGAACTCCGGCCGCAACTCGCCGGCGTCGACTTCGGCAACTATCAGAATGCCCGTCATGGTCAGCGCTCCCCGCCGAGCCGAATCACCCCGGCCTGCAACAGTGTTTCGGCCAGACGCGCGCCGGCAGCCGGCCCGTCCGCAGCCTCGATGAAGGTGCAACTGCGCCCGGTGAGCGGGATGGCAAGCGCCACCACCTCGGGGGCATGCAGCGTTGCGGCCTCGACACCGAGCTCAGCCAGCGCGATCTGCTTCGGCTGCTTGCGCGCCGCCTGCAGGCGCGCCGAGACGCTGGGCATGCGCAAGGCGCCGAGCTCGCTGGTGACCGTCACCAGCGCAGGCAATTGGGCATTCATCATCATCGAGCCGTCAGCGAGCACGCGTTCAATCTCGACACGCTTTCCGTCAGTGACTTTTACGCTCTTGGCGAGCGTAAGCAGCGGCATCGCCAGCAGATCGGCCAGGATGTAGGGGGTCAGCGCGTTGTCCCAGTCGGAACCCTGGCGCCCGCACAGAACCAGGTCGGCGCCGCCGACCTGGCGGATCGCGGCGGCCAAGGCCTGCGCGATCAGATAGGGATCCCAGGTGTCGAGCGAGGGATCCTGCACCAGGATCAACTGATCGGCGCCAACCGCCAGCGAGCGCTTCATCACTTCGTTGTTGAAGCTCTCTCCAGCGGCCACGCAGACGATCTCCAGATCCTTGATCGCCTCGCGCAGCCGCAGCGCCGCCTCCAGCCCCTGTTCGTCGAAACCGTTGATCACCGGCGGCGCGGAGACACCAGCGCGAATCTTCTTCTCGTTCTGATCGAGCGCCAGGGTGGACGCCGGAGTCAGTGGATCGATGACCTGCTTGAGGCAGACGACGACGCGCATCCCGCTCTCCTCTGGTTAGAATTCCCGCCCGGCCTGTTCCCAGATGCGCGCCAAAGAGCGATCCTGGGCGATGATCTTGTAGGCGATGTAGCTTGAGCCGCGACCGATGCCGCCGGCCGAATGCAGGTTGGACGAGCACATGTAGAGATTCTTGATCGGTGTGCGAAATCCCGACGTTTCCGGCGTGGGGCGGAAGCGGGTGAGCTGCGAGGCGAACATCGCCCCTTCGGTCCAGCCGCCTTCCTTCATGTCGGGCTTGCCGGCCTGCACGTCGTAGGGACCATAGATGCGCACGCCGATGATGTTGTCCTTGGTCATGTTCGGCGCGTACTTGCGCCATTCCTCGAGGGCGCGGTCGGTGAACTCTTCCTTGATGCGCCCCCAGTCGCGCGCCGAGAACAGCCGCGCCGGCGCGGTGAAGTCCTCGATCAGGATCGTGTGCTTGCCTTCCGGCGCACGGGTCTTGTCCCAGATGCTGTCGGGTGCAGTAAGGATATAGGGCTGTTGCGGGAAACCGAGCAGGAAAATGTCGTGTTGATATTTGCTTGCCATGTAGTCCGGATCCTTGGCGCCGGTATACAAGCGTGGCTGCGTGCCGACACCCGGATTGATGTTGTCGGCGGTGTATTTGGGCAGTTCGTGCATCGCCACATTGCCCCAGAAGATCTGGCCGCGGTCGTAGTGGATGTTCTTGATCCGGTGCAACAACCTGTCGTCGAACTTCTGCGCGCGCAGCAGGCGGAGAAAGGTCTGCGGCACACCGAGGTCGGAAATCACCAGCGGCGCTTTCAGGACACCACCGCGAGCGAGTTTGACGCCAGTCGCGGCGCCGTTCTCGACGATGATCTCGTCGACCTCGTAGCCGGTGAAATGCTGGACGCCGAGCTTCTTGCCCACCTTCACCAAGGCGTCGGTGATCGACTGGGTGCCACCCTTGACGATCGCCGCCGGTTCGAAGGACAGCACAAGGCCCATGACATGCATCAGATTCATCAGGCCCATCGCGTCGTCGGGGAAGGCGCCATTGGAAGTCGGGCAGGCGCGCATGAACAGCGTCCGCAGTTCCGGGCTCTCGAAGAAGTCGTAGGCGCACTGGCGCACCGACATGAACTGGTGCACCGGCTCGATGCCGCTGTCGGCGATATAGCACAGCGCCTCAAGATCATCCGGCGTGCCCCAAGGCGTGGGCGCGGTGAAGCGGTTCTTGTGGAAGGCCTTCTTCCAGTATTTCTTGTACTGATCGAACAAGCGCAGATACATGTCGGCGTCGCGCTGCGAAAATGCCTTGATTTGGTCATAGGTCTTCTTCACATTCTCGGGCGATTCCTCGGTGCGGCCAGTCTTCGGGTCGACCACGCGAAAAGCTGAATAGCCGATGAAGCTCGATCCATCCTCGAAAATCATGCCCTCGTTCTGTTCTGGGAAGACGTATTCGAGTCCCTCCTCGCGCAGGTTGAAATCCGCGTAGGCCGGATGGCCGTAAAAGCGGGTGAAGTGCGCGTGCGGATTCTGGCGGAATCCTGGTGCCGGCGCTTCCTCGCTGACCGCACCCCCGCCCAGGGCGGTGTGTCCTTCCAATACCGCCACCTGCAAGCCCGCCTTGGCGAGATAACAGGAAATGATGGTGGCGTGATGCCCTCCGCCAACCACTATCGCGTCATACGATGCATCTGCCATTTTCGCCCCCTTATTAGGTAGATTTGGATCGTTAATCCGATAACCTGATCATCAGACGAACTTTAATTGATTACCGATACCGTGTCAAGGGATATTTCGTTCGCTGTTGGGGTTCATTCGTTTTAGATGCATGCGCCCACCGCAAATCGGTGGCCTGCTTCGGCGCGGTGAGCCTGAGTACCGGCAAGTTCGTTCGCGCCATGTGCAAAAAGATTCGACGCAGCAGCATTCGAGACATTTCTCAAGAAGCTTTTGCGGCATCGCTCGCGGGACAAGCGCATGGTAATCGCGCAGGACAACGCCCGATACCACAACGCTGTATGTTCAAGCCCTGCTCCAGAAGTGGTGGCAACAATAAGATTGTCAAACGTCTTTGGCCACGGCCGTCGATTCTGCATATTTGGAATATACTTGCAAGAGCTCAAGGCTGTCGACAGTATAGAGTTCGTGAAGAATCCGCTGCATCGCTATAGATGCGGATCACCAACAGAGCGAGGAGATGACAGTGGGAGTACGGCAATGACCAAACTCCGCAGCGTCGGACGCATCACAAACGGGGATCTGCGCGCGCGCATGCATTTTTGTGCCGAGACCGGGCAGATATGGCTGCACGAGCACCGCATGCTGCTGGTACATGCCGAGGCGCAGGGAACCCTGCGCAAGGAACTGATTGACACCCTCGGCATGGACCGCGCCCGGGGCATCCTGACTCGCATGGGCTATGCCTCCGGCGTGCGCGATGCCGAACTGGCCCGCACCCGCGCCGAGGATTCGAGCGACCAGGAAGCTTTCATGACCGGCCCGCAACTGCATACGCTGGAAGGCATCGTGCAGGTGATGCCGGTCAAGCTGGAATTGAACCGCCACACCGGAAAGTTCTACGCCGAGTTTCTCTGGGAGCATTCCTGGGAAGGTCAATCGCATCGCCGCCTCTACGGCATTCACAGCGAGCCGGTGTGCTGGTCGCAGATCGGCTACGCCTGCGGTTACAGCTCGGCCTTCATGGGCCGCACGATTCTGTACAAGGAAGTCGAATGTACCGGCATGGGGCACAACAACTGCCGCATCATCGGCAAGCCGGCCGAAGAATGGGAGGATGCCGCCGAGCAGATGCGCTTCTTCAACAGCGAATCGATCGCCGATCAGCTGATCGACCTGCAAACCCAGGTGGTGCAGTTGCGCTCGTCGATTGGTGACCGCGATCAATTGCCGCAAGATGTCATGGGGATTTCGCCCGGATTTCGCGCCGCCTATGATCTGCTCAAGCAGGCCGCCGCCAGCCACATCACCGTCCTGCTGCAGGGTGAGACCGGCGTCGGCAAGGAAGTCTTCGCGCGAAGTCTGCACGAAATGGGGCCGCGCTGCAGCAAGCCCTTCGTCGCCGTCAACTGTGCGGCGATTCCGCACGAACTGGTCGAGTCTGAACTCTTCGGCGTCGAAAAAGGCGCCTATACCGGCGCACTCGTCTCGCGGCCGGGACGCTTCGAACGCGCCGACGGCGGCACCCTGTTTCTCGACGAGATCGGCGACCTGCCCGCCTCGGTGCAGGCCAAGCTGTTGCGCGTGCTACAGGACGGTGAGATCGAGCGGCTCGGCGACCAGAAGACGCGCAAGGTCAATATGCGGCTGGTGGTCGCCAGCAATCTTAACCTGCAGCAACTGGTCAAGGAAGGGCGCTTCCGCTCCGACCTGTATTACCGGCTCAATGCCTTCCAGGTCGTCATCCCGCCCTTGCGCGAGCGCAAGCAAGACATTCCGCTGCTGGCAAAACATTTTCTGGCCAAGCACACCGCGATCAATGGCAAGAAGCTGCGTGGCTTTACCGATAAGGCCAAACGCGCCTTGCTGGCGTATCCGTGGCCGGGAAACATCCGTGAACTGCAAAACGTGGTTGAGCGCGGCGTGATGCTGGCTCCTGGCGGGACCAGAATCGAGGTGAAGCACCTGTTCCTGTCTAGCAGCGATGAGCAGCCGCAGGAATTCGGACTCGACCCTACCGGAGGCCTTGACATCAACTGCTGGGAAACCGGCAAGGATCTGCTTGAGGCGGTTTTCAATGGTGTGCTGACGCTTGACCAAATCGAAGCCATGCTGCTCGAAACTGCTGTCGACAAGGCCCGCGGCAACCTGTCTTCTGCGGCGCGATTGCTGGGCCTGACCCGGGCGCAGATTGCCTATCGCCTGAAGCGTCTGCATGAGGGCAAAGCGGGTGAAAACGATGCTGCTTTACGATCATTAGACGGTACCATCACGGACTCGGCTATATGCAGATGATATTGCCACAGTCGATCGTGGACTATCTCGCCCTCACCATGCCATGTCACTGGCCACGCAAGCACAAAAGGGCCGTGGGCGGCGGACGTCTTCTTTGTCAGCGGCGGCTGTTACCCAATTTTCCTTTCTTGGCCCCGGAGAACCATTCACACAATTTCGCGCTTGTCGAGATACAGCGTTGAGAATCTGGCAGGCTGTGGTTTTCGAGACTTTGAGATGAGTCATCCGATGGGTGAGTCGAACTTAATCGTCGAAGGGCAGCCCTACGTAGTTCTCCGCCAGCATCGTCCTGCCAGCCAGGGAATGCACTACGTAATCGAGTTCTGCTTCCAACGCCTTCTGGTCGAAGGAGTTCGTGTCAGGAAAGAAGTGCAGCAGGTTGGTCATCCACCAAGAGAAGCGCTCGGCCTTCCAGATGCGACGCAGGCAGCGCGCGGAATAGTGGTTGATGCCGGTGCTGCTGCCACCGTAGAACTCGACCAGCGCGCGCGACAGGTAGCGCACGTCGGAGGCGGCGAGATTCAACCCCTTCGCTCCTGTCGGTGGCACGATGTGGGCGGCGTCACCGGCGAGGAACATGCGGCCGAAGCGCATCGGCTCAGCCACGAAGCTTCTGAGCGGTGCGATGCTCTTCTCGATTGAGGGACCAGTCACCAGCGCCGCCACCGCCTGCGAGTCGAGGCGGCGGCGCAACTCGTCCCAGAAACGGTCGTCGGACCACTCCTCGACTTTCTCCGTCAGCGGAACTTGCAGGTAGTAGCGGCTGCGGAAATGGGAGCGCATGCTGCACAGCGCGAAGCCACGCTCGTGCTTGGCGTAGATCAGTTCTTCGGAGACCGGGGACGTGTCCGACAGCAGCCCCAGCCAGCCGAAGGGATAAACGCGCTCGAAGTTGGCGATGGCATTCTGCGGCACGCTGGCGCGGCAAACGCCGTGAAAGCCGTCGCAGCCGGCGATGAAGTCGCACTCGATCTCGTGGCCGACGCCATCCTTGGTGTAGCGCACGCGCGGATGGTCGCTGTCGAAGTCATGCACGCTGACCTCCTTTGCCTCGTAGACGGTCTTCAGGCCGGCCGCGGCGCGCGCCTCCATCAGGTCCCTGGTCAGTTCGGTCTGGCCGTAGATCATCACCTGCTTGCCGCCGGTGAGACCGACGAAATCGATGCGGTGGCGCACGCCGCCGATCAGCAACTCGATGCCCTTATGTGGCAGCCCCTCGGCATGCATGCGCGCACCGACGCCGGCCTCATCGAGCAGGTCGACCGCGACCTGCTCCAGCACGCCGGCGCGGATGCGGCCCAAAACATATTCCGGGGTTTGCGCCTCGAGAACGATGGTGTCAACGCCAGCCTTGTGCAGCAACTGGCCGAGGATGAGTCCGGCGGGGCCAGCGCCGATGATGGCAACTTGTACTCTCATGTCTTTTCTCTCCGTTTGATTACACGGCTTCCATGGCCAGCAGGCCGGAAGCTGTGTTGGAAATTGGGATGTGATCGTTGGCATGCACCTTGGTCGCTTCGCCGAGCAGGGCCCCGCGCGAGGTCAGCCAGTTGAGCGGTTCGACGCCCTGAGTGCCGGTCAGTTCGACCAGGCCGACACTCGAATAACGTGTCACCCACAGCGGGTCGGTTATCAGCTTTTCCATGAACATCAGGTCGAATTCCTTGTTGATGGAGCCGGCGCGCCCGGCCGTCGAGCTGGGGCGAGAGGCCGCCGGTGCCAATCACCACGACGCGCGCGCTGCTGCGTGTTCAACCCGTACTTGCTGCAGTAGGCTTTCTTGTCCAGCAGCAACTCGGTCCGGTTCTCCACCGAGTTGAAAGGAAATGACATCTTGTTGAGCGCGTATCCCTTGCACGCCTGTTCGCCGTCGAACATCGTGGTGCCGGGTATCACCCTTTTCTGCTTGCCGCTGTTCATGTCCCGTTTCCTACGCTGCAATCCGAAATGTTTCAGTGTCGATCTCTTGCTGCGTGGCCGCGTTGTAGCGCGGCCCCGTCACTGTTTGCTGATTGATCAGCGTGTCCAGCCGTTCGACGACGGAGCGATCGAGCTTTACTGCAACGCTCCCGACGTTGTCGTCGAGATGCTCCGCCTGTCGGGTACCAAATATCGGAATGATGTATTCACCTTTGGCCAGCAGCCAGGCCAGGGCGAGTTGGGCTGGTGTGCAGGTGATTTCATCGGCGATGCGGTAGTACTCGGCCAGCAGTTCCAAGTTCTTCGCATAGTTGGCCGCCTCGAAGCGCGGCATCTGGCGGCGAATGTCCTTGGCTTCGAGCTGAAGCTCTGGGTCGCGCAGCGTGCAGGTGAGGAAGCCGCGCGCCAGTGGGCTGAATGCGACGAAGGTCACATCCAGCTCGCGGCAGGCTTCGAGCACGGCAATTTCCGGATTGCGTGTCCACAGCGAGTATTCGGTCTGCAGGGCGGCGATCGGATGCACGGCATGCGCCCGCCGCAACATGGGCGCCGACACTTCGGAAAGACCGATGCTCCTGATCTTGCCCGCATTCACCAAGTCCGCCAGCGCACCAATGCTGTCCTCGATTGGCACCTTCTTGTCCCAGCGGTGCAAGTAGTAAAGGTCGATGACATCGGTCTGCAGCCGCTGCAGGCTATCCTCGCAGGTGCGCTTCAAGACTTCAGGCCGGCCGTCGATGACGCGCCGGCCATCGACGCCGGTCATGCCGCACTTGCTGGCCAGCACGACTTGCCGGCGGTACGGTTTCAGCACGCGGCCGAGGAGGCTCTCGTTGGCGCCGAAGCCATACAGCGCGGCGGTGTCGAAGAAATTGATGCCGTGCTCGAGTGCGCGCAAAAGCAGCGCCGTCGCTGCCTCGGGCGCCGGCGGCGTGCCGTAGGCGTGGCTGAGGTTCATGCAGCCGAGACCGAGGGCCGAGACGCTGAACGATCCGATGCGACGCTGCTGCATATCAGGCGCTCTGATTCAACTGCCGTTCCAGGCGGTCGAGGATGCAGTAACAGGGCATTACCTGGGCAACGCTGGCATTCGGCTCGCGGCCTGCGCGGATCGCAGCAAAGAACTCGCGGTCTTGCAGCTCGATGCCGTTCATCGACACATCGACCTGCGAGACGTCGATCTTGTTGTCCTTGGCATCGATCAGGTCGTCGTAGCGCGCGATGTAAGTGCCGCTGTCGCCGATGTAGCGGAAGAAGGCGCCAAGCGGACCATCATTGTTGAACGAGAGCGACAATGTGCAGATCGCGCCGGTGCTGCTCTTCAACTGTATCGACATGTCCATGGCTATGCCCAGCGTCTTATGCAGAGGCCCTTGCAACGCATTGGCAGCGACGATCGTTCCGCCAGTCTGATACGCGAAGAGATCGACCGTATGCGCGGCGTGATGCCACAGCAGGTGGTCGGTCCAGCTACGCGGCTGACCCAGCGCGTTCATGTTGCTGCGGCGGAAGAAATAGGTCTGCACGTCCATTTGCTGGATATTGAATTCGCCGGCAGATATTTTCTTGTGCAACCACTGGTGGCTGGGATTGAAGCGGCGCGTGTGACCGCACATGGCCACCAGTCCGGTCTGCTGCTGCAAGGCCAGCACCGACTCGGCGCCAGCCAGGCTGTCTGCCAGTGGAACTTCGATCTGCACATGCTTGCCCGCCTGCATGCAGGCAAGCGCCTGGGCGGCGTGCATCTGGGTCGGCGTGCACAGGATCACGGCATCGACCTCCTGCAGCGCCAGGCTGTCGGCGAGATCCGTACTGACATGGCCGATGCCGTACTTGACTGCCGTTTCGCGCGTCTTCTCCAACTCGCGGCTGACCAGCGAGACGACCTCAACTCCTTCGATCAGCTTGATGGCATCCAGATGCTTGATGCCGAAGGCGCCGGCACCAGCCAGCGCTACCTTGATTGTCTTGCCCATCAGGTGTTCTCCAATATCAGATGGCCTACGGCGGTATTGCTTGCCGGCACATGGTAGAAACGGTGCGCAACGCGCGGCGTGCCCGGGCCCGACTCGTCGCCCATGGCGCCGCGCGCGATCAGCCACATCACGAGTTCGATGCCTTCCGAGCCGGCTTCGCGCACGTAGTCGATGTGCGGCTTCTGCGCCAGTGCTGCGGGATCGGCAATCAATTGGTCGAGAAAGGCCTGGTCGAATTCCCGGTTGATCAGACCGGCGCGCGGGCCTTGCAGCTGGTGGCTCATACCACCGGTGCCCCAGATCTGGACCTTGAGCGGCTGATCGAAGGCCGCGACAGCCTTGCGAATGGCTCGGCCCAGATTGAAGCAGCGGCGGCCGGAAGGTACCGGATACTGCACCACGTTAACCGCGAAGGGAATCACCGGGCAGGGCCAAGCCGCCGGTTGGCCAAACAGCAGCGATAGCGGCACCGTGAGGCCGTGGTCGACGTCCATCTTATTGACGATGGTCAGGTCGAAATCATCCTGGATCACCGACTGGGCGATGTGCGCGGCGAGTTCCGGATGGCCCTTGACCACCGGCACCGGGCGCGGGCCCCAGCCCTCGTCGGCGGGCTGGAATTCCGCCGCGCAGCCGATGGCGAAAGTTGGAATCAGGTCGAGGCTGAAAGCCGTGGCGTGGTCGTTGTAGACGAGGAAGATGACATCGGGAGTATTGGCCCTGATCCACGCCTGGGATGGCTCGTAGCCTTTGAATACCGGTTGCCAGTATGGCTCGCCGCACTTTCCCGAGTCCAGCGCGGCACCGATAGCCGGCACGTGGGAGGTGTAGACGGATGCGGTTATGCGAGCCATGTCATTGACTTCCCTTGCGACCAGCGCGGCCCTGCGGCTGACGGTGTGCCTGGGCGTCGCCATCCTCGCCAATCACGCGATTGCCTTCGACCGAGCGGCCGCCGGCAACCATCATGTTGCGGTATTCCTCCTCGCTCATGCCAGTCATGCTGCCGGCCATTTGCTGGAACGACTTGCCGTCGGTGGCACCGATCTTGGCGAGGAAGTAGATGTTGCCGCCCAGACGGATGCACCAGTTAAGGTCGCGCGCCAGTACGGCCTGCTTCTGCTCTTCCGTCATAGCCCATTCGTCGAGATAGGCGCGCTCGTCAGCCTTGAAGCGGGCACGGTTGCCGGCTTTCATCAGCGACATGCAGAACTGGTTGAGATGGTAGCCCAGCCGCGACTGATCGGCGTCGAAGATCGTCGTGCCAGGTATGTCTTTGTAAGGCTTGTCAAGTGCCATCTATTTTTCCTCCGGCCAATAAAGATGCATCGGGTTATCCACCAGCATTTTTTGCTGCAGTTCTGGCGTCGTCGCTATGTGCGGGATGAAATCGACCAGCAGGCCATCATCAGGCATATGGTCCTTCAGGTTGGGGTGCGGCCAGTCGGTACCCCAGAGTACGCGGTCAGGGAATGTCTCGACGATGCGCCTGGCAAAAGGCACCACGTCACGATAGGCATTCAGCTCTCCGTCCAGGGCCTTTGGCCCGACGACGCTCAGTCGCTCAGGACAACTGACCTTGCTCCATACGTTCGGATAGTCGCGCATGAACTTGACGAAGAGTTCGAATTCCGGGCCGTCCACTGGTTTGCCAACATCGGGGCGGCCCATGTGGTCGACCACGATGGTGGTCGGCAGCGTGGTGAAGAAGTCCCACAGTTCGGGCAGGTCGACCGCCTCGAAGTAGATCACCACGTGCCAGCCCAGTGGGGCGATGCGTCCGACGATCTCCAGCAGCTCATCGCGCGGCGTGAAGTCGACCAGGCGTTTGACGAAGTTGAAGCGCACACCGCGCACGCCCGCCGCGTGCATCTCCTGTAGTTCGCTATCGGTAACCGTGCGCCTGACTGTAGCTACGCCACGTGCCTTGCCGCCGGAGTGCCGTAGCGCATCGAGCATGGCACGGTTGTCGGCGCCGTGGCAGGTGGCTTGCACCACGACGTTGCGAGTGAAGCCGAGATGGTCGCGTAGCGCAAAGAGCTGGTCTTTCGATGCGTCGCAGGGTGTGTATTTGCGCTCGGGCGCGTAGGGAAACTCGGCGCCAGGACCGAAGACGTGGCAGTGCGCATCTACGCTGCCCGCAGGCAGCTTGAAGCGGGGTTTCGAGGGGCCGGCGTGCCAGTCCAGCCAGCCGGGAGTTTTCTGGAATTCCATGCTTAGTTCCCTGGTTTGAGTTTGTCCAGGATGCGGTCTGCCTCGACGCGCCAGTCGACGCTGCGGGCAAACTCCTCGCTGTCCTTGGCGCCGAAGAGCCCAGCGTCGGCCAGGTCGGCGACCCAGGCCTGACGCTCGGCCGTGCCTTGCGCCGACCACGGCGTGAGCCCGATCTCACGCACCGTCTGGGCCACTTCGCGCATTTCCTCGCTGCGGCGGTGACCATGTTCAATGACGCGCTGGAAAAAGTAGCTAGCCTGCTTTTCCCAATCGATGCCGGGAAAGGTTTCGTAGAGCGAAGCGATCACCGCATCCTCGACGCCATACGCGCGCGCCGCGGTAAAGCTCTCTATGACCATCGTCTCCAGACCCTTGATCATCACGCTGCGGCACATCTTGGTGGCGGATGCGACGCCAAGTTTGTCACTGGCTACCGTGCCGTCAAAGCCGAACACTTTGAGCAGCGGCGCCAACTCGCGGGCGCCTGCACCGCCCAGCAACAGCGGGACGCGGATATGGCAGGGTGGAACCGAAGTCATCACCGCGCCTTCGACATAGCGGCCTCCGGCCGCATCGACCATGGCGGCGGCCTTGATCTTGACACCCGGTGAAGCGGAATTGAGATCGAGGAACCAGGCGCCGGGGGCAAGCGACGGTGCTGCCGATATGGCGACGGCAAGCGTCTGATCGGCAGTAACGGCGGAAATCACCAGGTCTGCGTCGGCGGCGAGATTGGCATGGCCGGACAAGAGATGCACACCAAATTGCCGTGCGTGGGCCCGCAGCGAAGCATCCTCCGGCCCGGCGAGCTTGAGGTCGTAGGCCAGAACGTTCTCCACGCCGCAGCCACGAAGATCCTCGGCAAGGATGCGCCCGACCTCGCCGTAGCCGACGAGCCCGATGGACCACTGCAGGGGATTGGCAGGCAGGCCCATGGCGCTAATCGATGTATTTCAATCCGGCCTTGGCCAGCGCATCGCGCATGCTGTACAGGTCGAGGCCGAGTTCGCCGGCGGCAAAACGCGCACGTTTTGCCGCTTCGTTGTTCTCGCGCGTCTCGGCAGCGTCGGCGGCCTGCTGTGCGAACCCGGCCGGCACCACCACCACGCCGTCGTCATCGGCCACCACCACGTCGCCGGGATTGACCAGCGCGCCGGCGCATACCACCGGAATGTTCACCGAGCCCAGCGTCGCCTTGATGGTGCCCTTGGCGCTGATGGCACGCGAGAACACCGGGAAACTCATCGCCGTCAGGTCTTTCACGTCGCGCACGCCGGCATCGATGATCAGCCCCTTGCCGCCGCGAGCCCTGAACGAGGTCGCCAGCAGGTCGCCGAAGAAGCCGTCCTCGTTGTCGCTGATGCAGGCGGCGACGACGACATCGCCTTCCTGCAGTTGTTCGGCTGCGACATGCATCATCCAGTTGTCACCAGGCTGCAGCAGCACGGTGACGGCCGTGCCACAGACATGGGCGCCAGTGTAGATCGGCCGGATATAGGGTTTCATCAGGCCGATGCGGCCCATGGCTTCGTGTATCGTGGCCACACCGAAGCGCGACAGCTTGTCGACGGCGGCACGGTCGGCACGCACGATGTTGCGTTTGACGATGCCGAGATTGTTCATGCTCATGGCTATTTCCCCTTCGCTTTCAATGCCGCATCGAGGCGTGGATAGACGCGGCGCGCATTGCCCTCATAGACTTTGCGGCGGTCGTCCTCGCTTAGGTTCAGCGTCGCTTCGATGTAGCGCTTGGTGTCGTCGTAGTAGTGCCCCGTCTCGGGATCTATACCACGCACGGCGCCGATCATTTCCGAGGCGAACAGAATGTTGTCTACCGGAATGACTTTCGTCAGCAAATCGATGCCAGGCTGGTGGTAGACGCAGGTATCGAAAAAAATGTTGTGCAGAAGATGGTCCTGCAGCAGCGGCTTCTTGAGTTCCTGCGCCAGGCCGCGGTAGCGACCCCAGTGGTAGGGTGCCGCACCGCCGCCGTGCGGGATGACGAACTTCAACGTCGGGAAATCCTTGAACAGGTCCGAGGTCAGGCACTGCATGAAGGCTGTTGTGTCGGCGTTGATATAGTGCGCGCCGGTGGTGTGGAAGCAGGCGTTGCAACTGGTACTGACATGGATCATGGCCGGAATGTCGTACTCGACCATCTTCTCGTAGATCGGATACCAATGGCGGTCGGAAAGCGGCGGCGAAGTCCAGTGGCCGCCCGATGGATCGGGATTGAAATTGATGCCGACGAAACCGTATTCCTTTACGCACTTTTCCAACTCGGGAATGCAGGTGCGCGGATCGACGCCCGGCGACTGCGGCAGCATGGCCGCGCCGATAAAGTTGTCCGGGAACAGCTGTGCCACGCGGTAGCACAGCTCGTTGCAGATCGCTGCCCAGATGCTGCTCACATTGAAGTCGCCAATGTGGTGGGCCATGAAGCTGGCGCGCGGCGAGAAAATGGTCAGGTCCGAACCGCGCTCCCGCATCTTCTTCAGTTGATTGGTCTCGATGGTCTCGCACAGTTCGTCGTCACTGATCTTCAACTCGGATGCCTTGGGTGCCATTGCCGAATCCTTGATGCCGGCA
The DNA here is from genome assembly GCF_907163265.1 of Georgfuchsia toluolica. Lineage (NCBI taxonomy): Bacteria > Pseudomonadati > Pseudomonadota > Betaproteobacteria > Nitrosomonadales > Sterolibacteriaceae > Georgfuchsia > Georgfuchsia toluolica. The sequence goes on from NZ_CAJQUM010000001.1 coordinate 1,241,120, forward strand.
ATCTGGCGGTTGCGCCAATCTTCCAACGCCTTGGGCGCCGTCGTGTAGTGGCCGTGAATGTCGATGATCATCACTATGCTCCAGTAATACTGATTGAGGTACTCACGCCGGCTCCATGCCCAGGCGCCGTTTGGCCGTGGTGGCGGCGGGAGAGCGCATGAAACCGAGCAAGGCACGCACAGCTTTGGACTGGAGCGACGTGACACACAGGCCGGCCGAGAAGGTAGTGACGATCTCGCTGCCGGGCGGCATAGTCCCGAGCACAGCAATGCCGGGAAGGTGCATCAACTCGCTGTGCTGCTGGAAGCCGAGTTCGACTTCGCCACTTGCCACCAGTTGTCCCACTGGCACGCCGGGCGGCACCTGCACGAAGCGGCTGCGAACCAAAGCGGCAATGCCCCAGCGCTCGAACAGCTTCATCAGCGCCACGCCGCTGGGCCCGGTGGAATAGCCCAAGGTGCGCGCTGCGAGCACGGTGCGCCGCAGCATATCTTCGGAACCGATGTCCGGCCGCGGCGCCCCGGCGCGCACTGCTATCGCCACTGCCGAGCGCATCAGGTCGGTCTTACTGTCGGCTACCACGCGTCCGGCGGCGACCAGCTTGTCGATCGCATCTGTGGCGAGAACTACCACGTCGAAAGGTTCACCGGCCTGCAAGCGTTTGGCTGCATCCACACCGCCCACCGATTCGAAGCTGACCTCGACGCCGCTGCACTGCATGTAAGCACCAGCCAGGTCGGCCAGCACCTGGCGCGTCGCCATCGAGGAGATGCCAACGATTCGGGTCGCGATATCGGACACTGAAGTTTGCATTTGTCCCACCAATTATTGATGGAGCGATTGTGGCAATACAACGGCATTCTGCCAAGCCAAGCGGCGCACTACTAGCTATCGCATTTTGTTATGGGCGCGGCTCGGAGTGGGAGATGGCACAGTCTCAGCCGCGGCCAGGATCAGTTCACGTAACAGGCGCAGCATGTGCTTGGTCAGGGGCGTCGCCGGCTTGTGTGCCGAAACCGCAAGGCACAAGGTGCTCGCCAGTGACGGCTCGACAAGTTTGCGCAGGACGTAAGCTTCTGGCTGGCCTGAGGCGGCCAACGCCGTGGGCGTCAAGATGGCATGGCCGTGACCGGCGCGCACCAGTTCCAGGATCGACTGCACGCTGGAGATTTCCAGCGCGACATTCAGCTTGCGGCCGGCCAGCGCCGCCTGTGTCTCCAGCAGTTTGCGGATGGCGTGAGTACGTTCCGGCAGGATCAACGGAAAACCCGTCAGTTCGGCCAAGGTTACCGTGTCCCCTAATCCCGCCAGGGAACCGCCTGCGCGACTGGAAGCTTTCTTGGCTGCAGCGCTGGCGCCGACCTTGATTTTCCGGCTGTTGGTAGCCGGGCTGACCATGCCAAGCGACTCGTCGAGTACCGGCACAAGTTCAAGTGCCGTTTGCGAATCCGGGTTGTGCAGCAGCCCGATGTCAACCCGGCCGGTGGCTATCCATTCCGCCAAGTGGGCAGACAAGCCCTCGACGATGGCCAGGCGCGCCTTCGGCAGGGCGCGGCGAAAGCCATCGACCAGCGGCAGTGTGAGCAGGCGACCCATGCTTGGCGGCAGGCCGACGACAATGCGTCCGCCCGGTTCGCCGCGAGTGCTTTCCAGATCCTCGCGCACCCGCGATACCAATTGCAGGATGCCGAGGCTTTGGTCGAACAGGCGCTGACCTGCCTCGGTGAGCACGACGCCGCGACCGTTGCGCAGCAACAGCGTGACGCGCAAATCCGTTTCCAGCAAACGGACTTGACGCGACAATGCCGGTTGCGCAATATTCAGAATCAGTGACGCCTTGCTGAAGCTGCCCAGCTCGGCGACACGGACGAAATATTCAAGTTGCTTGAGGTTCACAAGACAGCCTCCCGGTTGCCACCAAATCCCGCCTGAAGGTCATAAGAATTGCGTACATGTGATGAGGCGCGAAAATAGCGTGATTCGAAGCACTGATCTGGGTTGCGTTCGCCTTCTCGTTCGTTAACAGCAATGAATACTTGTAAGCGGCAAAAGCTCCGGCAAAAGATGCCGCTAAAGAAGGAAGAATCCGGGTCACCAATGCCTGAAAATTGCCGCCAGTAGCTATAGCAATCCAAGTACTTAGACCGTATGCAAATAGGGTCAATGATAAGACGAGTCCTACCAGGAGACCTACTAGCAATCTATTCAAATTAGGGATAGCCATTCAAATAGCACCCTTAAGTTTATGGCGTAGCGCCATCATTATCCATTCCAAATGATAGCTTATGAAATTGGTTTCATGCTTTCAAGGAGGTTTTTTGGCCAGGCTGAGACAATCGGTGCGGTCTGATCGAGACAGACAGAATTGTCATCGCGCCGCACACCGTAAGGCTCCGGCTTCCCAATGATTGCAGGGGAGTAAGACGCTTCTGAAAATACAACTTTAAGAATGAGCAATAACCACCCCCTCCCCCGGTAGTCTGCCCAGAAAAAGGATGCCTTAGGACTATTCTGCCGCTGGAATATATTCGAACTCTGTGCTAGAGCCGGTCATACGCGAGCAACCCGGAATATGCAGCCGAGTACAGATGACTGGTGAAGCTAAACACCGCACTGTCGGCCCTAGCGGCTCTCTCTGTGAAATCGGCGCTGGCAGGTACCGCGATTCAAATGCGCGCTAAGGTTATGTGAAGGAGAACACCGAGATAAGCGCAAACGATCAGAAATACCAGCACCCAACAAGTGGCATACTAAATGGCATACAAAACAAAAAAGCGCCTCTAAAGGCGCTTGGTTGCTTGTTCCTTGGCGGAGACGCAGGGATTCGAACCCTGGATCCAGGTTTTGCCCAGATGCGCCCTTAGCAGGGGCGTGCCTTCGACCACTCGGCCACGTCTCCAAGGGGCGCGATCATATCTGCTCGCGCGGCCCCGGTCAAACTTGTCAGGCGGCTTGTTCGAGTCCGAAAGCCTTATGCAGTACGCGCACTGCCAGTTCAAGATATTTTTCGTCGACCACGACGGAAATTTTGATCTCGGAAGTCGAAATCATCTGGATATTGATGCCCTCTTCCGCCAGCGTACGGAACATCTGGCTGGCAATGCCGGGATGCGAGCGCATGCCGACGCCGACCGCCGACACCTTGCAAATCTTGTTGTCGCCGACCACGGCACGCGCAGCGACATGCGGCTTGACCTTCTGCTCCAGAATATTCAGCGCGCGTTCGTACTCGCCGCGATTCACCGTAAACGAGAAGTCGGTGGTACCGTCATTGCCGACGTTCTGGATGATCATGTCGACATCGATATTCGCCTCGGCGATCGGACCGAGGATCTGATAGGCGATGCCGGGACGATCCGGAACGCCAAGGACTGTAAGCTTGGCTTCGTCCCGATTGAAGGCGATGCCCGAAATAATTGGCTGTTCCATCTTGCGACCTTCCTCAAACGTGATCAACGTACCCTGCGTTTCCTTGCCCTCTTCCTCGAAGCTGGAAAGCACGCGCAACTTCACCTTGTACTTGCCGGCGAACTCCACCGAACGTATCTGCAATACCTTGGAGCCGAGACTCGCCATCTCCAGCATCTCTTCGAAGGTAATCTGGTCGAGCTTGCGCGCCTCGGGGACGATGCGCGGATCGGTGGTGTAGACGCCATCGACATCGGTATAAATCTGGCATTCGTCCGCATTCAGGGCGGCGGCAATCGCCACGCCCGTGGTGTCGGAGCCGCCCCGGCCCAGCGTGGTGATATTGCCGTGCGCATCAATACCCTGGAAGCCGGCGACGATCACCACGGTGTCGTTATTCAAATCGGCGCGAATATTGGCATCGTCAATATTCAGGATGCGCGCCTTGGTATAGGCGTTGTCGGTCTCGATCTTTACCTGGGCGCCGGTATAGCTGCGCGCCTTGAGACCGATATCCTTCAGCGCCATTGACAGCAGGGCAATGCTGACCTGCTCGCCGGTCGATACCATGACGTCGAGTTCGCGTGAGTCCGGGCTGGGCGAAACATTTTTCGCCAGGGCCAGCAGCCGGTTGGTCTCGCCGCTCATGGCCGACACCACGACCACCAACTGGTGGCCCTTGGCCTTCCAGCGCGATACACGGCGCGCAACATCGCGGATACGATCCGGCGATCCCATGGAGGTGCCACCGTATTTCTGAACAATTAGTGCCATCTGAATGAAGCCGTAAGTCAAGGAGAGTTAAGGTTAAACAGGGCGCGATTTTACCTGATCCGCAATCTCCTTGCCTGGCAACTCTCCGGACTTGGCGCCGGCCCGGAAAAAACATTTATCCTGCTCTTGTATGTTGTACAAGTATGCCATATACTGAACTCATCTATAACTTTAGTTATAGACATTAGAACGTAGGCATCCTATTTTTATCAAGCGCGCATTCCCCGAATATTCCTCATGGAGAATACCAATGAAAGCTTCAGAAAAAACAGCTAATGTCCGCGACATCCGCCGCAAACTCGGCCTCAACCAGCAACAGTTCTGGTCCAGACTGGGGGTTACCCAAAGTGGTGGATCGCGCTATGAAAGCGGCCGCAATATTCCCCGCCCTGTCCAGCACCTGCTGCGCCTGGTGCATGTCGAACAAATTGACATCAGCAAGGCCAAGCGCGAGGATTTTGAGGTTGCCGAATACCTGAAAGCCAAAAAGCCCGGGCTGTTCAGGGAACTCAAGAAAGAAGCCAAGTCCGCCGTCAAGAAATAACCAGTTCCAGCTTCCCCTTGGGTCAGGGGCTGACGATCACGTTCAGCCCCTGGCTTTCCAGTCGCCTGGCCAACGCATCGAACCATTGGTCGGGTAGCCGGCTTAATCTTCTCGCGTCCGGCTGCATGGAAGGTCGTGCCAGCCCATACAGATGCACCCCTTTGACACTGTCCTTCATCTGCCCTGCTGCATGGACATAGGCGTCGATTTCAGCCGCAGCCGGCAGCTTGCCATCGCGCTTAAAAAAACAACTCTGAATCCATGTCGGGCAAAGCGCGGCGCAAGCCTTCAAACGACGCAGATGTGCATCCGGTGATATCCGCACGCCATTCACTGCGGCAATGCCGGCAGCCGTCGCGGCGTCCAGCTTGAACCAGACCTCCCCATCGTTGGCGGCAAGCGCACGCAAACCTCTTTGCACGCCGGTTTTGCCCGTCTGACTACCGTTGGTAATCAGACGCAACTTGAGCGTGCCGAGCAGGGAATGCTTGCGTAATGTTTCCACCACGATATTCACTGCTTCCGGGAACTCGCCGGCGCTGGTCGGTTCACCGTTGCCGGAAAAGGCAATATCCTGCAAAACCCGCGCGCCGACCGGCACCTTTTCCCGCATGAAGCGGCCTGACTCCACTTCATCCAGAAACCGGTTCAACTCATCCTTGAGGAGTGCCAGGTCAATCGGTGGCGGCCCCCCGCGCACCAGGCCCGGCACCTGGCAATACACGCATTGCCAGTTGCAGGCGTTGTTCGGATTAAGGTTGATTCCCACCGAAATGCCGCGCGCCCGGCGCGAGACAACAGGATAGACATAGGTCATCCCCGCGCTGTCGCGCGAATGGTCATCGACCGAAAGCAAACCATCAGAGCGGGGCATTGCAGACATTGCTCATCTATAATCCAAGGCCGATCAGCATATCACCCCAGCCATGCAAATCACTCGCCGCCTCGAATTCGATGCGGGGCACCGCATTTCCGCACACCAGAGCCAGTGCCGGCACCTGCACGGGCATCGCTATGTCCTGGAAGTGACGCTGAGCGGCGATGTCATTCATGATGCATGCAGCAGCAGCGATGGCATGGTAATGGACTTCGGCGCGGTAAAGGAAATCGCCCGGATCCATCTGGTGGACAAATGGGACCATGCCTTCCTCGTCTGCGCCGGGGACACGCCCATAGTCGATTTTCTTGCGGCGCTGCCAGATCACAAGACCGTCATACTCGACAGGGTGCCGACCGCGGAAAACCTCGCCAGGATCGCATTCGATATTCTGGAACCGCTATATCGCGACGTTTATGGCAACCATTTGCGGCTCGAACGCATACGCTTATACGAAACCCCCAACTGCTGGGCCGACGTGCTGCGCGAAATCTGAACTTGGCTGGACAGTAAGGGTACGGTTCGATAAAATCGCGCCCGCTTCATCGATTTCCGCCCACGCACACGCCGGACGGGACATCTGGCGCGATGGCAGAGTGGTTATGCAGCGGCCTGCAAAGCCGTGTACCTCGGTTCGATTCCGGGTCGCGCCTCCAATAATTAAATTGCTGAGCTGTGTTCGCAGCACACAGCAGTCGTGTCCCACTCCACTTACAGCACATAGTTCAGGATCGCTACGTAATGGGTGGCGCTGCCGGCGATCACGAACAGGTGCCAAACACCGTGCGCGTGTTTGAGGCGGGCGTCGAGCGCATAGAAGATGATGCCAATCGTATAGAACAGTCCGCCGGCCACGAGCCAGGCGAAACCGACCGGTCCCAGCGCATGCAACAGCGGGATCATGGCCGCCAGGGCCACCCAGCCCATCATGACATAGATCACGACTGACAATATGCGCGCGCCACTGTTTTGCCTCAGTTCCTGCAGGCTGCCGAGCAGCGCCAGTCCCCACGCCGTTCCGAACAACGACCAGCCCCAGGATCCGCGCAGCGTCACCAGGCAAAACGGAGTGTAAGTGCCGGCGATGAGCAGATAGATGCCGTGGTGGTCCAACTCGCGCAGGATTTTTTTGGCGCGCCCGCCCAGGCTGTGATAAAGCGTGGAAAAACTGTAGAGCAACACCAGCGTCACGCCGTAAATGGAGACGCTCACCACCTTCCACGGATCGCCGCCCTGCGCCGCCAGCACGATAAGCACAATGGAGCCGGCGAGCGCCAGCAGCGCCCCGACAAGATGCGTCACCGCATTCAACTTCTCTCCGTGGTCCATATCCATTCGCTCGTCCAAGCCTGCCATAACGAGGCACGGCATCGGTCGTTGGGCTGACTATGCACTTACTTTAGCGCTTATTCCCTGCAGCAAGTTGCGATAAATGTATGCCTGCGCCGCACACAAAAGACTTCATTCCCACTCGATTGTTGACGAGCTTTTCATGCAGTTAATTTGAAAAGAATAAACGCTTTTCGGGTAAAAATTTACCATCAGGTTTACCATCGACATGCTCTTGCTTATCAACTCAAGTAGTTGCCAGATTTTGCCTGAAAAATAATTTTTTGACGGATTTGGCCCCCAATTTTTCAAGCATGCAAGATGGATGATGGGATACGCATCCCGAAAGGCTTGCTGGCACTGCAAAGGCAGCGTTTTGAGTGACTACGCCAAGGATTCATGAATGTCCTTGGTCGTCAGGTAGAGGTGATACGGGTCGAGCGGCGACGGGACAAATCCGAAGTGCTGATAGAACTCAACGGCGTGATTATCCTTGGCATGGACCATCAAAGCACGCGCGGCAATGATCGATTGGGCCTGTAGAAACCACTTCAGCGCATCCTTGAGCAGCCCTGCCCCGATACACTGGACTTGCGACGGTTGGTCCCCTTGTCGGCGTCCGTCAGCGGGCAGTTCCGGTGGGCACGTTTGTTGGTGAAGTCCTTTGCCTTTGGCGCAATGTCCTTGAGTCGTTCGCGCTGCGCCTTGCCCCGGCAGGCGCTGTTACCGTGGAAGCGGGTTTCCTCGCCATGCAGCAGGTTCGGCACTTCATGGTTGTCATGGACATTGGCGGCGGTGACGCTGGCGCCATGGACCCGACCGCTCTGGCTGTCCGTTCCGATGTGAAGCTTCATGCCGAAGTACCACTGGTTGCCCTTCCTGGTCTGGTGCATCTCCGGATCACGGCTCTTGTCCTGGTTCTTGACGGAAGGCGGTGCGGCGATCAGCGTGGCATCGACGATCGTGCCCCCCGACAGTTTCATGCCGTTGGCCAGCAGCAATTCGCCGACCTTGGCAAACAGGGCCGCGCCCAGGTCGTGCTGTTCCAGCAGATGCCGGAAGTTGAGCAGCGTCGTGGCATCCGCTATCCGCTCGCATCCCGGATCAAACCGGCAGAACTCCCGGAACACGGCCACGTCGTAGAGCGCGTCTTCGCAGGCTTCGTCCGCCACATGTTCTACTTCAGGTACCGTTGATGACGGGGTGCGGCAAAGTCGATGAAGCGGATCGCCTTGCCATCAGGCGTTGGTGTCAGATGCTTGCTGAGCAGCGAGGCTTCATGTAGGTCGTCAACATATTGGCCATGGAGCCTGCAGGGATACAATGAAGCACAAGGTCACTCGTTTTATTGCGCAACTGCATGCCTGTTTTGATTTTGTTGGCAGTATTTGTTCACGACGGTGGTCGTCAGGGCGATCTCGGTACGCGCTGCCGCCAGCAGCGGCAGCGAGGCTGCGATGAAATTCTCGATGTGTGCGGCCAAGGCATTCTCGCCGAAGATCCCCGCCAACAGGCTCGCGGTCGTCAGACCGGTTTGCGTGGCGGCAATGAAGCGCGATGGCGTTTCCTTGATGCGCAGCGCCCGTGCCGCGGCGTGGCTGCCGGCATCGACGAGAAGTTGCAGACGGGACCGTCTCGATGCCGCCAGGGCCATTTCTGCCAAGGCAAAAAAGCCGCAGATCAAGATCAGTAAAACCAATATAACCAGGGCGTTCATCGAGTGACATTCTCTTTGGGAGAATTCGGAGAATATCTCATTGAATCCTGCTGAATCAGTTTTTGGCCTCCCGAGAGGAACAAAGTGAGATGTTTCTATTCATCTAACCATCAGCCCTCAATCAGGATCTGATGCTGGAAGCCGCATTTGCGGATGAAACTGTAGGCAGCATCGAGATCGGCCCACAACCGTTGGCAGCCTTCGGGGTTGAGTTCGATCATGGCAATGACATCAGCGGGCAGAGCCATGCCATATGCGAACACCGACCATGCGGCAGCGGGGGATGCCCTGCTGATGGTCATATTCTCGACAAGGCCATTTTCGATGAAGGCGATAAGATTCTTGGGAAGCATTTTGGAATTCTGGCTACCATTCGTTTACCTCCACGTGAGGGAGGCAGATTTTGCATCACATGATGTGTTCATGCCGGTTGGGTTGCGCTGGCTTTTTTGAGCAAGTCGTACATCTCGTCCTTTAGCCGCAATTTTTTCTTTTTCAAGGTCTCGATATCTTCATGGCTTGCCGGCTCGACATAAGCCTCCATGAGCTGAATCTTCTGATCCAGTTCATGGTGCTTGATGAATAGGCTGTCAAAGTGACGATCATTTGCCTTGAGTTGAGAAAATAGCTCACGATATTCCGGAAACATGGCTGCCCTCCTTGGTTTTCTGGGAACTCAAAATTGTCAGTGATCTGTTATTAAAAAGTCCGCTCATGGCTTCATCCCTCAAACGTGGCCAGCACGAACAAGGTATGACGACCTTTGCCACCAAGGCGGCGAATTATTCCCTTTCGCACCAGATTGCCGATGACCGCTGCAAGCATTGAATTGGCGGTATCAACACCCAGTTGTACGGCCAGCTTGCGCAGGTCAAGGAAAGCGTCCTGACGGAATAATTTCAAGACGGCATCGGTTGAAATCGACTTCACGTTGTTTCTCCCAAGTTTTCTGCTCGAATCGGCGATACCGAGGTTTGCATTTGTCAAACGGCGAGGAAATTGGCTTTCCCTGTGGGCCGCATTCATCGATTGATCTGCACCTCGGCCAACAACCGATCTATTTCAAGTTCCGCCTGTGCCCAGTCTTCGTGCGCATAGCCCGCATCGAAGCTGCGGCGGCGCTCGGCTATGTAATAAGCGGCAACCTCGACATAGTGATAGCGTTGCTCTGGTGTGACCGGATGAAGCATGCCAGAATTATTTTCCACCGATTCAGGTGCCACTTTATCGGGCGAAGTGATTCTTTTCGATTTGGCCATTTGGTTCTCCTCGGGGTGGTTTGTTATTTCGTTTGCTGTGCTGTGTACGGAACTGCGGTTTCACGATTTGCGAGGACGTGGCATCGCCAGTATTCAGCCCAAAAGCATGGATCTTGCGTGTGATCGTGTTGCGGCCAATACCCAGCAAGCGGGCGGCATCCATGCGGCACCCTCTCGTGGCCACCAGCGCGCACCGGATCAGGGTCGATTCAAATTCCCGGCTCATTGCGCGAAACACCTTGCCAGGTTGTTGGGCGAGCATGCAATTGGTTTGACGTGTCAGTGCGTTGATCCAGAGGGTGTGCATGTTGATGCCGCTGGTTATGGGGTCTCGGCAGCGGCCGACTTGGTGCCACTGTGCCGTGGCTGAGAGAGAACACGCTCGACCCGCAGGCGATGGACCTTGTCGCCCGGCAAATTCCAGTCAATCGACTGTCCGGCACTCAGGCCGAGGAGCGCACAACCGACAGGGGCCAGTACCGAAACCCTGCCAGTCATGAGATCGGCCTCTTCGGGGTAAACCAACTCCACTTCGCGCGTCGTTCCGGTACTTTCGTCGGAGTAGATCAGGCGAGAGTTCATCGTGACCACATCCCTCGGAATACGATCCGATGGAATAACAATTGCCCGGTCCAACTCTTCGGCCAAGGCGTGATCTCCGACGAGTTCACGCAAGCGGACATAATCGTCCATGGATACGACTAAATCCTCGGACCTCTGTGTGTGCAAGCCATGGCGGGAATCTGCAGATGCATTATCGTGTTTCATAATGGTGCATGTTATCCAACTGACCGTGGCTTGATTAGTCCCAGGATCGGAATCAAAATGTAGCCTCCGGGGATACAATGGGATATAGGATTACCTACATATGGTGTGCCCGCATGTTTGATCTGAATTTGTTGGCTGTATTTGCCCGTGTCGCCGAGGCGGATAGTTTTGCTGAAGCCGCACGTCGCCTAAGTACATCCCGCTCAGCTGTCAGCAAGGCAGTCGCCAAATTGGAAATCGTCTTAGGTGCCCGCCTTCTCAATCGCACGACGCGGCATTTAAGCCTGACGGAAATTGGCCAGGTAGCCGCCGCCCACGCGAGGCGAATTCTCGAAGAAATGGAGCAACTTGAGCAGGTTGTCGGCAGTTTCAACGACGAACCGCGTGGCACGCTGCGCGTGAGCGCCTCGGTGGCCTTCGGCACCCTGCATGTGGCCCCTGCATTAGCCGACTTCCTGACCGCTCACCCCGGATTGAAGATGGAATTGACCATCACCGACCGGCTCATCGACCTGGCCGAAGATGGCTATGACATGGCGATTCGCGTTACGGCCGAACCGCCGCTCCCCCTGGTGGCGAGAAAGCTCGCACCAGTACGACGCAAATTGTGCGGCACGCCGGCATATTTCGAAAAATACGGTTTGCCGCTCATCCCAGCCGATCTGATTCATCACAATTGCCTGGACTACACCCGTTCCGGAGAACAAGGCTTGTGGCGATTCAATGGGCCAAAGGGAGAAATCGACGTGCCGGTTTCAGGTTCGCTGCATGTCGATGACGACGAAGCCCTGTCGCAGGCCGTCCTCGGCGGCCTCGGCGTAGCCTTGCTGCCGACCTTCATCATCGGCAAGGATTTGCAGGCCGGACAACTCCAGGCGGTGCTCTCCGAATACATCCCGGTCGAGCGCCATGTCTATGCCATGTACCTGCCCACCCGGCACTTGCCCACCAAGGTACGGGCTTTCATTGACTTCCTGATCGCCCGGATCGGTGTCGAACCCTACTGGGATCGGGCAAACACCCGGCAACAATAATCCTGCGGGTCGCCGAAGCGAGGGGCAGCATTGCATCGCGCCACGTCATTGAAAAGTCGGCGATGGCGGGACGGCGCAATTATCAGACCCGGGCGGCAATGCACCGGTCGGTTTCACAGCCCTATGCGATGCGGCAAAAGAGCTCAATGATCTGCTACTACAACCCGAATTCGATGCGCAAAGAATTCAGGCGACGGTCGCTGAGCTCGAATCGGCACAACAAGTGCTTCGCAATGTCCTTGAAGGATAGTCGTGTTCACGACGATTAAGCATCTGAACCCTGACTAATATTCACTGACAGTCCGATAGGCAGCAGCGGGTTGAGAGCGCGAACACGCGGGATGAGAAAGCTGCCATTCGTAGCTGTCAGGCGCTGAGCGACAGGTAACCGGTATATTGCCGACAGAGTTGGTCGAACAGTCGACGGCCAGATTGGCCGAACTGGCGACCGACGGCTACAACGATCGATACAAACAAAAAGTCAGACTACCAACCGCGCATAGTCAAAGCAAAATGCTTTGTATCATCATTAGGCCGTTGCTTAACACTGCACGCCGTTGCCAGACAATGCCAGCAACCCGCGACCTTCTATAACGATCCTGCTACTTGAATTGGCCAGACGTTGCTGGATGTTGCTCGTCTTTGCCAGTCACTCCCACTCGATGGTCGCCGGCGGTTTGCCCGAGATGTCATAGACCACGCGATTGAGACCGCGCACTTCGTTGATGATGCGATTGCTGACCGTCGCCAGCAGCGCGTGCGGCAATTCCGCCCAGTGCGCCGTCATGAAATCCTGCGTCTGCACCGCGCGCAGGGCGACCACATACTCGTAGGTGCGGCCGTCGCCCATCACGCCGACGCTCTTCACCGGCAGGAACACGGCGAAGGCCTGCGAGGTCTTGTCGTACCAGCTCCTGCCGTCGGCGTCCCTGTTATTGCGCAATTCCTCGATGAAGATTGCATCGGCACGGCGCAGCAGGTCAGCGTATTCCTTCTTCACTTCGCCGAGGATGCGCACGCCCAGGCCGGGGCCCGGGAAGGGATGGCGATACACCATGTCATGCGGCAGGCCGAGCGCCACGCCAAGCTCGCGCACCTCGTCCTTGAACAGTTCGCGCAGCGGTTCGAGTAGCTTGAGATGCAAGGTTTCAGGGAGACCGCCGACGTTATGGTGGCTCTTGATGGTGTTTGCCTTCTTGGTCTTGGCGCCCGCCGACTCGATGACATCCGGGTATATAGTGCCTTGGGCCAGCCATTTGGCTTTGGGTAATTTTTTTGCCTCGGCCTGAAACACCTCGACAAACTCGCGGCCAATGATCTTGCGCTTCTGCTCCGGGTCGCTGACGCCCTTGAGATGGCCCATGAATTGATCGGCGGCATCGACGTGGATAACCTTGACGCCAAGATTGCGGGCAAAGGTCTGCATCACCTGTTCCGCCTCGTTGAGCCGCAACAGGCCGTTATCGACGAAAACGCAGGTCAGTTGGTCGCCGATGGCCTGGTGCAACAGCGCTGCCACCACACTCGAATCGACGCCGCCGGAAAGACCGAGAATCACTTCGTCCTTGCCGACCTGTTCGCGCACCTTGGCAATGGCTTCGGACACATAGTCAGGCATGTTCCAGTCCGGCGTTGCGCCGCAGATATCAAGCACGAAGCGGCGCAGGATCGCCGCGCCCTGCACCGTATGCGTCACTTCGGGGTGGAACTGCAGCGCATAGAACTTTCGTGCCTCGTCGGCGATGCCGGCGATGGGGCAGGAATCGGTCGAGGCCATCAGTTTGAAGCCGGACGGCAGCGCGGTAACCTTGTCGCCGTGGCTCATCCACACCTTGAGCATGCCGTGACCGTCGGGCGTCACCGAATCCTGGATGCCATCGAGCAGTTGGGTATGGCCGCGCGCGCGCACTTCGGCATAACCGAATTCACGCTTGTCGCTTGCCTCCACCGTGCCACCCAACTGCACGGCCATGGTGAACATGCCGTAGCAAATGCCCAGTACCGGTACACCCAGTTCATAGACCACTTGCGGCGCGCGCAAGTCCTGCGCTTCATAGGTGCTGGCGTGACTACCGGAAAGGATGATGCCCTTGGCGCCGTAAGCGCGGATGAATTCTTCCGAAACGTCGTTGGGATGGATTTCGGAATACACGCCGGCTTCGCGCACGCGGCGCGCAATGAGCTGAGTGACCTGAGACCCGAAATCGAGGATGAGAATCTTGTTGTGCATGGCCTGGATGATGAAAAACGCCAGCGCAAGCTGGCGCTGGATTTATTCGCTCACCTGGTAATTCGGCGCTTCCTTGGTGATCTGCACATCATGCACGTGCGACTCGCGAACGCCGGCGGAGGTGATTTCGACGAATTGCGCCTGGTGCCGCATTTCATCAATGGTACGGCAACCGACATAACCCATCGAGGCGCGCAGACCACCCATCAACTGGTGAATCACGGCACCGACAGCACCTTTGTAGGGAACGCGGCCCTCGATGCCCTCCGGCACCAGCTTTTCAACGTTGGTATCACCCTCCTGGAAGTAGCGGTCCGCCGAGCCCTCCTGCATCGCACCCAGGCTGCCCATGCCGCGGTAGGACTTGTAGGAGCGGCCCTGGTAGAGCACGGTCTCGCCCGGCGCCTCTTCGGTGCCGGCAAACAAGCCCCCCAGCATCACCACATGTGCGCCCGCGGCGATGGCCTTGGAAATGTCGCCGGAATAGCGCACGCCGCCATCGGCAATCAGCGGAACATCCGTTGTCGCCAGCGCGTTCGCCACATTGTCGACCGCCGTGATCTGCGGCACGCCAACGCCCGCCACGATGCGGGTGGTACAGATCGAACCGGGGCCGATGCCGACCTTGACCGCATCCGCGCCATGATCGACCAGCGCTTTCGCCGCATCGCCGGTGGCGATGTTGCCGCCTATGACTTCAACCTGCGGAAAGTTCTTCTTGACCCAGGCGACGCGTTTCAACACGCCTTCCGAATGGCCATGGGCGGTATCCACGACCAGCACATCGACACCGGCTTCGGCCAGCAAGGTGGCACGCTCTTCGGTGCCTTCACCGACGCCGATCGCGGCACCAACACGCAGACGGCCGGATTCGTCCTTGCAGGCATCGGGGTATTCAGTGGACTTAAGAATGTCCTTCACCGTAATCAGGCCGCGCAGTTCGAACTTGTCATTCACCACCAACACGCGTTCAAGACGATGTTTGTGCAGCACGATTTGCGCTTCTTCGATCGAGGTGCCTTCCGCGACCGTAACCAGCCGTTCTTTCTGCGTCATGATGGCGCTGACAGGCTGGTCGAGATTGGTTTCAAAGCGCAGATCGCGGTTGGTGACGATGCCGACCACACACCCGTGCGCAACGACGGGAAAACCGGAAATGCGATGCTGCCGCGTCAGCGCAAGCAACTCGCGTACGGTCATGTTCGGGGGAATCGTGATCGGATCCTTGAGCACACCCGACTCGAAGCGCTTCACCTTGGCCACCTTGGCGGCCTGGAGACTGGGCGCCATGTTCTTGTGCAGAATGCCGATGCCGCCTTCTTGGGCAAGGGCAATCGCCAGGCGCGCCTCGGTCACGGTATCCATTGCCGCGGACGCCAGGGGGATATTCAAGCGGATATTGCGGGTCAGCCGGGTGGCGAGACTGACATCGCGCGGGAGGATCGCCGAATGGGCGGGTACCAGGAGGACGTCATCGAACGTCAGCGCCTTCTGGAGCAGTCTCATGCTGTTTTCCTCTTTGACAAAGCAGCATTATACGCAAGCCGCCCGCCACCGACAATCAGGCAGGAGGCGGTGAATCGTCCGGATTTGTGGCACGCAATTCGTCCAGCCGTCTTATTTGTGAAGATGTACCGAACAAGTCGAACGTAACTGCGACAAGATATCCGGAAGATGAGATTCTAGGGAACGCGTGAGGACTGGGATGCGTGATGCCCAAGCGCGGGAAGAAACTGCCTGGCTTTCGGAGGACAAAAGAAAGCCAGCGCCGCCTTGCGTGGAGCGATTGTCCCTGCCAGCAGGACGTTGATGCCTGCTCCACTGGGGACAGGACAAACCCCAGTGGAACATGTCGAACTTACATGCCGTCTAGACTACCCTTCTTGGTATTCTCAAAATGACGACTTAAGCCTATGGCAAAAACGCCAATCCCCAACGCTACAATCAATATTAGCCAGATCAGGTTGCTGACCTCCATTTTGTCTCCTCCTTTGTTATTGAAAAAAGCACTGCGTTTTGTTATGTCAAAAGGGTTATCAAGTTGTCGCCTGGTCATCCCATGGTGGCAATATTCTCACCAAAAAGGATAGCAATGCAAATGGCGTAGCCAGCAAGCAGGCTGCAACCAGACCGCCCTCCCTGCCGAGGAAGTGCAGATGATAGGTCAGCAGCCCCCTGCCCGTCTTTGATATCTCCTGTCCGCCGATCACCACATTCCAGCGCATCATGAACACCGCGAGCAACACCAGGACGGCGCATGTCGTGACACCCGTGATCAGTGCCTTGCCGGTGGTGCCACGCCACATCATGAAACTGAGCAGCACGATCGGCAACACCGACCCAATCCCCAGTTGCAGGGTAAAGAACGGAATGAAGAGCGGGCCCCTGACGTACTCCATTATCATGTCCACTCCCTCCCGACCACGGTAGACCAGAGCTCCGAATTCCACCCCCTCCAGCACCAGGGCGAACATCATGAATCCCCACAGCGCATAAGCCATGCCCTTGAGGCAAGGCAAATCCACTGTCTTTTTGCGCAAGAGGCTGGATATGACGTAGAGCACAATTAGCAGCGCGGTACCCGAGATGATGGCGGAAAAAAGAAAAATGGGCGGCATGAGATCGGAGGACCACCATTCGCGCGACTTGAGTGAACCGAACACAAAGCCGACATAGCCGTGCAAACCGTGCGCCCCGGGGATGCCGATCACCGCCAGGGCGAAAATCCACTTGCGGTCGACGCGCATCGCTGCCTCGGAAAGGTCATGGGACCCCAGCGACAGGACACGATAGAGCAATCCAAGGGCACCTTTTCTTTGTTGCGCCTGCTCGACGATGTAAGGCCGGAACACGAACCAGCTTTCCAGAAGCAACAGGAGGGTGTAGCCGGCAGCCGCAAAACCGAAAACGGCGAAAGCCGAACTCCAGTGTGGCGTGATCATGGCATTGAATGCCCGCTCCGGATGGCCCAGATGGGTCAGCAAGCACAATGGAACAATAACCATGCAACACAGCGATGTCAGCAGGGCAAGGCGCGCGGCCGGCTTGAAGCGCTGCATGCCGAACACGTGGTACATGCTCGATACCGTGAAAGCCCCCGCTACCAGGCCGGTGAGATAGGGATAGAGCGCGATGAGCACAGTCCACGGAATGATGGTTTCGTTGGGATAGACATAACCGATATAGGGCGCAACGTCATAGAGTGCTTCCACTAGATCACCTCCTTGTCGAGACCCACGTTGAAAACATTGGGCGCATTGCCGGATTCTGGTCTCAGCACCGAAACCCGGTTGTTGCGGAGGAACAGGCTGATCGGACTCTGCTTGTCGTTGCGATCGCCGAAGATACGCGCGCTGACCGGGCAAACTTCCACGCACGCCGGTTGCAGGCCTTTGGTGATGCGGTGGTAGCACCAGGTGCACTTGTCGGTGGCACCTTTTTCTTCGTTGAAGTAGCGCGCGCCATAGGGACAGGCCTGGACGCAATATTGGCAGCCGATGCAATACTTGTGGTCGATCACCACCACCCCGTCCTCGGTCTTGTAGGTCGCACCGGTGGGACATACCTGCACACAGGCCGGATGGGTGCAATGGTTGCAAAGCTTGGGCACGAAGAAAGCCCTGTCCACCTTCGCATCCTTGTAGCGGTTGGCGAATCGATATGCGCTTTCGGAACCCGATGCCGCGATATTCACCGGATCGCTCTGGCTGTCGATGCGTGCCTTCTCCTCTCCTTCCAGCGTGACGTAGCGCTCGACCCAGGTGCGGAAGTGATGCGCATCTGCAAGCACATTGTTCTCGATCTTGCACGCCTCGACGCAACGCAGGCAGCCGATGCACTTTGTCGCGTCCACGCCAAAGGCCCAGCGATGCTTGGTCCAGTCGTAATCCGGTATATCCGGTTTGGGCGGCGATGCGGCCTCTGAAGCGGCCGCCGCTTCGCACAATCCTGGCAAGCCAGTACCGGCCGCGATTGCCATGCCGCCGCAACCAACGGCCACGCCGAAGAAGCGCAGGACTTGCCTGCGCTCGCGACGCTGTTTCTCCTGCTCGTCGTTATCTGCCATCTGGGTAGCCCTCCTCGCTGCATTGACCTTGACCGCTTTGCGTGCGTACGCCTAGCGGCAAGCTGCATTGGCAAAATATGCCGCGACGTTCGCCGCGTCGGTATCGCTCAGTCCTTGCGCGATGCCATCCATCATGCCGTTCTTGCGCTCGCCCGCCTTGTAGGATTTGAAGCTGCCCAACAGGTACTCACCGGACAGGCCGGCAAGATTCGGCCATGAGGGTTGCGTACTGACGCCTTGCGCGCCGTGGCACGTAGCGCATTTCGCCGCAACCGCCAGGCCTGCGGCGGCGGCCTTCTTGTCCCCGTTCCCCGCGCTCTTGCATTTGGCAGCGGAAAAATACGCAGCAACATTGGCGATATCGTTGTCGCTCAAATCCTTGGCTATCGAACTCATCAACTCGTTAGCGCGTGCGCCGGTCTTGTATGCCTTGAGGGAGATGACGAGATAGTCCGCCTTCTGTCCGGCAAGTCCGGGAGCGGAATCACCAATGCCCGCTTCGCCATGACATCCGGCGCAACCAGCCGCGATCGCCTTGCCCGCCACGGCATCGCCTTTTGCTGCGCTAGCGGCAGCCACTTTGAAGGTCCTGGGGGAATGCGGATTGTGGCAAACCGTGCATTGCTGGGTTCTGGCATGCTCGGCCACCACGATCTGCCGCTGCTGCGCGGGACGTCCGGGCATCTGCTCATGGCACAGTGTGCAAAGCCTGGCGGTGTCGACCGGAATCGTCATCTTCAAGCCACTGGGGTGATCCTTGCCGGTGGTCACGTTGTCGAACCGGCCCTTGACGTCGCGGCTGCCCGCCGGGCCGTGACACACTTCGCACTTGACGACCTTGCCGAGTTCGACGTTGTTGTGCACGCCCTTCGCCCATTCTGCATATTCGCTGGCGTGGCATTGCTCGCAGTACTTTGGCGTCTTGAACTTGGGTTTGTCCGATGCGATCTCCGCCACCGAGAGGCCACGATAGTGCCCGAACTGATAGAACGAACCGGCGGTGAAGTACTGCTTGGCCGTATAGGCGACAATAACGAATGCCAAAAGCAGCATGACCAGTCGGACGATATGTTTCGGCATTTCTCGCTTCCTAGCTGATTGTGATGGACGAGTATCCCTTGGACATGCAGCGTTATTAACTCTTGCTGATCA